>JBLMYD010000067.1:0-6884 GCA_050258095.1 Chloroflexota bacterium
CTCAAGCGCGGCTCCTGCCGCGCGTTTTGGGGAGGGGACCCGACGGCCCTTCCCCCTACACGCAAGCTCCGTATCCTTTTCTCCAGCCCGGGAAAAGAATCGAAAGGAATCGATGGTCACCGCCACCGCCAACTACAAGGTCGCCGACATCGGCCTCGCCGAGTTTGGGCGCAAGGAGATCGCCCTCGCCGAGGTGGAGATGCCCGGCCTGATGCAGACCCGCGAGGAGCTCGCGGCCTCCCGTCCGCTGCGGGGGGCGCGGATCACCGGCTCTCTGCACATGACGGTGCAGACCGCCGTGCTGATCGAGACCCTGATCGCCCTCGGTGCCGAGGTCCACTGGGCCAGCTGCAACATCTTCTCGACGCAGGACCACGCCGCCGCCGCGATCGCCGCCGCCGGCATCCCGGTCTTCGCCTGGGAAGGCGAGACGCTGGAGGAGTACTGGTGGTGCACCGAGCAGGCCCTGCTCTGGCCCGACGGCGAGGGCCCGAACATGATCCTCGACGACGGTGGCGACGCCACCCTGCTCGTCCACAAGGGCGTCGAGTTCGAGCGGGCGGGGGCCGTGCCCGACCCGGCTTCGGCCGACTCGGAGGAGCTCCGCGTCGTGCTCGCAACCCTGCAGCGCTCGCTCGAGGTCGATCCGCAGCGCTGGACCCGGATCGCCGCGGGGATCAAGGGGGTCACCGAGGAGACGACCACCGGCGTGCACCGGCTCTACCAGCTGGCCGAGACCGGCGATCTGCTCTTCCCGGCGATCAACGTCAACGACTCCGTCACCAAGTCGAAGTTCGACAACCTCTACGGCTGCCGCCACTCGCTGATCGACGGGATCAACCGCGCCACCGACGTGATGATCGGCGGCAAGGTGGCCGTCGTCTGCGGCTACGGCGACGTCGGCAAGGGCTGCGCCGAGTCGCTGCGCGGCCAGGGCGCTCGCGTGATCGTCACCGAGGTCGACCCGATCTGCGCATTGCAGGCGGCGATGGAGGGCTTCGAGGTGCGGACGCTCGAGGAGGTCGTCGAGACGGCCGACATCTTCATCACCGCCACCGGCAACAAGGACATCGTCACCGCCGACCACCTGGGGCGGATGAAGCACAACGCGATCGTCGGCAACATTGGCCATTTCGACAACGAGATCGACGTCGCCGGGCTGGAAGCCTCGGCGGCCGAGAAGGTCAACGTCAAGCCGCAGGTCGACGAGTGGCGCTTCCCCGACGGCCACTCGATCATCCTCCTCTCCGAAGGCCGCCTGCTCAACCTCGGCAACGCGACCGGGCACCCGAGCTTCGTGATGTCGAACTCGTTCACCAACCAGGTGATCGCGCAGATCGAGCTCTTCAACCGTCCCGAGGGGTCCACGGCCACGGACGTCACCGTGCTGCCCAAGCATCTCGACGAGAAGGTCGCGCGACTGCACCTCGCGGCGCTCGGCGTCAGCCTGACCAAGATGTCCGAGGAGCAGGCCGCCTACCTCGGCGTCCCCGTCGAGGGCCCCTACAAGCCCGATCACTACCGGTACTAGAGTCATCGGCCGATGAAGGCAATGGTTCTCGCCGCGGGGCTGGGCACCCGGCTGCGGCCGATCACCTACGCGATGCCGAAGCCGATGGTGCCGGTGCTCAACCGGCCGGTGATGGAGCACATCGTGCGCCTGCTCGCCGGGCACGGCTTCGCCGAGGCGATCGCCAACCTGCACTGGTTCCCGGAGACGATCGAGGGCCACTTCGGCGACGGCTCGGCCTTCGGCATCGAGCTCTCCTACAGCCGCGAGGAGGCGCTGCTCGGCACCTCGGGCGGCGTGCGCAACGCAGCCGGCTTCCTCGGCGACTCCTTCCTCGTCATCTCCGGCGACGCGCTCACCGACATCGACCTCGCCGCGATGCGCGCCTTCCACGAGTCCCACGACGGCGTCGCGACGCTGGCGACCAAGCGGGTCGCCGACACGACGCAGTTCGGCGTCGCGATCACCGGCGCCGACGGCCGCATCCAGGGCTTCCAGGAGAAGCCCGAGCCGGCCGAAGCGCTCTCCGACCTCGCCAACTGCGGCATCTACATGTTCCGCTCCGAGATCTTCGACTTCTTCCCGGCACCCGGCACGAGCAAGGCGGCGGGGGAGGGCGACCCGCCGGGCTTCGCCGACTGGGCGATGGACGTCTTCCCGGCGCTGCTCGAGAACGACGTGCCCTTCTACTCGCACGAGATCGACGCCTACTGGAACGACATCGGCAACCTCGACGAGCTGCGCCAGGGCAACCTCGACGCGCTGCGCGGCGCGGTCGCGGTCGAGCCCGGGGCGCCGGAGGTGGCAGACGGCGTTCGCGCGGCGAGCCCGCTCGACGGCGCCGAGGTCGAGGGCCCGGCGCTGATCGGCGCGGGGGTCGAGCTCGGCGCCGGGGTGCGCATCCAGGGCCCGGCGATCGTCGGCGACGGCTGCCGCATCGGCGAGGGTGCCTGGGTGCGCGACTCGATCCTGCTCGCTGGGGCCGAGCTGGCGCCGCGGGCGATGCTCGTCGGCGCCATCGCGGGTCGCGTCGCAGAGGCGTAGCTCATTTTTGACACTGTGCGCACCACGCGCGCGCCGGCGCTCGCCAGGCTCGGGGCATGCAGCCTCTGCACGTCCTCTCCGCCGGGCTCGTGCCGCCGCTCTGCGCGGCCTGCGGGCGCTCCTGCCGCCGCGAGGCGGTGATCTGCACGCGCTGCAGGCGTCGCCTTGCCGCGGCCGAGCCGTTGACCGGGCTCGGCGCCGCCGGCCTCGACCGCGCCTGGTCCTCCGCCTCGCACGAGGGCGTCGCCCGCCAGCTCGTCGCGGCGCTGAAGTTCCGCCGCCTGCTGCCGGTCGCCGGCCTGATCGCCGACCGCATCGAGTGGCTGGCGCCGGCGAGCGTGCTGAGCGGCACGATCGTCCCGGTCCCGACCGCGACCGCGCGCACCCTGCAGCGCGGCTTCGACCCCGCGGTCGAGATCGCGACGGCGCTGGCGGAGCGCACCGAGTTGCCGTCCCGCCCCTGCCTCGCCCGGGTCGGCGGGACGCGGCAGGTCGGCAAGCGCCGCGGCCGGCGGATCGGCCACCCGCCGCGTTTCCGCCTCGCCGGCGAGGCGCCCCGCAGCGTCGTCCTCGTCGACGACGTGCTCACGACCGGCGCGACGCTCGCCGCCTGCGCCCGCCTGCTGCGCGACGCCGGCGCCGTCCGCGTCGTCGCGGTCACCTTCACCCGTCGGCTGTGAGCGTTCGCGCGCGGATGAGTAGCATCGAGGGGACAGAACCGAGGAGGGAGAGATGCGGATCGAGATACGTGGACGCAACGTCGAGGTGACCGAAGAGCTTCGTGGTCACGTGACGAAGCGGTTCCGCCGGATCGGCAAGCAGGTGTCGGAGCTGGCAACGCTCGATGTCGAGCTCTACGAAGAGCGCAATCCCTCGATCGAGGACAGCCAGGTGGGGGAGGCGACGCTGAGGCTGAAGGGAGTTACCCTGCGCGCCCGCGAGGCCTCGCCTGAGATGGCGCACACGATCCACGAGCTCGCCGAGGACATCCGCCGGCAGGTGAAGAAGCACCGCGATCAACGCCGCAAGCGCAGCAGGACTCGCAAGGCCGTCGCCCGGCTTCGGGGCAGAGCAGCTGGCTGAGCTGGGCTCGACGTGGATCTCTGACAGCGGCTGACCCGCGGGTGGCGCGGCGGCAGGGGGTCCCCCATAGCGCAGGACGCGCCAGCGTCCGAGCACATGGGGGAAAGCCGCCGCGACAGGACCCGCGGGCCTGAGCGCAAGGCAGCTACCCTGTCTCGCAATGGCTAATGCACGGGACATGGTCACCCGCGCACTCCGCGTCGGCGAGGGGCGCAAGTTCAAGGGCTACGAGAAGCGGGCGGAGCTGATCAACGGCATCGAGCCCGAGATGGAGCTGCTCAGCGACGATGAGCTGCGCGAGGAGGCCGACGCGCTGCGCAAGCGCGTGGGCGAGGGCGAGAGCCTCGACGACGTCCTCCCCGAGGCGTTTGCCCTCACTCGCGAGGCGGCCCGACGAGCGCTCGGCCAGCGCCACTACGACGTCCAGCTGATCGGCGGCATGGCCCTGCACGAGGGGGCGATCGCCGAGATGAAGACCGGCGAGGGCAAGACGCTGACCGCGACGCTCGCCGCCTTCCTCAACTCGCTCGGCGGCAGCGTCCACATCGTCACCGTCAACGACTACCTCGCCCGCCGCGACGCCGAATGGATGAAGCCGATCTACGACATGCTCGGCGTCAGCGTCGCCGCGATCCAGGACCCCGACGACCACGCCGCGCGGCAGCGGAAGTACGCCTGCGACGTCGTCTACGGCACCAACTCCGAGTTCGGCTTCGACTACCTGCGCGACAACATGTCGGACTCGCTCGAGCACTGCGTCCAGCCCGGCCACAACTTCGCGATCGTCGACGAGGTCGACAACATCCTGATCGACGAGGCGCGCACGCCGCTGATCATCTCCGGTGCGCCCGAACAGGCGGCGCAGACCTACTACACCTTCGCCCGCCTGGCGCGGCAGATGGACGGCGTCCAGGCCAAAGACAAGCTGCGCTCGCTAGGGGAGTCGAAGGACACCTCCGAGGCCGAGTACGACTACGAGTTCGACGAGAAGCACAAAACGGTGGCGCCGACCGAGAAGGGGGTGAAACGGGCCGAGGATTTCCTCGGCGTCGACAACCTCTACCTCGGCGAACACGGCAGCCTCGTCAACCACCTCGTCCAGGCGCTCAAGGCCGAGGCCCTCTACAAGAAGGACACCGACTACGCCGTGATCGACGGCGAAGTGAAGATCATCGACGAGTTCACCGGCCGCATCCTCGACGGCCGGCGCTGGTCGGAGGGGCTGCACCAGGCGGTCGAGGCCAAGGAGGGCGTCGCGATCGGCGAGGAGAACCAGACCCTGGCGACGATCACGCTGCAGAACTACTTCCGCCTCTACGACAAGCTCGCCGGGATGACCGGCACGGCGCTGACCGAGGCGACAGAGTTCATGAAGATCTACAAAGTGCCGGTGGTCGAGATCCCGACCCACCGGCCGATGGTCCGCGCCGACCAGAACGACCAGATCTTCAAGACCAAGGACGGCAAGTGGAAAGCGGTGCTGGAGGAGATCGTCGCCCGCCACGAGAAGGGCCAGCCGATCCTCGTCGGCACCGTCTCGGTCGAGGTCTCCGAGATGATCTCCGAGGAGCTGAAGCGGCGCGGCATCGAACACGCCGTGCTCAACGCGAAGCCCGAGCACGCCCAGCGAGAGGGCGAACTGATCGCTCAGGCCGGGCGCAAGGGCGCGGTGATGATCGCCACCAACATGGCCGGCCGCGGCGTCGACATCAAGCTCGGCGGCGACGCCGAGCAGCTGGCGATCCACGAGCTGAAGAAGAAGGGCGTCACCGCCGGCGACGATGGCTACGAGGAGGCTCTGGCGGCGAAGACGGAGGAGCTTAAGCCGCAGTGCGACGCCGAGGCGGAGGAGGTGCGCGAGCTCGGCGGCCTCTACATCTGCGGCACCGAGCGCCACGAGTCCCGCCGCATCGACAACCAGCTGCGCGGCCGCTCCGGTCGCCAGGGCGACCCGGGCGAGAGCCGCTTCTTCCTCTCCGCCGAAGACGACGTCATCCGCCTCTTCGCCGGCGACCGGATCTACAAGATCCTCGATCGCCTCGGCCCGGTCGACGAGGAGGGCGAGGAGATGCCGCTGGAAGCCGGGATGCTGACGAAAACCGTCGAGGGCGCCCAGAAGAAGGTCGAGGAGCAGAACTTCCTGATCCGCAAACGGGTGCTCGAGTACGACGACGTGATGAACGAGCAGCGCCGCGTCGTCTACAGGTACCGGCGCGAGATCCTCGAGGGGCGCGACATGTCGGAGATCGCCCGCGACGAGATGGAGGGCGTGATCGAGCGGCTCGTCGACGAGTACACCCCGGGCGACGTGCTGGACGACTGGGACATGCCCGGCATGGAGGCGCAGCTGCGCCAGATCTGGCCGGTGAGCCTAGAGGTCGGCTCGCTGGCGCCGGAGGCGGTCGACCGCGAGAAGCTCAAGGACGAGCTCGACGAAGACGCGATGAGCGCCTACGACGAGCGCGAAGGGGTCTTCGGCGAGGAGCTGATGCGGTTCCTCGAGCGCTCGATCCTGCTGCAGGTGATCGACAACCGCTGGCGCGAGCACCTATACGACATGGACTACCTGCGCGAGGGCATCCACCTGCGCGGCTTCGCCCAGATCGACCCGCTGGTCGCCTACAAGAACGAGGGCTTCGTCATGTTCGAGGAGCTGATGCACTCGATCTGGGAGGAGTTCAGCAAGACGATCTTCCACGTCGAGGTCGAAATCGACCCCTCGCGGGCGCAGGAGGCCTTTGCCCACAATGGCGGCGGAGGAGCGCTGTCGTACTCGGGCGGGACCCTCGAGGCGCAGCCCTCGGCGCTCCAGCAGGTCGCGGCCGGCGCCGGCCTGGAAGCCGTCGCAGCCCCCGTCGGCCCGCCGGGTGGCAACGGCGTGACCGAGGTGGTCGAGACCGTGGTCAAGGACGAGCGGGAGAAAGAGATCGGCCGCAACGATCCCTGCTGGTGTGGCTCAGGGAAGAAGTACAAGAAGTGTCATGGGGCTTGAAGGGCGTCCCGGCGGACCGGGGCGTTCCGGTAGGGGTTCCGCTTAACTTTTTCGAGCAGCGGGGATTGCTGGCGCCCGAGCGAGCAGCCGCGAAAAAGTACAAGACGCTTCACCCCTACCGGAACGCCCGTTAGGGGGGACGAGACTCGTGGGCCACGATCCTGTTCGTGAGTTCATCCGTGCGTTCAACGAGCGGGATCTGGGTGCGTTCGTGGCTGTTCTCGATCCGGAGGTGGAGCTTCACTCGATGAGGGG
>JBLMYD010000068.1:0-5021 GCA_050258095.1 Chloroflexota bacterium
CGGCGAGCGCGCGGGCGATCGCCTGGCGGATCCACCAGGTCGCGTAGGTCGAGAACTTGAAGCCCTTGCGGTAGTCGAACTTCTCCGCCGCGCGGACGAGGCCGAGCGTGCCCTCCTGGATCAGGTCGAGGAAGGGCAGCCCCTGGTTGCGGTAGTTCTTGGCGATCGAGACGACCAGGCGCAGGTTGGACTCGACCATTTTCTGCTTCGCGTCGAGGTCGCCGCGCTCGATCCGCTTGGCGAGTTCGACCTCCTCCGCGGCGGTCAGCAGCCGCACCTTGCCGATGTCCTTGAGGAACAGCTGCAGGCTGTCCGTCGTCATGTCCGGTTTCAGGTCGAGCGCCTGTTTCTGGCGGCGCCGGCCTTTCTTGCCGGTGTCGATCGGCAATGCTTCCGCGGCCGCTTTCTGGGCCGGGTCCATGTCCTCGACAAGCTCGATGCCCGACTTCTCGAGGTGGCCGTAGAGGTCCTCGACGTCGGACTCGTCGAGGTCGACCTCCGAGACCGCGGCGGCGACGTCGCCGAAGGTCAGCACCCCGAGCTGCTGTCCCCTTGTGATGAGGCCTTTGACCTCCTCAAGCTCTTGAAGCTCTGCTACCAGCATCGTGTCTTACCCGTTTCCTCGTCGTCGAATTTCAAGTACTGCTCTTACGAATGCAGACGCGGGCCGAAAGTCGCGAAAAAACGGACCGGCGGTCCGGTCCGTGAAGCCGACTAGTCTGCGCTGCCTTCCCCTTGCGAGGGGCGTTCCGAGTTCGCTCAAACGTCTGTTCGCATGTTAGTCGCTTCAGTTTCTGAAGTCAACGGCGTGAAGGCAAATGCCCAGCTCTGTGCGTAAATCCCGTCCCTGGCTCCGCGCCTTCTGGTTCCGCGCCTACCGCGAGAACGTCACCGGGCTCTCGGCGATGGTCGCCTACAACCTGATGCTCTCGGTCTTCCCCTTCGCCCTGCTCGTGCTCTTCGTCTTCGGCCAGGTGCTGAAGATCGGCGGCGTCGAGGGCAGCGTGATCGCCGACCTGCAACGGCTCTTCCCCAACACCGAGCAGCAGACGCTGAAAGACGTGCTCGACCGGATCCAGGAAAACGCGACGACGATCGGGATCGCCGCCTTCCTCGGCTCGCTCTGGATCGGCGCCTCCTTCTGGGGGGCGATGGACACGGCGTTCTGTCGCATCTACCACGTCGAGTGCCGTGGCTGGGTCGAGCAGAAGCGCTTCTCCTTCGCGATGCTCGCCGTCGTCGTCCTCTTCTTCACCGCCAGCATCTTCCTGCCGGCGACGGAGAGCGCCCTCGTCTCCAGCACCGACCGGCTGCCGCTCGGCCTCTCCGACATCAAGGCGATCGACACGGCGCTGCTGCTCGGCGCGGCGATCCTCGTCACCTTCCTGATCTGCTGCGTGATCTTCTGGGCGGTGCCGAAGGGGCGCATGCCGTGGCGCGACGTCTGGCCCGGGGCGCTCTTCGTCACCGTCGCCGCCGGCATCGCCAACTGGCTCTTCCCGGTCTACCTGACGAGCATCTCCAGCCTCTCGCGCTTCGGCTCGACCCTGGGCTTCGTCCTCATCGCCCTGCTCTGGTTCTACGTGCTCAGCCTGGCGCTGCTGGCCGGCGCGGTGATCAACTCGCTGCGCCACGAGGTGAACGACACCGGCGAGCTCCCCTACGCGGCGGACCCCGGCGGCGAGAAGGACTGCGGCTGCGGCGGGACGACAAGCGCCGCCGGATCCGCTAGTCGCTCTGGGTGAGGGCGAACTGGCCGAAGAGCGCGTCGTGCAGGCCGTGGACGATGTCGCGGCCGAGCTCGCCGTCGCCGCCGAATTCGAGCACCTCGGTCTCGCGGCAGATCACCGCGTCCATCCAGGCCGAGGCGGTTCCCATGGCCCAGTTCTCGGGGCGGGGTTCGAGCCGCGCAACGCAGGAGGTGACCGCGCCGTCGTCGAGCGTGACCTGGGCGCCGGCCCAGGGCCGACCGGCGTGGCGGCCGCCGGGTTCGACCGCGAGCTGGCAGACTCCGCTGGTGCCGGCGCAGAGTTCGAGCATCGGGGCGACCAGCAGGAAGGCGGACTCGACGTCGATGCGGGCGATCGGCCCGGTCGTCTCCCGCATGTGGCGGCGCTCGCAGCGCGCCGCGACGGTGAGCGGTCCGATCGCCTGGCGCAGCCACGGCTCGACGGTGTAGTGCCGTCCGGAGCCGTCGCTCCTCTCACGCAGCTCGATCTGCCCGGCGAGGCGCATCGCCGAGAGGCGCCGCTCGAGCGCCGGGTAGGTGCAGTTGTCGATCAGCTTGTCGAGCTCGGTGAGGGTGAGCGGGCGGGAAGCGAGGGCACGCACGATCGCCGAGGTCCAGCCTCCGACCAGCGCCTTGATCGCCGATTTCGCGCCCGTGTCGCGGAGTGTGAGCGGTCCACCCGGAGCCAGGCCCAGCCACGCGTCGACGGCGTCAGCGGCGCGCAGCAGCTCCTCGCCGCAGGGCGTCAGCTCGTAGCCCTGGACGCTCGAGCCGTTGTCGCGTATTCGCTTGTGGAGGGCATCGATCTCCGTCAGTTTGGCGAGGTTCCCGCGCAGCGTCGACTGAGCTGGGCCGCCTATCGCCTTGCGCAGATCGGCCAGGCGCAGCGGTCCGTCGGCGAGCGCCCGCAGGATCCGCACGTTCAGGTGCGCCGACAGGAGCATCAGGACCGAGGAGCCGGCTCTCAGTCGCGGTCCGGCCTCTCCCCCGGATGTCTTATCCACCGATCCCCTGACAATGCTAGATAATATTTGATCAGTATATCCGCTCTGGCGGATTTTTGGACAGAACAAGAACTGCAGGCCGGACGGGTGGCCTATTCAGCCGTAGCGCTCGCCGATGATCGCCCGCAGCTTGGAGCGATCGTGGCGGGCGTGGACGCGCCGCACGGTGCCCGAGCGCGAGCGCATGACGAGCGATTCGGTTGTGGCCCCCGGACCGCGGTAGCGGACGCCCTGCAGGACGTCGCCGTCGGTTACCCCGGTGGCGGAGAAGAAGACGTCCTCGCCGGCGCAGAGGTCGTCGGCGGTGAGGATGCGATCGAGATCGTAGCCGGCGTCGACGGCGGCGCTGCGCTCCTCGTCGTTGCGCGGCCAGAGACGGCCGAGCATCTCGCCGCCCATCGACTTCAGCGCCGCGGCCGAGAGCACTCCCTCGGGGGTGCCGCCGATCCCCCAGAGCAGGTCGACCGGCGAGCGCTCGCTGACGGCGAGCAGGGCCGCCGAGACGTCGCCGTCGGTGATCAGGCGGATGCGGCCGCCCGCCTCACGCACTTCGCGCATCGCCTCCTCATGACGGGGGCGATCGAGCATGACGACCGTGACGTCGCCGACGCTGCCGCCCTTGCGTTCGGCGACCAGCTTCAGCGTCTCGGTCAGCGGCCGGTCGAGGTCGAGCAGGTCGGCGATCTCCTCGCCGCCGGCGATCTTCTCCATGTACACGCAGGGGCCGGGGTCGAACATGGTGCCGCGCTCGGCCAGCGCGATCACCGCCAGGGCGCTGGGCATGCCGAGGGCGCAGAGGCGGGTCCCCTCCAGCGGGTCGACGGCGATGTCGACGACCGGCGGGCTGCGGTCGCCGATCTCCTCGCCGTTGTAGAGCATCGGCGCCTCGTCCTTCTCTCCCTCGCCGATCACCACGAAGCCGTCCATCGAGACCGAGTCGAGGACGAAGCGCATCGCGTCGACGGCGGCCTGGTCGGCGGCGATCTTGTCGCCCCGGCCGACCCAGCGGGCGGCGGAGAGCGCCGCCGCCTCGGTGACGCGCACCAGCTCGAGGGCGAGGTTGCGGTCGGGCGTAGTGGGAGAGCTGCCCTCCATGCGGTCCGCAGGCTATAGGGTCGGCTCATGGCTGGACGCTGGGGGTTGACGCTGCCGTTGCCCGGGACGCCGTTGGCGGCGCACGAGGAGCTGGTCAAGCGGGCCGAGGCAGCCGGCTACACAGACCTCTGGAGCGGCGAGACGAACGGGCCCGACGGCTTCACGCCATTGGCGCTGAGCGCGGCCTGGACCGAGCGGGCACGGCTCGGCACCGGGATCGTCGGCGTCTTCCAGCGCGGTCCGGCGCTGCTCGCGCAGGAGGCCGCGGCGCTGGCCGACGCCTCGGGCGGGCGCTTCGTGCTCGGCATCGGCTCCTCCTCGGATCGGATCGTCGAAGGCTGGAACGGGATCCCCTTCGAGCGACCGCTGAGCAGGGTGCGCGAGACGCTCGACTTCCTGCAGACGGCGCTCGCCGGCGAGCGCACCGCGAGCGGCTTCAAGCTGGAGACGGCGCCGGCCGCGCGCGTGCCGATCGTCCTCGCCGCGCTGCGCGGCAAGATGCTCGACCTCGCGGTCGAGCGCGCCGACGGCGCCTTCACGAACTTCCTGCCGCTCGGCGGCCTGCCCAAGGTCGTCGCCCAGCTCGAGGGGGCGCCCGCGGGCTTCGAGCTGCTCTGCCGCTTCTTCTGCCTGCCGGGCGAGCGCGAGGCGGTCGAGCCGCTGGCCCGCTTCATGTTCTCCTCCTACATAACCGTCCCGGTCTACGCCGCCTTCTACCGCTGGCTCGGCTACGGCGAGCAGATCGAGGCGATGGTCGCGGCCTGGGAGTCCGGCGACCGGCAGGGCGCCGCGGCGGCGGCCCCCTGGCAGCTGATCGAGGAGATGTTCGTCTTCGGCGGTCCGGAGGAGATGAGAGCGCGCATCGACGCCTTCGTCGCGGGCGGAGTGACATTGCCGATCCTGACGCCGATCGCGACACCGGACGCGCTGGGAGAGTTGATCGAGATTCTGGCTCCGTAGCGGGAAAAGGGTCGGCGGGTGCCCCTCCCAAAACGCTCGGCAGGAGCCTCGCTGGAGTGTTTTGGGAGGGGCCCCCGCCGACCCTTTCTCGGCACACCACAAGCTCAAGCTCAATCCGAAGCGCCCCGAAGAGCCTCAAAGCTTGGCGTTTTCCGGTGCACACTCCGCCCTTCGGAGCTCCGGCGCTAGCTTGAGTGGACCGGGCCTTCGGGGGTTCCTCCGCCGGCGCTCCC
>JBLMYD010000069.1:0-6363 GCA_050258095.1 Chloroflexota bacterium
GGCCGCCGGCGGCGCGTTGGGTGGGGGGTGCCTCCGCCTCCTTGCCGCTGCGGCTCGTGGTGGAGAGGCTCGGAGCAGAGATAGACGCCGAGGCCGCATTCGCTCATCTCTACGGCGATAGCGATCATGCCTTCTGGCTCGACAGCAGTTCTGGCGGTGTGGGCGGCGCGGATGAGCGGGCGCGGTTCTCCTTCATCGGCGACGCGAGCGGGCCGTTGGCGGCGACGGTCTCTTATGACGTGGAGCTTGGGGAGGTACGGGTCGAGCGCCGGGGACAGGTCGAGCGGAGGTCCGAATCGATCTTCGAGTACCTGGGGGGGGAGCTGGAGCGCCTGCGTCTGCCGGAGGCCGAGTTGCCGTTCGAGCTCGATTGCGGCTTCGTCGGCTACTTCGGCTATGAGCTGAAGGCCGTGTGCGGGGGAGGGATGGCGCACAGCTCTCCCTATCCCGATGCTGCATTCGTCTTCGCCGATCAGCTGATCGCGTTCGACCACCTGGAAGGCTGCTCTTACCTGCTTTGTCTTGCCGAGTCCGGAGGAGAGGAGCGAGCGGAGAGTTGGATCGAGGCCACGCGGGAGCGGTTGCTCGCACTGCCGGAGCTTGAAGAGCTCAATACCGGCGCCGTGCTCGACCCGCCTGACTTCCGGCTTGCCCGCGACCGCGAGCGGTATCTCGCGGACATCGAGGAGTGCAAGCGGCTCCTCGCCGAGGGAGAGAGCTACGAGGTCTGCCTCACGAACACGGTTCGCGCCGAGGCCGGCGCCGACCCGCTGGAGCTCTACCGTCGCCTGCGGCGGGTCAACCCCGCGCCGTTCTCGGCCTTCCTGCGCTTCGGCGAGCTGGCCGTGCTCAGCTCTTCGCCGGAGCGGTTCCTGCGGATCGGCGCCGACCGGGAGATCGAGGCGATGCCGGTCAAGGGCACCTGCCGTCGCGGCGGCGACGCCGGCGAGGACGCCCGCCTCGCGGCCGCGCTCGCGCGCAGCGAGAAGAACCGCGCCGAGAACCTGATGATCGCCGACCTCCTCCGCAACGACCTCGGCTCGGTCTGCGAGGTGGGCAGCGTCCGTGTGCCGGCCCTGATGCGGGTCGAGACCCACGAGACCGTCCACCAGCTGGTCACCACCGTCCGCGGCCGTCTGCGCGAGGGCGTCGCGCCGGCCGAGTGCGTCAGGGCCTGCTTCCCGCCCGGCTCGATGACCGGCGCCCCGAAGCGTCGCACGATGGAGATCGTCGATGCGCTCGAGGGCGAGGCCCGCGGGGTCTATTCCGGCGCGCTCGGCTACCTCGGCCTCGGCGGCGGCTGCGATCTCAGCGTCGTCATCCGCACGATCGTGCTCGGCGGCGACGGTGCGAGCATCGGCGCCGGTGGCGCGATCGTCACGCAGTCCGATCCGGAGGCGGAGCACGAGGAGATGCTGCTCAAGGCTCGGGCGCCGATGCGGGCGCTCGATGCGGGCATCGCGACCGACGTACCGGCGCCCAACCTCCCGGCCTGAAATACTTGCCGGCGCAATTTGGCGGAGCAGGCGACAGGTGGGCGTGGCTCGCGTTGGCGCGCTGGCCCTTGTAGCGGTCCTGGTCGCCGCCGGCTGCGGCGGCACCGTGCTCGACACGGCGAAGACCGAGGCCACGCTCGAACAGGACATCGAGCGTGCCACGGGTAAAAAGGTCGCCTCCGTCGATTGTCCGTCCGACGTGGAAGTCAAAAAGGGCAAGACATTCGATTGCAAAATCAACTTCAAAGACGGAAAGCACGAAGTGGCAACGCTCAAGATCCGCAACAGCGATGCCGATCTCTCAGTGACCGACCTGCGACCGGAAGGGTAGGGCCATGCCAGTGAGACGACCGAAGCTCCTTCTCGCAACGCTCCTCATCGCGTCATTCAGCCTCGGCGCCCTGCCCGGCGCCGCGAGCGCTTCCTTCTGCGGCAAGTCGTCCCACGCTCCGGCCGAGCTCACCGGCCACCAGCTGCGCACCTCGGTCCTCTGCCTGGTCAACGCGGCGCGCGAGCGCCACGGCCTCGCCCGGCTCCACTTCAAGGTGCCGCTGCGCAAGGCGGCGACGGGCCACTCGCTCAGCATGGTGAGGAGCCGCCTCTTCTCCCACTACGGCCCGGGGGGCAGCAGCGTGACGACGCGGGTCGCGCATACCGGGTACCTGTTTCACGCGTCCAGCTACCGCCTGGCGGAGAACATCGCCGCCGGGGAGGGCCGGAAGTACGGCTCGCCGCTCGGCATCGTGCGGCTGTGGATGCACAGCCCCCCGCACCGGGCCAACATCCTCGATCCCAGCCTGCGCGACTTCGGCGTCGGGATCGCCCGCGGCGACGCGTTCGCCGGCACCTCCAAGGGCGTCACCTACACGCTCGATTTCGGCGCCCGCGGCTGAGCTGGGTAGCGGCGTTCTACGGACCCGGCCTCGGGTCCGACAAGTAAAGTGCCGTGGATGAGCCAGACGACCACGGCCGACGCGCCGACCACGCACGCCAAGCTCCTCGACTGGGTCGAGGAGATCGCCGCTTTGACCGAACCCGCCGCCGTCCAATGGTGCGACGGCTCGGCCGAGGAGTACGACCGCCTCGCCCAGACGCTGATCGACGCCGGGACCTTCGAGCGCCTCTCCGAAGCCAAGCGCCCCAACTCCTACCTCGCCCTCTCCGATCCCGGCGACGTCGCCCGGGTCGAGGACCGCACCTTCATCTGCTCCGAGGACGAGGCCGACGCCGGCCCGACCAACAACTGGCGGGCGCCGGCCGAGATGCGCGAGACGCTGACGGGCCTCTTCGAAGGCTGCATGCGGGGGCGGACGATGTACGTGGTGCCGTTCTCGATGGGCCCGCTCGGCTCGCCGATCGCCCACATCGGCGTGCAGCTGACCGACTCGGCCTACGTCGCGGCCTCGATGCGGATCATGACCCGGATGGGCAAGGGCGCCCTCGACGTGCTCGGCGAGGACGGCGAGTTCGTCCCCTGCCTGCACTCGGTCGGGGCGCCGCTCGAGGAGGGCGAGGAGGACGTGCCCTGGCCTTGCGACGCCGAGAACAAGTGGATCGTCCACTTCCCCGAGACGCGGGAAATCTGGTCCTACGGCTCGGGCTACGGCGGCAACGCCCTGCTCGGCAAGAAGTGCTTCGCGCTGCGGATCGCCTCGGCGATGGCCCGTGACGAGGGCTGGCTCGCCGAGCACATGCTGATCCTCAAGCTGACCTCGCCCGAGGGCGCGGTCAGGTACGTCGGCGGCGCCTTCCCCTCGGCCTGCGGCAAGACCAACCTGGCGATGCTGATCCCGACCCTGCCCGGCTGGAAGGTCGAGACGATCGGCGACGACATCGCCTGGATGAAATTCGGCGCGGACGGTCGCCTCTACGCGATCAACCCCGAGGCGGGCTTCTTCGGCGTCGCCCCGGGCACGGGCGAGAAGACCAATCCGAACGCGATGAAGACCGTCGCCCGCGACTCGATCTTCACCAACTGCGCCAAGACCGACGACGGCGACATCTGGTGGGAGGGGATGACGAAGGAGCCTCCCGCGCACCTGATCGACTGGCACGGCGAGGACTGGACGCCGGACTCCGACAAGCCCTCGGCCCACCCCAACGCTCGCTTCACGACACCGGCCAGCGCCTGCCCGGCGATCGCGCCCGAGTGGGAGGACCCGGCCGGCGTGCCGATCGACGCCTTCCTCTTCGGCGGCCGCCGCTCCAAGGTCGTGCCGCTCGTGCGCGAAGCCTTCGGCTGGGAGCACGGCGTCTTCCTCGGCTCGATCATGTCCTCGGAGACGACCGCCGCCGCGGCGGGCGAGGTCGGCAAGCTGCGCCACGACCCGATGGCGATGCTGCCCTTCTGCGGCTACCACATGGGCGACTACTTCGGCCACTGGCTCAAGGTCGGCGCCGGCGAGGGCGCCAGGATGCCGCGCGTCTTCTACGTCAACTGGTTCCGCAAAGACGACGAGGGCAACTTCCTCTGGCCCGGCTTCGGTGAGAACAGCCGCGTGCTCGAGTGGGTCTTCCGCCGCTGCGAAGGCAAGGCCGAGGCGGTCGAGACGCCGATCGGCAACGTGCCCGCGCCCGGCGCCCTCAACACCGAGGGCCTGGAGATCTCCGACGAGGAAGTCGCCGAGCTGCTCGCCGTCGACCCGGCCGAGTGGAAGGTCGAGCTGCCGGCGATGCACCAGCACTTCGCCCGCTTCGGCGCCCACCTGCCCGACGAGCTGCACGAGCAGCTCGCCGACCTCGAGCGGCGTCTGGGATAGCGCATAACGGTCCATAGATTAAGCCTTAACCAGTTTATGGCTTACTCTATTGACCAATGCCACGCTCGGATCACCCCCTCTTCCCGCAAACTCAGCGTCGTGCCGAGGCGCTGGGAGAGCGCCTGCGGCTGGCGCGGCTCCGCCGTCGGATGTCGCTCGCGGAGCTGGCCAGCCGGGTGGGGGTCACGCGTGGGACCTTGTCCCGGCTCGAGCACGGCGAGCTCTCCACGAGCCTCGGCGTTCTGGCCCGCGCGCTCGCGGTGCTTGGCCTGGAAGAGGACCTCGACCAGCTGGCCAAGGACGACGAGCTTGGGCAGCGCCTGCAGGACGTTCGCTTGCGCCGTCCCCGGCGCTCGCCGAAGGGGCGCTAGGTGGAGGGCGCTCGCGACAGCGTCGTCGTCCACCTCGATGCTCCCGAGCTTGGCTCACGGCGCGCAGTAGGTACGCTGGCGCGCGAGCGCTCGGAGGCGAAGTCGGTGTTCTCGTTCGCCTACGAGGCAGGGTGGATCGAGACTGCCGCCGCATTCCCGCTGGACCCCGCCCTTCCGCTCTTCGAGGGCGACCAGTACGCCTCCGCTCTGCCCGGGGCGTTCGCCGATGCTGCGCCGGACCGGTGGGGCAGGACGCTCTTGGAGCGTCGAGAGGCGCTTCGTGCCCGGCGCGCGGAAGGGCCTCCAAGGCGATTCGACGATTGGGACTTCCTGCTCGCTGTCGACGACCGCACGCGCATGGGGGCGCTGCGCCTCGCCCGGTCCGACCACCGGGACTACGTCGCTGCCGACGCCCTGCCGATCCCTCCCGTTGCACGACTTCGCGAGCTGGAGCACTGGGCGCGGGAGCTGGAGGAGGGGTTGAGCGACGAGATGAGCGAGGAAGACCGTTGGGTCGCGATGCTGGTCGCGCCGGGCAGCTCGCTGGGTGGGGCGCGTCCGAAGGCGAGCTTCGCCGACGGCGACGATCTCTGGATCGCCAAGTTCCCGTCGAGCGAAGACCGGCACGACGTCGGCGCCTGGGAGTACGTTCTCTCCGGCCTTGCGGAAGGAGCCGGGATCGAGGTTCCCGAGGCGAAGCTGATGCCGCTCGGCTCGACGTATCGGACCTACTGTGCCAAGCGCTTTGACCGGATGGGTGCGGAGCGGCGCCTCTACGCCTCGGCGATGACGCTCGCCGGCAGGCGCGACAACGAAGACGCGAGCTACCTCGACATCGTGCGGGCGATCGTCGAGCGCGGCGATGCAGACGCGATAGCGATCGATCTGGAGCAGCTGTTCAGGCGCCTGGTCTTCAACCTGCTGACCGGCAACCGCGACGATCACCTGCGCAATCACGGCTTCCTGCGGACGGCCGGCGGTTGGCGGCTGGCGCCGGCATTCGACGTCAACCCGTCGATGACCAGGCAGGAGCACAGCCTGGCCATCGACGGGACGGTGCGGATCCCTGATCTGGACCTCGCCCGGGACACCGCGCGGCACTACCGCCTCTCGGCGGCGCGAGCGCAGCAGCTGATCGGCGAGGTGAGCGACGCCGTTGGCCGCTGGCCGGAGCTGGCGCGGCAGGTCGGGCTCCCGCGGGACGAGATCGCGCGCGTCGGCATCGCCTTCGCGTCGGCCTGAGCCCTCCCGGCGGAGGCGGCCGGCGCCGGAGCGCTCGCCTACAGCCCGTAGGCCTCGGCCAGCTCGGGGTCCTTGGCGGCCAGCATCTCGGCCAGCTCGACCATCACCTTGCACTGCTTCCAGGTGGCGTCGTCCTGCATCTTGCCGTCGATCATGTGGACCCCGCGGCCGTCCGGGATCGCCTCGAGCACCTTCTTGGCGAACCTGACCTCATCGGGCGGCGGGCTGAAGACCTTCTTGGCGATGTCGATCTGCACGGGGTGAAGCGACCAGGCGCCCACGCAGCCGAGCAGGAAGGCGGCGCGGAACTGGGTCTCGCAGCCCGCCGTGTCCTTGATGTCGCCGAAAGGGCCGTAGAAGGGGAGGATCCCGGTCGAGGCGCAGGCGTCGACCATGCGGGCGATCGAGTAGTGCCAGGGGTCCTGCTGGGCGCTGACCCGATCTGCCTCGGGGCTCTCCGGGTCGGCGGGGTCCTCCATCACGCGGTAGCCGGGG
>JBLMYD010000070.1:0-13388 GCA_050258095.1 Chloroflexota bacterium
CCTCGCTGGAGTGTTTTGGGAAGTGCCACCCCACCGCCCTCCGGGCCCGAAGGCGTCGGTGGTCTGCTGGGCGGTAAGCCGCGAATAGCTTCGACGGGCGAGAAGGAGGCATGGGCAGTCCGCTCGACTGGCGGATACTCAAAGTCGCCGCCTCTCGGGCGGCGACTTGTCAGGCGAGTGGACTGCCCATGCCTCCCCCTGCCTGTCGAGTTGCTCGCGCCATAGAGTTCGCGGCGATGTCCGACGGGCCGCACGAGCTCTTCCTGATCGACGGCAACTCGCTCGCCTACCGGGCGTTCTTCGCCCTGCCCGAGTCGATCGGGACGAGCGACGGGCGGCCGACGAACGCGATCTACGGGCTCGCCTCGATGCTGGTCAAGATCATCGACGAGCACGCGCCCGCCGGGGTCGTCGTCGCCTGGGACGCGGGCATGTCCGGCCGCGAGGAGACCTACGACCTCTACAAGGCCCAGCGCAAACCGCGCCCCGACCTGCTGCGCGAGCAGTGGCCGCACCTGATGCCGCTGGTCGAGGCCTTCGGCTACGCCAACGTCAAGGTCGAGGGCTACGAGGCCGACGACGTGATCGCCTCGCTCGCCCGCCAGGCGCGCGAGCAGGGCATTCCGGTGATGGTGGTGACCGGCGACCGCGACGCTTACCAGCTGGTCGGCGACGGCGTGCGGGTGATGAGCACATCGCGCGGGATCACCGAGACCAAGGTCTACGACGCCGCCGCGGTCGAGGAGCGCTACGGCGTGCCGCCGGAGCGGATCACCGACCTGATGGGCCTGCGCGGCGACACCTCGGACAACATCCCGGGCGTTCCCGGGATCGGCGAGAAGACGGCGACGCAGCTGCTGCAGAAGTTCGGCGACCTGGAGGGCGTGCTGGGCGCGGTCGACGAGATCTCGGGCGCCAAGCGCAAGCAGAACCTGGTCGAGCATGCCGACGACGCGCGCATGTCGAAGCAGCTCGCGACCCTCCACTACGACATCGAGACCGGCCTCGACCTGGCGGAGGTGATGGACAGCGAGCCCGACCGCGGCGCCCTGCGCGACTTCATGCGCGAGTTCGAGCTGCGTGCCGTCCTCGAGCGGCTGGAAGAGGCGTTGCCCGAGGGCAAGGCGGTGCCGGGGCGCAAGGTCGAGACCGAGCTCGCGGTCGAGACGGTCGAGGGGAAGCCGGCCGACCTGAGCGGCGCAAAGGAGCCGCCGGCGCTGGCGATCGCCGGCGAGCGCTGGGCCGCCGCCGAGGGCGGCCGCGTCGTCTCCGGCACGGCGACGCTCGACGAGCTGGCCGTGGCGCTGGCCGATCGCGCCATCGTCGCCCACGACGCCAAGTCGCTCGGGGGCGGCCGGCACGGCCTGCTCGCCGCCGCGGCGCGCGAGGGCGTCGAGCTGAAGCTCGACCACGACACGATGCTCGCCGCCTACCTGCTCGAGCCCCAGCGCCGCACCTACGAGCTGAGCGAGCTCGCCGCCGACGCCGGCATCGGCATCGCCGCCGAGACCGCCCCCGCCAAGGACGAGGACGACGGGCAGCTCTCGCTCGATGGCGACGGCGAGGCCGGCCTCGACCCCGCCGAGGAGGCGCGCCTCGTCGCCGCCCTCGCCGACGCTCAGCGCCCCCGCATCGCCGAGCTCGGCCTCCAGCGCCTGCTGCACGAGGTGGAGCTGCCGCTCGTCCACGTCCTTGCCGCGATGGAACGCGAGGGGCTGAAGCTCGACGCCAAGCGCCTGGCCGAGGTCGGCGCCGGCTTCGGCGAGCGGATCGCCACCTTGGAGAAGGAGATCTTCGAGCTGGCCGGCGAGGAGTTCACGATCGGCTCGCCGCAGCAGGTCGGCCGCGTCCTCTTCGAGGAGCTGGGGCTCTCTCGCAAACGCCGCGGCAAGACCGGCTACTCGACCGACGCCCGCGTCCTCGCCCAGATCCGCGACGAGCACCCGATCGTCGAGAAGATCGAGCACTGGCGCGAGCTGACCAAGCTGAAGAACACCTACCTCGACTCGCTGCCGGACCTGATCGACCCCGAGACGGGCCGCGTGCACACGACCTTCAACCAGGCGGCGACCACGACAGGCCGCCTCTCCAGCGCCAACCCCAACCTGCAGAACATCCCGATCCGCACCGAGATCGGCCGGCCGGTGCGCGCCTGCTTCGTCGCCGAGCAGGGCGCCCGGCTGCTCGCCGCCGACTACAGCCAGGTCGAGCTGCGCGTGCTCGCCCACGTCGCCGACGAGGAGGTGCTGAAGGAGGTCTTCCGCGCCGGCGACGACGTCCACGCCGCGACCGCGGCGGAGGTCTTCGACATCTCGCGCGACGAGGTCGACGTCGGCCAGCGCTCGAAGGCGAAGATGGTCAACTTCGGCATCGTCTACGGGCTGACCGGCTTCGGCCTCGCCGACCGGCTCAACATCCCGCGCCGGGAGGGCGAGGAATTCGTCGCTCGCTACCTGGAGCGCTTCCCCGCGGTGCGCGCCTTCCGCGAGCAGGTCGTCGAGCAGGCGCAGGAGGAGGGCTACGTGACGACGCTGCTCGGACGGCGACGGGCGATCCCCGAGCTGCGCTCCGGCAACCCGAACACGCGGCGCCTGGGCGAGCGGCTCGCGGTCAACACCGTCATCCAGGGCACCGCCGCGGACATCATCAAGATCGCGATGGTCCGCTGCCGCGACGCGCTCGGCGCCGAGGGGCTGGCGACGCGCCTCGTCCTCCAGATCCACGACGAGCTCCTCTTCGAGGGCCCGCCCGGGGAGATGGACGCCGCGGTCGAGCTGGTGCGGCGCGAGATGTGCGCCGCCCACGAGCTCGACCCACCGCTGGAGGTCGACGTCGGCGTCGGCGAGGACTGGCTCGAGGCGAAGTAGTGCTGACCTGGGGGTGGTAGCCGTACCATGACCGAGGTGAGGGTTCGTGGCTAGGACGAGGGTGGTGATCGTCGGAGGCGGCCTCGGCGGCCTCGCCTGTGCCCACCGCCTCGCCAAGCGCAACGCCGATCTCGAAGTTCAGCTCGTCGATCGCAGCGCCGACCACCATTTCCGCCCATCCTTCCCCTGGGTTGCCGTCGGCAAGCGCCGGGGAAGGGCCGGAGAGGTGTCGCGTCCCCTGGCGCGGCTCGAACGCCGCGGCGTCGGCTTCGCCCAGCGGGAGGTGACCGGGATCGACCTCGACCGCGGGGCGGTCCACACGACCGAGGGGAAGATCTCCTACGACCAGCTCGTGCTCGCTCCCGGAGCGGCGCTGGCCCCCGAGTCGGTGGAAGGGCTCGCCGAGTCGGCTTATGGCTTCTACACCCTGCCCGACGCCGAGCGCCTGCGTGATGCGCTGGTGACCTTCGGCGGCGGCCGCGTGCTGATCGTCGTCGCGGCCACGCCCTACCGCTCGCTTGCCGCTCCTTACGAGGCCGCGTTCCTGATCAACTCGTTCCTGCGCGCCGGCGGACTTCCGACGAAGGTCGACGTAATCACCGCGGAGCCGCGGCCGATCCCGCTGGCCGACCGCGAGATCGGGGAGCGGGTCGCGGCGATGTTGAAGCGCCGTGACATCGGCTTTCAACCCGGCCGGCAGTTGGAAGCGGTGGATTCCTCGGCACGCGAGGCGCGGTTCGGCGATGGGAGCGAGCCCTACGACCTCCTGATCGGGATCCCTCCCCATCGCGCCCCCGGCTTCGTCGCGACCTCTCCGCTGGCCGGGCCGAACGGCTGGATCCGGGCCGAACCGTTCAGCCTCAGCGCCCACGCCAACGTGTACGCGATCGGCGACGTCACCGAGATCCAGCTCGCCGGCGGGGCAAGCCTGCCGAAGGCGGGGGTGCTGGCGCAGGCCCAAGCCACGGTGGTCGCCGACAACATCGCGGCCGTCGCGGCCGGGCGCCGCCCGCGCCGCCAGTTCGACGGGTCGCTCGCCTACTACCTGGACCTCGGCTCGGGACGGGCCGCGAGCGCGCGCGGGCTCCTCTATCGTGCTTCGGGCGGCCGCCTGCGAATGCGAGGACCGGGGAAGAGGTGGCACCTGAGCAAGGTCCTGTTCGAGCGCCGATCGCTGCGCCGGCTGCGTTGACACGGAAGGGTGGGTGGATTGCGCAACCCCTTCGGCCCGGTGAGCGACTCCCTCTGGTGGGTCATGCTGGTCGTCGGGGCCGTCCTGGTGAGCGTCCTGGCGATCCTGGACCCCATCCTCGGCGTGGTCTGGGCGGCTCTGCTGCTCGGATTCGGGACCGGCCGCGCCCTGCACCGATCGCACCCGAGCCCAGCCGAGCCGACCGGGCGCTCAGGCAGCGCCGACGGCAAGCATCGCGTGCTGGTGATCGCCAACGAGACGGTCACCAGCCGACCTCTCTGGACCGAGATCGAGGACCGCTGCGGGGATCGCGGCGGTGAGGTCCTGATCGTCGCCCCGGCGCTCACGGGCTCGCGCACCACGCTCTGGGCCTCGGACCTCGACGCGGCAATGGCGCAGGCCCGCGAACGGCTGGCGCTCTCGCTGCGGGCGGCGCGAGACGCGGGCCTGCACGTCCGCGGCCGCGTCGGCGACGCCGATCCCAACGTCGCCATCGAGGACGCGCTTCGCGACTTCGCCGCCGACGAGATCGTCGTCTGGATGCACACGCCCGAGCGCTCGCCGTGGCTCGAGCGCGGGATGGTGCAGCGCGCGCGGGAAGAGATCGGCCTTCCCGTCACCCACGTCGTGGTCGACCCCGCGGCCGAAGACGCGCCTTCCGGCCCCTGAAAGAACCAGGCCGGCCGCTGAAGCGGCCGGCCTGGTGGGAGGGCGCCTTGCCAGGGGGGGTCCGGCAAGGTCGGGTCGGACGAATCAGACGACGGTCACGTCTCCCTTCATGAATCCGGCGTGGGTCATCGCCCACGGATCGCAGGGCAGTGCGCAGAACCATTCGTAGCTGCCCGCTTCCTGCGGCGCGTCGATCGTGAACGTGGTCTTGCTCGCCTTATCTTCGGACCCCGCCGCGATCGTCGCGTTGACGCCCAGGCCGGGAGCGGTGAAGGTGTGCGGCATGTCGTCGTAGTTGTAGACGGTGACCTTCACCGTCGCGCCGGCCTTGATCGAGAAGTCGGCCGGCAGGTAGGCGTCGTGCCAGTTGCCGTCGGAGCCCTTCTTGCCATGCTCCTCGTCGGACTTGATCACGAGCTTCACGCCTTCGGCTTCCGCCGGCGCGGCCGAGCCGCTCGCCGCGGCAGCCGGCTGGGTGTTGCCGTTGTCGTTCAGCTTCAGCGCCACCGCCAACAGCGCCGCCATCGAGAGCAGCACGGCGAACGTGACGGCCAGCATCGTGTAGCCCGATGCGGCGCGTGAGACCTGCGTGTCGTTGCTTGTTGCTGACATAGCCCCTCCTTTGAGTTGCGGGAAGGATCGGGGCTTCGGCCGCGGGGCGCTAGACCCAGGTTGGTTGGAGCCGCCATAACCGACGGTTATGGCGGCTCCAGTAGCTCAGTCGTCCAGCTCGACCTTCTCGAACACCGCGACGCCTTCCTCGGTCTGGAGCTCCGCCTCGTCGACCGTGGCTCCCGGTACGAGGTCCGCGGTCGTGCATTCACCGCGCCCTTCGTCGCCGCCCGATTCGCCGTCCTCGCTCTCTTCGTCGCCGCCCGATTCGCCGTCCTCGCTCTCTTCGTCGCCGGAGGAGTCGGACGCCGAGGCTTCTGCGCCGCCCTTGCACTCGATCTCGGTTTCGCCGGTGACCAGACCGCTGATCGAGCCGCCCCCGAAGAGGGAGATGACGAGCGTCCCGGTTTCGGGATCGAACGACTGGATCTTGCCCGCGTGCTCTTCGCCGTCGGGGATGCCGTCCCCGTCGCTGTCGGGATTGCGCGGATTCGTCCCGGCCTGGAACTCGGCCCGATTGCGCAGGTGGTCGTGATCCTGGTCGCGGCGCGCCTGGTTCACCTTGAGCGAGAGGTGGTGTCGCTTCTCCCAGCGATCCGGGATGCGGTCGTGGTTGCGATCCCGCGCCTTGGCAGCGGCGATCCCCGGCAGAGCCAGGCCGAGCACCGCGATCGCGGCGAAGATCAAGACGTTGCGACTGCGCTTCATCGGTTCCTCCTTCGGGTTGGGTGTGCGGGATACCGACCTGACGGCGAAAAGGTTCGGCTGCCCGGTCGCATATCGGCCAAACCCGGACGGATGTCCAAGCTCGCGCCCCCGAGCTGGACGGCTGTGCGAGGTGGGGGGCTTCAGGCGCCCACGCCGAGCGAGCGAACCGTCTCGGACTTCGGCACGGTGCGGTGGTCGGGGCTGGTGCCCAGCACGCGGTCGGCGGCGTCGGAGCTGACCCCGAACCAGTAGCGCTCGCTCTTGAAGTGGTGGAGGCGGTGGGAGCGCCAGATCGAGCGGTAGTAGCGGCTCCGCGGCCGGTACGGCGTGTGGATCAGGAAGTGGCACCACTCGTAGACGCCGGTGAGCACCGCGCTCACCGCCATCAGCGTCAGCCAGAGCGCCAGGTGGTCGCCGCCGAGCAGCGTCCAGGGCCAGCTCAGCAGCCACATCGCCACCGCCACGGGGACGAGGAAGCCGGCGATCAGCGAGCCGGGGATCAGCACCGCCCTGAGCACGGTCGGCTCGCGGTGGTGCCAGCGGTGCATGCGCGCGGTCGGCAGGTCGATCGTCACCGGTCCGAGCCGGCGCGGCCGGGAGTGGAGCAGCCCGACGTGGATCAGCCACTCGGTGAAGGGCTGGGCGGCGATCAGCAGCGCGGCGACCGCCAGGTCGAGCCAGCCGAAGCCGCCGATTACCAGGCGCGCCGCGACGAACAGCGCGAGGAACGTCGCCAGCACCTGCGGCGAGTGGAAGCGGGAGAAGGCCCGGGCGCAGTCGAGCAGGCTGACCGGGCCGGACCTGCCGGCGATCGAGACGGCGGTGGCCGTCAGCGGATCTCCGCCGATGCTCTGCTGACCTGCCTCCACTCGGAAAGCCTATCCCTGATATGACGCAGCGGACATGGATCGCGGACTGGCCGTAATCCTCACCGCCGGGGCGGGCGGGATGATCGCCTTGCAGGCGCCGATCAACGCCGGCCTCGGACGCGTCACGGGGAGCCTGCAGGCGGCGCTCGTCTCCTTCCTGATCGGCACGATCGCGCTCGCTGCGATCGTCGTCGTCAGCGGCAAGGCCGGCGGGCTCTCCTCCGCGACCGGCGTCAGCTGGTACTACCTGGTCGGCGGCATCCTCGGGGCGATCTACGTGACCACCGCCCTGGTCGCGATCGACGCGATCGGCGCCGGGGGGGTGGCGGCGGCGACGGTCGGCGGCCAGATGGTCGCTTCGCTGGCGATCGACCGGCTCGGCCTATTCGGCCTCGACCAGATCCCGCTCACGCCGGAGCGGGTGATCGGGGCCGCCCTGCTCTTCATCGGCACGGTCCTCGTCGTGCGCTGAGCCGACCGTCGGCTCCGGCGGCGCGATCTGCAGGTAGTGCCCGAACGACCAGTCGACGATGCGCTTCGCGCCCAAGACGCGGATCAGCGGCGCGAGCAGCCGCGGCGGGATTCGCGGCACGAGACGCTGCGCGCGCAGCATCCAGCGGAACTTCCACTCGTGCGAGTCGTGGAAGCCGGCGTAGCGGGCGGCGGCCTGCTCGCGGCTCTGCCGGCCCTCGACCACGCCGCGCAGCTCGCGCCCCAGGGCGATGCCGAAGTAGAGCGCGGTGCGGATGCCCTCCGCCGTCAGCGGCAGGCAGTGGCCGGCCGAGTCGCCGGCGAAGAAGACGCCGCCCTCGGTGGCGCGTCGCAGCTTGTGCGGGATCCAGTTGCCCTGGTAGCGGACCCGCTCGCGGCTGAGGTCTGCGGCGAGCAGCTCGGTGGTGTCGCGCACGTGGAAGCGGGGGTCGAAGGAGCCGACGCCGATCCGCAGCTCACCGGCGGCGGGGAACGACCAGCCGTAGCCGGCCGGCACGTAGCGGCGGTCGATCCAGACCTCGAGGTCCTCGCCGCTGCCGTCCGGGTGCACCTCCAACCCCCGCGAGAGCGGCGCGTCGGGCGGCTGGTAGCCGTCGCCGGCGGCGAGCAGGCGGCGCCAGCCGAGCGCGTCGACCACCAGCGGCGCCGCGAGCGTGCCCCGGTCCGTCTCGACGGCGATCGCGCGGTCGCCGCCGGCCGGGCGGGCGCGGCCGTTGACCTTGGCGGTCTCGAAGCGGGCGTCGCACTGCTCCCAGAGCAATTGGCAGAGCTCGCGGTAGTCGAAGGTCGAGAAGGTCCAGGGCAGGCGGAAGCGGGTGTCGCCGTGCGGCGTGTGCAGGAGGAGCGAGTCGAAGCGCTGGCGCTCGGCGCCGATCAGACCGGTGGCGCGCAGCCACGAAGTGGGAATGCCGCAGGCCGAAGTCTGGCGCTCGCCGATCTCGTAGCGGTCGATCACCAGCACGTCGGCGCCCGACCCGGCCAGCTCTCGCGCCACCGCAAGGCCGGCGAAGCTGGCGCCGCAGATCAACACGTCGTAGCTGCCGTCGAGCGGGGTCCGCTCGCGGCCGCGTTTCGTCGCTCTCACCGGCACGACGGAGAGCGTATCCACCTGCAATCATCCCCGTTTGTGTCCGTGACCG
Organism: Chloroflexota bacterium; assembly: GCA_050258095.1. Classification (GTDB taxonomy): domain Bacteria; phylum Actinomycetota; class Thermoleophilia; order Solirubrobacterales; family 70-9; genus VRUE01. The sequence goes on from JBLMYD010000070.1 coordinate 8,549, forward strand.
ATACGACCGTTACCTCCGAGCCTGCCGGCGATTCCGTCGCGGGCTCGGGCAACCCCGCCGAGGGCCCCGGCGTCCCTGCCGAGAGCGCCGGCAGTCCGGTCGAGGGTTCCGGCGGCCTGCTGACGGAAGTCGACGGCAAGGTCGTCCCCAACTACGCGGCGACGATGGTCTCCTTCGAGGAGGGGGACGTCGTCAAGGGCAAGGTCGTCCGCATCGACAAGGACGAGGTCCTGGTCGACATCGGCTACAAGTCGGAGGGGGTCATCCCCTCGTACGAGCTCTCGATTCGCAAGTCGGTCAACCCGGCGGAAGAGGTCGAGCTGGGCGAGGAGGTCGACGCGCTCGTCCTCACCAAGGAGGACTCCGAGGGGCGCCTCGTGCTCTCCAAGAAGCGCGCCCGCTTCGAGACGGCTTGGCGCAAGATCGAGGCGGCGGCCGAGTCGGGCGAACCGGTCGAAGGCAACGTGATCGAGGTCGTCAAGGGCGGCCTGATCCTCGACCTCGGGGTGCGCGGCTTCCTGCCCGCCTCGCTGGTCGACATCCGCCGCGTCCACAACCTCGACGAGTTCACCGGCCAGACGCTCGAGTGCAAAGTGATCGAGCTCAACCGCAGCCGCAACAACGTCGTGCTCTCGCGTCGCGCCGTGCTCGAGGAAGAGCGCAAGGAGGTGCGCGAGCAGATCCTCGGCCGACTCGAGCCCGGCCAGGTGGTCGAGGGCAAGATCTCCAACATCGTCGATTTCGGCGCCTTCGTCGACCTCGACGGCATCGACGGCCTGATCCACATCTCCGAGCTTTCCTGGAGCCACGTCAACCACCCCAACGAGGTGGTGGCGATCGGCGACACGGTGCGGATCAAGGTGCTCGACATCGACCGCGACCGCCAGCGCATCTCGCTCGGCCTAAAGCAGACGCAGGAGGACCCCTGGCAGCGGGTGATCAGCTCGCACCGGCCCGGCGACGTGCTCGAGGGCGAGGTGACCAAGGTCGTCGCCTTCGGCGCCTTCGTCGAGATCCTGCCCGGAGTCGAGGGCCTCGTCCACATCTCCGAGCTGGCCGACCACCACGTCGAGAGCCCCAGCGAGGTCGTCGAGCCGGGCACCACGCTGAACGTGAAGATCCTCGAGATCGACGAGGAGCGGAGGAGGCTTTCGCTGAGCATCAAGCAGGTTGCCGAAGGCAAGATGGCGATGGGCGACTTGGGGGAGCAGATCGAGGCGGCCGGCGAGGACTCGGATCAGGACGAGGCGGATGAGTCCGCGGGTCCTGTCGCCGCAGGGGACCCACCGCCCCCTGCGGTCGCTGAAGCGTCCTCGGGGGCGGTCCCCCCTGCGACGCCACCCGCGGAAGACGCGGTTGAGGCAGATGCGGGGGAAGCCTCAGCGGCTGAGGTGGAAGCTGAGGAGCCCGAGGCAGCTGAGGCTGAAGCCCCAGCCGAGGAGAGTGAAGCTGAGGAAACTCCCGCGGAGGAGCCCGGGGCTGAAGCTGAGGAAGCTTCCGCGGAGGAGCCGGAGAGCTCGCCGGAGTCTTGAGGGTCTGCCCCGGTAGGGGTGGAGCGTCTTGTACTTTTTCGCGAGTGCTCGCCCGCGGCGCCAGCAATCTGACGTCCCTCGAAAAAGTTAAGCGGAACCCCTACCGGGGCAGACCCTCAACCTCACCGCAGCCATGCCGCTGACCATCGGCCTGACGGGCGGGATCGCCGCCGGCAAGTCCGAGGCGCTGGCCGCCTTCGAGCGGCTGGGCGCGGCGACGATCTCCGCCGACGCGGTCGTGCACGAGCTGCTCGACGCCGAACCCCTGCGCGCGCGGCTGACCGAGCGTTGGGGGGAGGAGGTCGCGCCCGAGGGACGGGTCGACCGCAGCAAGGTCGGCGAGATCGTGTTTGCGGACCCGGAGCAGCTGAGCTGGCTGGAGGGGCAGATCCACCCCCTCGTCGGCGAGCGGATCGGCGGCTGGCTCGCCTCGCTGGGCGGCGTCGCCTTCGCCGTGGTCGAGGTCCCGCTGCTCTTCGAGTCCGAGATGGAGCCCGTCTTCGACACCACCGTCGCCGTCGTCGCCTCCGACGAGGTGCGGCGCGCGCGCGCCGAGGCGCGCGGGCACGCCCTGGTGGACGAGCGCGAGGCGCGTCAGCTCGACCAGGCCGAGAAGGCGGCCCGCGCCGAGCACGTCGTCGAGAACGAGGGCTCGCTGGAGGACCTCGAACGGCGCCTGTCCGCACTGCTCGCGAAGCTTGGAGGATGAAGCAGAGGAAGCGACGCCGCCGCCTGCTCGCGGGTGCAGCGGCGCTCCTCGTGGCCCTACTCGCCTTCGTCGCGCTGCGCGGCTTCGTCCACAAGGCGATCCAGGAGCTGACGCTGCCGCTGCACCACGAGGACATCATCCGCCAGCAGGCGCGCGAAAAGAACGTCGACGCGGCCCTGATCGCCGCCGTCATCTACGCCGAGTCCAAGTTCAGCAACCGCACGTCGAGCGCCGGCGCGCGCGGGCTGATGCAGATCACGCCGCAGGCGGCCAACGAAATCGAGCGCCACAGCGGCGGCACGACGTTCACGCTGGGCGACCTCTCCGACCCCGAAATCAACATCCGCTACGGCACCTTCCTGCTGCGCGAACTGCTCGATCGCTACGAAGGCGATGCCGTGGCGGCGCTGGCCGCCTACAACGCCGGTCCGGCGAACGTCGACAGGTGGGGCGGCGGCGATCTGACGCTCGCCGGCATCCGCTTCCCCGAAACCCGCGCCTACGTCGAAGAGGTGCTCGACAAGCAGCGCGCTTACCGTGATGAATATGCGAAGGAGCTCGGGTACCGATGAGTGAGTCCCCGCGGCCGCGCCTCGCGGCCCTCGCCCTCGCGGTCGGCCTCGTCCTCGCCGACTCCTCGATCGTCGTCCTCGCCCTGCCGCAGATCTACCGCGAGCTGGACACGACCGTCGCCGGCGTCACCTGGGTGCTCGTCTCCTTCAACCTGGTGATGGCCCTCTGCGCGGTTCCGGCCGCGCACCTGGCGCGACGGGCCGGACCGGGCCGGGCGGCGGCGGTCGGCCTCGCCGTCTTCGCCGGGGCGGGCATCGCCTGCGGCCTCTCCGCCCATCTCGGCACGCTGATCGCGGCCCGCTGCGTGCAGGCGCTCGGCGGGGCGGCGGCGGTGACCGGGGTGCTGGAGCTGCTCCCCGCCACGGTCGGCTCCGAACGCCGGGCGGTCGCGGTCTGGGCGGCGGCGGGCGCCACCGGCGCCGCCCTCGGTCCGGCAATCGGCGGCCTGCTCACCGAGCTCGTCTCCTGGCAGTCGATCTTCCTCCTGCAGGCTCCGGCGGCGCTGATCGCGGCGGTGCCGATCCTCGCCGTCGCCCGGCACGAGGCGGCGACCGGGGTGCTCTCGGCGGAGCTGCGGCCGTCCGGCCGCCCCCACCTGCTCGCCAACCTGGCGCTGGCGATGATCTCGGCGGCGATCGCGGCGGCGCTCTTCCTGCTCGTCCTGCTGCTGATCGAGGGCTGGCGGCTGAGCCCGATCGGGGCCGCGATCGTGGTCAGCGCGATGCCGCTGGCGGCGCTGGCCGGCGCCCGGCTCGGCGAGCGGGTGCCGAGCGCACGAGCGCGGGCGAGCGCCGGCGCGATCCTCGTCTCGGGCGGCCTCGCCGGCCTCGCCCTCCTGCCCAAGGCCGAGGTCGTGTTGACGCTGCCGCCTCAGGTCCTGGTCGGCGTCGGCCTCGCGCTGGTGCTCTCGGCGCTGACCGAGACGGCGCTCGCGGGCCGGGCGCCGCAGGCGATCCACGGCGGCTGGACGATCTCCGCCCGGCACGCGGGGGTCGTCGTCGGCCTCCTCGCCCTGACGCCGATCTTCACCGCCGACATCGCCCAGCAGCGCCACGACGCGATCGACGCCGGCACGGCCGTGATCCTCGACTCGCGCGTCTCGCCGCTGCTCAAGCTCGAGCTCGCGCAGCGGATCGAGGATCGCCTCGAAGAAGAGCGGGGGAGGGTGCCGACGATCGGCTCGGCCTTCGAGCCGCTGCCCGAAGACGCCGGGGAACGAGCGCAGGTGGTCCAGCTTCGCGAAGAGCTGCAGGACCAGCTCGACCGGGGGGCGACGCACGCCTTCAGCGCCTCGTTCGGGCTGGCGGCGATCCTCGGCCTGCTCGCCCTCGTGCCGATCGGCCTGGCGCGGAGGCTGGACCTGTGAACGGCTCCGGCGAGACGAGGGGGCGGCTGCTCATCCTCGGCTCGATCGCGGCGGCGCTGCTCCTGGTCGGCGCCTACCTCGCCGCGGGGGGGTCGTCGTATGAGCCGGCGAAGGTCCGGGACCCCTGCAAGCACCGGCCCTGGGGCAATCCGGAAGGGCTGCAGGAGATCGTCCAGCGATTCACGCTCTCGGCCCTCGATGGCGCCGCCTGCGAGCTGGGGGTGAGCCGCGAGACGCTGGCCCAGGCGCTGGCCACTCCCGAGGCCCGCGAACGCTTCATGAAGCGCTACGGGATCAGCGATGCGCGCCTTGCGCGAGCCGTCCGCGCCGGCCTGGTGCGGGCCGTCGACGACGCCGAACGGGCCGGGGCGCTCAGCCCGCTGGTCGCGGGGCCCCTGCGGGCGACGCTGCGGAGCGTCCCGCTCGACCGCGCGATCGAACTGATCAACGACGCCGAAGCCATCTTCGACCAGGCCCAGGGCTTCCTCGGCCCGGCCCAGAGCCTGCTCGAAGAATTCCTCCCCTAGTGACTATCCGAGAACCCCCGCGCACGCCTGGCGGCGCCGGACACACTTCGCGGGGCGGCGTCCTCGGTCGGCCAAATGGCGCTGCCATTCGGCCTCCCTGCGTCCTACCCCCGCTCGGTCCGGCACTCGCCAG
>JBLMYD010000071.1:0-7751 GCA_050258095.1 Chloroflexota bacterium
CGTCTCCAAGTCGGGCACCCTGACCTACCAGATCGGCAACGAGCTGAAGCAGGCCGGGACCGGCAACTCCTCGATCGTCGGCATCGGCGGCGACCCGATCATCGGCTCGGACTTCATCGACATCCTCAAGCTCTACGAGGCCGACCCGGAGACCGAGCTGATCGTGATGGTCGGTGAGATCGGCGGCGACGCCGAGGAGCGCGCGGCCGAGTTCATCGCCGCCGAGATCTCCAAGCCCGTGGTCGCCTACATCGCGGGCTTCACCGCGCCGCCGGGCAAGCAGATGGGCCACGCCGGCGCGATCATCTCCGGCTCCTCGGGCACCGCCCAGGCGAAGAAGGACGCCCTCGAAGCGAAGGGCGTCCGGGTCGGCGAAAGCCCGACCGAGACGGCGAAGATCGCCGTCGAAGTGCTGCGCGGCTGAGCGGGCGGCTCAGAAGATCCGCTTGGGTCGCAGGTGCATGCTGCGGACTATCGCCTCCATGCCCTTGAAGGAGCCGTAGGGGTTGGCGGTTTCGATGAAAGGCCCCGAAGGGGGGAAGCCCGGGGGGTCGGGAAGTTCGACCTCGATCGGGTTGACGGCTATCACCAGGTCGCCGTTGTAGACGCGGGCGGTGAAGGCGTTTGGCGGTTCGCTGGGGCATCCCCGATAGCTCTTCTTGTAGCCGCCATAGATGGTCGCGTAGCCGCTGGGGAGTTCGATCGTCTTCTTCTTGGTGCAATGCCAGGAGGCGATCGCGTGGGCCTCCGGCGTGCCCGCATACTCGGCCCAAGTCGCCTGGGTCCACGTGTAGAGCCGGATCTGGCCGTACCAGATGCCAAGCAGCGCTCCAGGCACTTCTTCTTCGCTGCCGTCGAGCGCAAAGGCCCCGAACAAGCGGTTGTCGGGCAGTCCGTGGCCGGGTCTGAAGTTTCGTCCCAGCCAGTAGGCGGGCGTTTCGAGGGAGGGATCGTCGAGGGCGACTTCGCCGTCGAATTTCTCGGCACGCGTGTACCGGGTCGGCTTGCGGATGTGGACCTGCTGGCGGCGGGCGAATCGGACGGCCTGGGGGTCGATTTCTGCGAACGATTCGCCAATGGTCATGACGACCGCCAGCGTGTTGCCCGATCGCCAAACGAGGAACGATGTTCGGTGGCCGATCTTGTAGAAGAGGGGATAGAAGCGAGGCTGGTCGCTTACGTGAAACAGCCTGGTCGCCCGACCGACCTTGTCCGATGTAGTGACCTCTCGTGGCGGGTGGTCTTTCAGCAAGCGACCGAGAAGTTGGGGCACGACATGCCAGGCTGCGTCGGCGGCCTTGTTGCTGCTGAGTCTGAGTGCGCCGGTGGCGGCGAACACTGGTCCTGTGAGCTGGCCGGGCACGACGAAGAGGCGGTTGTAGGCGCCGACACAGCCCTTCGGGCGAAAGCGGACCACGAACTTCGCCAGTCGCCGAGGAGTGCCGGGTGGATGTTTCAGTGGCATGCAGAAGGTCCTTTCGCCCTGCTCCTCCCTTAGTTCGACGTTGACGTAGCCCGGCGGGAGGTCGTGCAGGCGCAGGAGCAGATCGGACTGGTGGATCTGCCTGTGCCGCGCTGCCGCCGCCTGCAGGGTGCCCAGCCCCACCAAGCCCAGAAGCAGGATCGCAGCCAGTGCTTGCCTGCGCCTACCTCCCCTCACCCAAGCCATCGGCGCGAGTATAGGCAGGTCACTCTTCGGTACCGAGCAGTACGGCGATCTCCCGCGCCAGGGCATCGCCTTCCCGCGTGAGCCGTCGGTGCGTCACCCGGATGACGCGGTAGCCGGCGGCCATCAGGGCGGAGTCGCGGGTGCGGTCGCGCTCGAAGGCGGCGCGGTGGCGATGGTATTCCCAGCCGTCCAGCTCTACTGCGAGCCGCTGGCGCGGCCAGAGCGCGTCGACCTCGCGGCCGAGGACCGTCGTGTTGAGCGAGGGCGCCGGCAGGCCGTGCCGTCGACAGAAGTCGGCGAACTCGTACTCGAGCGGCGAGCGGGTCAGGGTCGGTGCCTGGGCCGCGGCCAGCAGGCGGCGGATCGGCTTCAGCGCACGACGGCCGTAGCCCCGCTCGCAAACCTGCTCCACCGCGCGCAGCTCGAGCAGCCTGAGCCGGTCGGCCTCTTCCCAGGCCGACTCGAGGCGTCCGAAGTCGACGAATTCCGCCACGTCGAACAGGGTGCGGGCGACCGTCGTCACCGGGATGCCGCCTCTCTGTGTCCGGTCCTCGGTGTGGATGCGCCCGCGGTGGATGAAGATCCCCTCCTTGCGCCGGATGCCCTGGCGCCCGGTGTCGGCCGTCACGTCCACCGGCCCTCGGTGCCAGCGCATCAGCCCCCAGAGCGCCGCCGCGCTGCGATGGCTGAGCAGCCCCCCGTCCCCGTAGGCGAGCACCGCGGCCCACCTTCGTCCCGCGACGCCGAGCCGCGAATACCCCACCGCGAACACCTCACGGTGGACCTGATGAAGCCTTCCGTCACGTAGCCATTCCTCGATGGTTCGTCCGGGTACGCCAAGGGCACGCAGCTGCGCTCGCCCCACGACGCCGTGCTGTCTCTCGGCAAGCCGCGCAACCTCCCACCCCCGACTCCCGTGTCTGAGCTTTCCCACGATTTGTCGTGGTTAAGGTCAGACACGCCTCCGGTTCTCCCCCTGGAGAGGGGATTCGGCGGCGAATCGGCGGGACGGGGGCGTTGCTAGGCTCGCTGGCGATGGCCGCAGACACGATTTCGTTCGCGCGAGGGGCGCCGAGCGCCGACATCCTGCCCCGCGAGGCGGTGCGGGAGGCGGCGGCGATCGCGCTCGCCGAGGACTGGGAAAAGGCGCTCTCCTACGGGACGGGGATCGGGCATCCCGGTCTCTGCCAGTGGATCGCCGAGCGGCACGGGGGACTCGACGCGGGCCAGGTGATGGTCGCCAACGGCTCGCTGGAGGCGGGCGCGATGCTGTTCGAGCACCTGCTCGAGCCCGGTGACCGGGTTGTCGTCGAGCAGCCGACCTACGACCGCACGCTGCTGATGCTGCAGCGTGCCGGCGTCGAGCTGGTGCCGGTGGAGCTGGAGGCCGACGGGCTCAAGCTGGGCGCCTTCGAAGCGGCGCTCGCAGAGGGGCCGCTGAAGCTCGCCCACGTCATCCCCAACTTCCACAACCCGGCCGGCTGCACGCTCTCGGCCGAGAAGCGGGTGCGGCTGGTCGAGCTCGCCGCCGAGCACGGCTTCTGGATCTTCGAGGACGACCCCTACCGCGAGCTGCCCTTCGAGGGCGAGGCGCTGGAGACGATGCTCTCGCTCGACCGGGCCGGCCGCGTCGTCCACGCATCTTCGTTCTCGAAGACGGTTAGCCCCGGCGTCCGCGTCGGCTACCTGGCGGGACCCGCCGAGGAGATCGCCAAACTCGCCAAGCGGGCCAACGAGACCTACATCTCACCCAACATGCTGGCCGAGTCGATCGTGCTCGAGCTCTGCACGTCGGGTGGTCTCGACCGCAACATCGCCTTCGTCAAGGACGCGTTGCGCGCCCGCCGCGACGCGCTGGTCGAGGCGCTGGCGGAGCAGCTCCCCGAGGCCGAGTTCGTCGTCCCCGGCGGCGGCTACTTCCTCTGGCTCGACCTCGCCGAGGACACCGACACCAAGGCGCTGCTCGCCGAGGCCAAGGGCGAGGGCGTCGCCTTCGTCGCCGGCCCGGACTTCATGATCGACGGCGGTGGCAACAGCCTGCGCCTCTCCTTCGCCAGCGTGCCGCCGGAGCGGATTCCCGAGGGCGTCGCGCGCATCTCCCGCGCGCTGGAGCGCGTGCGCGCGGCCTCGCCCGCTTGAGGCGCGGCCTGAGGCGCCCACAATCCTCTGATTCCGTCTACCATTCCGGGGTCAAGCTCGATCGGGAGGCGGAGGTTTCGGGATGAAGGCGAGCAGGTTCGAGTTGAAGCTGGCGGTTCTGGCGATTGCGGCGTTCGCAGCTCTGTGCGCGTTCGCCGGCGCTGCGAGCGCCGTTCCCCAGCGTCCCGTCTGCCCGGGACCCGCCTCGGCCGGCTCTGCCCTCTGCCACGCGCGCGTCGTCACCGACGCGGCTGGCAAGCCGAAAGCGGCCTCGGCGCCGAAAGGCTACGGCCCGGCCGAGTTCCACGGCGCCTACGGCCTCCCGTCCTCGGCGTCGAGCGCGCAGACGATCGCGATCGTCGACGCCTTCGACGACCCGAAGATCGCCAACGACCTGAACACGTACAGCTCGCAGTTCGGCCTGCCGCAGTGCAACAAAGCCAACCCGTGCTTCGAAAAGGTCAACCAGAACGGCAGCGCCACAGGGCCGTTCCCCCGCTCCGACAGTGGCTGGTCGCTGGAGATCGCGCTCGACGTCGAGGTCGCGCACGCGATCTGCCCGAGCTGCAAGATCCTCCTCGTCGAGGCGAGCTCGAACTCCCTCGGCAACCTCGCCGAAGCGGTCAACACGGCGGCCAAACTCGGTGCCGACGAGATCTCCAACAGCTACGGCGGCGGCGAGTACTCCTCCGAGGCGAACGTCACCGCCTACGACCACCCCGGCGTCGCGGTGACCGTCTCCTCCGGCGACAGCGGCTACGGCTCGTTCGGCTTCCCGGCCGCCGCGCCCAGCGTGATCGCGGTCGGCGGGACGACGCTGAACCTCGGCACGGGCAACACCTACGGCAGCGAGAGCGTCTGGAGCGGCAGCGGCAGCGGTTGCAGCCTCTACCTGACCGCGTCCGCCTGGCAGAGCTTCCTCAGCGCCTGCGCCGGCAAGCGCGGCGTCGCCGACGTCGCCGCCGACGCCAACCCGAGCACGGGTGCGGCCGTCTACGACAGCGTCAAGTACCAGGGCCGCTCCGGCTGGTTCAAGGTCGGCGGCACGAGTCTCTCCTCGCCGCTGGTCGCCGGCGTCTACGCGCTGGCGGGCGGTCTGCCGAGCGGGACGACGGCGGCCTCCGGACTCTACGGACACCTCGGGGACGCGAGCATGCTGCACGACGTGACCAGCGGCTCGAACGGCAGCTGCTCGACGATCATGTGCAAGGGCGCGGTCGGCTACGACGGGCCGACGGGCGTCGGCACGCCGAAGGGCACCGGGGCGTTCTAGCAGCGGCGGGCGCCGTCTAGTGGTCCATCCGGTAAGTCCGGTGTCGATTCGGCGAGCGAAAACCGAGCACGCCGCGGACGCAGGAAGGCCGAATAGTGGTGACTATTCGGCCGACCGAGGACAAAGGCGGGCGAAGGTTTGCAGCCGTCGAATCGGTGCTGGAATTTACCGGATGGACCACTAGCGCCCGTAGCGGTCCGAGGACAGCACCAGCTGCTCGGGGATCGTCGCCCGCGGCGGCGGGGTCGGGTCGGCGCGCACGGAGACGGTCTCGGCGACGCTGCGCGAGACGCGGTGCGAGCCGTCGGCCGAGGCGATCGTCACGCCGTCCTCGCCTGAGCTCTCGACCGAGCCCTGCAGGCCCGGGTGCAGACCGGCGTCCTTGAGGTAGTGGAGCAGCTCCTCGGCCTCGTTCTCGAAGCGCAGCACGGTGACCTTGGCGCCGGGCTCGACATCGGCCAGGAGGGCGCCCTGCTCGCGGGCGCCCTCGACGATCGGGTGGCCGTGGGGACAGGTCGTCGCGTCGCCGATCGCCGCCCGCATCCGCTCCTCGAGCACAGGCGACATCGCGTGCTCGATCCGCTCGGCCTCCTCGTGCACCTCGTCCCAGGGAATGCCGAGCACGTCGGTGAGGAAACGCTCGATCATCCGGTGCCGGCGCACGATGTGGCTCGCGTGCTCGCGGCCCGAGGCGGTGAAGTCGAGCGACTTGTCGGGCTTGCGCTCGACGTAGCCGTCGTCGACGAGGCGGCCGATCATCTCGTGCACGGCCGGCGGCGAGAGCTGCATCGCCCGCGCGATGTTGGCGCCGGTCATCGGCAGCCCGGCCTCCTCGAGCCAGAACATGATCTCCAGGTACTCCTGCTCGGCGACGGTCGCCTGCTCCATCGCTCCGATACTACTTGCCCGCCGATGGGCCTAAAACCGACGCATAGCGACGGGAATCGGCCCGTCGGCGGGCGGTCAGCGCTCCATCAGGGTGGCGACGACCGCCTCGTAGAAGCCGTCGCCCATCGCGCCCTCGGTGACGGTGACGTTGTCCCAGGCGGGGAGCGCGGCGCGCAGGCTGGGATCGCGCTCGGGGCCGTTGGCGACGACGAAGAAGTGGCCGACCGCGGCGGCGACCTCGAGGTCCTCGACCGAGTCGCCGACGCCGATGCAGTCGGCCGGGTCGTAGCCGCGGGCGCGGGCGTGGGCGGCGACCGCGCCCGCCTTGCTGACCAGCTTCGGCACCAGGTGGTAGGCGTGGGTCGGGCCGTCGACGGCCGGCATCTCGCGGCCGATCGCGCCGTTGTCGAGCAGGCGCAGGTCGTCGTGTCCCTCCGCCGCCAGCACCCGGTTGGCCTCCTCGACGTCGACCTTGCCGCGGAAGAGGTGGGAGAGGACGCGGCCGCTGTGCCAGGGAGCGTGGTACTCGAGCCGCCCCTCGAAGCGCTCGAAGAGCATCTTGGGGATGCCGCGCTGCTCGATCTTCTCGTAGATCGTGCCCTCCTCGTCGGGGACGAGCTCGCCGGTCAGCAGCGTCGTCTCGCCGTCGATCGCGAAGGCGCAGCCCGCCTCGTAGATGTAGGAGGTCTGGCCCATCAGCCGGGCGGCCTCGTGCACCTGCGGCTCGCGGCGGCCGGACATGATCACGACCTCGACCCCGGCGCGCTGGCACGCCTCCAGGCCGCGCGCCTGGGCCAGGGAGAAGCCGCCCTCGGCGTCGCGGAAGAGCGAGCTGCCCTTGCCGAGCAGGGTGCCGTCGAGGTCGGTGTAGACGCATCGCAGTGCCATCGTGCGGGCCGTTACCGTAGCCGGATGATCTGGCGGCTCGCCGACCGCGCGCTCGACCTCGCCCAGCCTGTTGCCGCCGGGATCGTCAACGTGACCGCCGACTCGATGTTCGAGGGGGCTCGCAGCGTCACGCCCGTGCAGGCGATCGAGGACGGCAGGGCGCTGGTCGAGGCCGGCTTCGACATGCTCGACGTCGGCGCGGTGGCGGCGCGCAGCGGGCCGCCGGTCGCGGCCGAGGACGAGATGGCGGCGCTGGTGCCGGCGATCGAAGGGCTCGCCGGCGCCGGGGTGCCGGTCTCGGCCGACACCTTCTCGGTCGAGGTCGCGCGGGCGGCGCTGGCGGCGGGCGCGGTCGCGATCAACGACATCTCGGGCGGCTCGCCGGAGATGTTTGAGCTCGTCGCCGAGAGCGGCTGCGGCTACGTCCTCATGCACATCGAGGGACCGCCGCGCATCGACCGGCCCGCGCCTGAGTACGACGACGTGGTCGAGCACCTGAAGGCGTGGCTGGGGGGGAGAGTCGAGCAGGCCGTGGGACTTGGGGTGGGCGAGGAGCAGATCGCGATCGACCCCGGACTCGACTTCGACCTGACGACTGAGCAGGACCTGGAGATCCTGCGCCGTCTACCTGAGCTGCGCACGCTCGGGCTGCCGCTCTACGTCTCGCTCTCGCGCAAGGACTTCGTCGGTGCCGTGCTGGCCGGCTCCTGGGAGGAGCGCTGGCCGGCGGGCGAGCGCGAGTGGGGCACGGTCGCCGCGGCGGCACTAGCCGTGCGCGGCGGCGCCGACGTGCTGCGCATCCACGACCGCAGCTCGCTGCAGGCGATGCGGGTTGCAGGCGCGATCCGCGAGGCCGACGGGCCGAAAACCGTCGCTATGCGACGGTTTTCGGCC
>JBLMYD010000072.1:0-3593 GCA_050258095.1 Chloroflexota bacterium
CCTGGCTGCAGCGTGTGGCGCGACAGTTCAGCGCGCTGGCCCGGCTGCGCCGCGGTCAGCACCTCGAAGTGGTGGCCACGGCCGGCGTTGCCGCCATGCCGGCGTTCCTCTGCGCGTACGATCGTCACGGCGCCGTCCTCGTCCAGGCGCAGTAGCTGCGAGAGCCGCAGCCCCAGCCCGGCGGCGATCTTGGCCGCCACGGCGAGCGTCGGGCTGGTCTCGCCGCGCTCCACCTGCGAGAGCATCGGCGCGCTGACGCCCGAGCGCTCGCCCAGGTCGCGCAGCGAGAGACCCATCGCCTCGCGCAGGGCGCGAACGCGGGGACCGACGCTCGGTGTGTCGATGGATTCAGACGCTTGCGGTACTGCGACTGCCATGGAGTCGTACGTTATCACATACGAACGTTAAGAACCGGGCGAAATGGTATAAAACCGACCAGTCGGTTTAAAGCGAAAGAGACCTTGCCCAAGCTCCGCCCCGAAGTCAGAGACGCCCGCCGCCGCCAGCTGCTGGAGGCCGCCTGGCGCTGCGCCGCCGGCAAGCGCTTCGCCGAGATGACCGTCGACGACGTCTGCGCCGAGGCGGGGCTCAGCAAGGGCGCCTTCTACGGCTACTTCGAGAGCAAGGACGAGCTGCTGGTCGCGCTGCTCGAGGAGGACTCGGCTGCGCTCGACCGGACGCTGACCGCGATCGGCGAGGAGGAGGGCACCGGGGTCGAGCGCCTGCGGCGCTTCTCGCAGGCGATGCTGGAGCACGCCGAGGACCCCGGGCGCGCCCAGGTCCGGGCCGACCTCTGGGCCGCCGTCCTCGGTGCGCCCGCCCTGCGCGAGCGCTTCGCCGAGAACAGCGCCCTCCACCGGGTGCGTCTGCGCGGCTGGATCGAGGAGGGGGTCGAGCGCGGCGAGTTGCGCGAGGTGCCGGCCAACGCGCTCGCCTCGCTGCTGCTCGCCACCGCCGACGGCCTGATGCTGCACGCGACGCTCGACCCGACCGCGTTCCGCTGGCGGAACATCCGTCGTGCCATCGACGAGCTGCTCGACGGGATCGCTGCGCGATGAGCAGCCAGTCCGCCGTCGGACGCCGGCGGTTCGTCCTGCCGGCCCCAGCGAGGCTGCGCGTCGACGGCTGGATCGCCGGGCCGAGCGGTCTGCTCGCCTTGGCGCTGCTGATCGGCGCCGGCGCCGGCCTCGGCGCGATCGCCTTCCGCCTCCTGATCGAGGGCTTCACCTACATCTTCACCGGCCACCAGACGTATGGGGAGCACGGTCACCAGGTCAATCCCTTCCTGCCCGGCTTGGGCATCTGGTTCGTCGCCCTGGTCCCGATCGTCGGCGGCCTGCTCTACGGCCCCGTCGTCGAGCGCTTCGCGCGCGAGACGCGCGGGCATGGGGTGCCCGAGGTGATGCTCGCCGTCGCCCAGCAGGGCGGGCGCATCCGCCCCGTGGTCGCCGTCGTCAAGTCGCTCGCCTCGGCCCTCTGCATCGGCTCGGGCGGCTCGGTCGGGCGCGAGGGGCCGATCGTCCAGATCGGCTCGGCCCTCGGCTCCACCCTCGGCCAGGTCACCAGGTCTCCCGAGGCGCGGATGAGGCTGCTGGTCGCCTGCGGCGCCGCCGGCGGCATATCGGCGACCTTCAACGCCCCGATCGCCGGGGTCTTCTTCGCCCTCGAGGTGATCCTGCGCGACTTCGAGACGCGCTCCTTCAGCGCCGTCGTCGTCTCCTCCGTCATCGCCGACGTGATCGGCCGCGCCGCCTTCGGCTCCGAAGCGTTCCTCTCACTCCCCAGGATCGGCGTCGCGCCGGTCGGCGGCTACCCGCTCTACCTGCTGCTCGGTCTGCTCGCCGCCCTGGCCGGCGTCGCCTTCATCCGCGTTCTATACGGCCTCGAGGACAGGGCGGATCGGCTCTGGCGCTTCTCGGAGGCGTGGCGCCCGGCCGCCGGGGGCCTGCTGCTCGGCCTCGTCCTGCTGACGCTGCCGCAGATGTACGGCGTCGGCTACCCCGTGCTCGAAAACGCGATCGACGGCCAGTATGCGCTCCTCTTCCTCCTCGTCCTGCTCGCGGGCAAGCTCGTCGCGACCAGCCTGACTCTCTCGATCGGCGGCTCGGGCGGGGTCTTCGCGCCGTCGCTGTTCATGGGCGCGATGCTGGGGTCGGCCTTCGGCCTCGCCGCGCACGAGCTCCTCCCCGGCCTGTCGGGACCCGCCGGGGCCTATGGCCTGATCGGCATGGGCGCGGTCTTCGCCGCGGCCGGCAGGGCGCCGATGACCGCGATCCTGATCATCTTCGAGCTGACCGGGGACTACCGGATCATGCTGCCACTGATGCTCGCCGTGGTGATCGCGACGGCCGTGGCGGCGCGCCTCTCGCCCGAGTCGATCTACACGCTGAAGCTGCTGCGCCGTGGCATCGACCTCCTGCACCGGCGGTCCACCAGCCCGATGGAAGCGATGACCGTCGCCGAGGCGATGCGACCGGCTCCCAAGCCGATCGCCGCCGGCACGAACCTTGCCGAGGCGGTGATGCAGCTCAGCGTCAGCGAAGACGGGGTGCTGCCCGTCATCGATCTCGAGGGCGAATTCCTCGGCCTGCTGCCCGAGGAGGAGGTCGAGCGGGCTGTCGAGGACGGCGAGGAGGCGGACGCGGGAGAGCTGGCCCGGAACCTGCCCACGCTGCGGGGCGGCGAATCCCTGGCGGAAGCGACCAGCGCGCTCGTGCGCAGCGACAGCTCCGGCCTCGCCGTGCTCGATCAGGAGGGCGAGCGGATCGTCGGCTGGCTTTCGCATCGCGACATCCTGCGCGTCTACGATCGGCGCCTGAGCAAAGACGGGGCAAGAGGGTGAACGGCGCAGGCGCGACCGCCTGACACCCCGGCTAGGGACCGGGGGTGCGCTCGACGGCGGCCTCGGCGGTGGCCGCCTCGGCCTCGCGGATCGCGGCACCCTCCAGCGCGTTGGACAGCGCTCGCACGTAGGCGCGGGCCGAGGCCTCGAGGATGTCGGTCGCCACGCCCTGGCCGGTCGCCAGGCGGCCGGCGGCGCGCAGCATCACCGTCGCCTCGCCGAGGGCGTCCTCGCCCCCGGTCACGGCCTCGACCGTGTACCGGCGCAGCTCGCACTCGGTCTCGGCCGCCTTCTGGATCGCGTGGAAGATCGCGTCGACCGGGCCGTCTCCGCTCGATTCGCCGACCGACTCCTTGCCGGAAGGCAGACGCACGGCGACCCGGGCCAGCGGCTCGCGGCGCGAGCCGGCTTCGACCTCGAACCAGGCCAGGTCGTGCGCGTCGGCCCTCTCGCGCATCTCGTCGGAGACGATCGCCTCCAGGTCGAGCGCCGTCACCTGCTTCTTGCGGTCGGCGATCTCCTTGAAGCGCTTGAAGGCCGCGTTGAGCGCGTTGCCCTCGACCTTGAAGCCCAGCTGTTCAAGCGCGTCGCGCAGGGCGTGACGACCGGAGTGCTTGCCGAGCACGATCGCGTTCGACTCCAGGCCGACCTCGGTCGCGTCCATGATCTCGTAGGTCGTGCGCTCCTTCAGCACCCCGTCCTGGTGGATGCCCGACTCGTGCGCGAACGCGTTGCGCCCCACCACGGCCTT
>JBLMYD010000073.1:0-3364 GCA_050258095.1 Chloroflexota bacterium
CCCTGGCCGAACAGCGCATGGACGAGACGCTCGTCGGAGACGTAGCGGGCGAGAGTCTCCGCGATCGGCTCGTCGAAGACGATCGAGATCAGCTCGTCGTCCCCGAGGATCTGCTCGATCCCCTCGCGGCTGGGTGAGGGACCGCGCCAGAGGTCACCCGCCGGGCCGGTGCGGAGCAGCCGCCGGATGCGCTCGAAGGTCTCCTCGTAGGCGAGCGCACCGCGGATATCCGCGTCCGAGAAGCCGTTCTCGCGCATGTGGGCCGCTGTGCCCTCGTCATCCAGGAACTGGGCGAACGAGGTGCCATCGGGGAATGGACACCAGAGGTTGGGATCAGCCGGGGTGACGCGGTAGCCGTGCACCGGCAGGTCGAGCTCGCGGATCACCAGCTCGTCGAGGAGCCCGACCACGTAGGCGCAGGGGCTGACCAGGTAGCGCTCGTCCGCGAAGGGCTGCTCCAGCGTGCAGGCGCCGCCCAGCCGCTCGCGCCGCTCCAGCACCAGCACCGATTGCCCCGCCCGCGCCAGGTAGGCCGCAGCGGTCAGCCCGTTGTGCCCGGCGCCGACGACCACTGCATCCCAGTCGCGCGCGGACAGCTCGGTGATTGGCGCCGGCAGCCCGACCCGGCCAAGGGTGCTGGAGACCTTCATGGCTTCACCCTACCCCGGGCAATCGGGTAAGACTGCTGGCGACACCCGAGCCGACTGGAGGAAGACATGCATGCTCGCCTAACCCGCTACGAGGGCGCCCCACCCGACGGCATCGACGAGGCCCTGCAGACGAAGAAGCACGTGCTGCCGACCGAGCCCGGGCAGACCGAAGGCATGAAGGGCGTCGTATTCCTGACCGACCGGCAATCCGGAACGATCGTCGTGATCTCGCTCTGGGAGGGGGAGGAGGCGATGCAGGCGAGCGAGGACGAGGCGAGGCGCGTTCGCGAGGAGGTCACGGGACCCGGTGAGACGGCGTCGGTGGAGCACTACGAGGTGGCGCTCCTGGAGGTCGAACAGGCGAGCCAGGCCAGCTGAGGCGCCGTCAGGGAACACGATCACGCGAATCGCAATCATGGTGGGGTGACCCCCGCCCTTCAGTTGCGCCAGCTGACCAAGCGCTACGACGACGGCACCCTCGCGCTCGACGCGCTCGACCTCGAGGTGCCCGCCGGCAGCTTCTTCGGCCTGCTGGGCCCGAACGGCGCCGGCAAGACCACGCTGATCAGCGCGGTCTGCAACCTGCTGCGGCTGACCGAGGGCGAAATCTCGGTCTTCGGCCTGCCCGGCGGCTCGATGGAGGCGCGGCGGCTGATCGGCGTCGCCGAGCAGGAACCCAACCTCGACCGCTTCCTGACCGTGCGCGAGACGCTGATCTACCACGGCGGCTACTACGGGATGAGCGGCGCGGCTGCCGCCGAGCGCGCCGAGGAGATGATCGACGTCTTCGATCTGCGGGCCAAGCGCGACGTCCGGGCACCGAAGCTCTCCGGCGGGATGCGCCGCCGCCTGCTGCTCGCCCGAGCGCTCCTACACGAGCCGCGCCTGGTGATCCTCGACGAGCCCACCGCGGGCGTCGACCTCGAGCTCCGCCACGAGCTCTGGCGCTACATCCGCCGCCTGCACGAGCGGGGCACGACGATCCTGCTCACCACCCACTACCTCGAGGAGGCGGAGGCGCTCTGCGAGGAGATCGCGCTGATCGGCGGCGGGCGGATCATGGCCCGCGACACCGCCGCCGGCCTCAAGCAGCGCTTCGACGCCGCCACCCTCGAGGACGTCTACATGAAGACCGTCGCGGCCGGGCGGCGGGCCGTCGAGGAGGCACCCGCGTGAACGGCGAGGCTCGCCCTCTGCAGGGATTCATCTGGCTCTCGCGCCGCGAGTGCCATCGCGTCCTGCGTCTCTGGACCCAGACTACGCTGGCGCCGGTCGTCTCGTCCCTGCTCTTCATCGTCGTCTTCGGCCTCTCGCTCGGCGGCCGGATCAAGCAGGTCTCCGGCTTCGACTACGACGAGTTCATCGTCCCCGGCCTGATCGCGATGGCGATGGCCCAGGCCGCCTACTCCAACAACGCCTCGACGATCTTCCAGGGCCGCAACGACCGCTTCATCGACGACGTCCTCGCCGCGCCCATCCATCACTGGCAGGTCAACCTCGGCTACCTGATCGGCGGCGCCTTTCGCGCGCTGATCATCGGCTGCGGCCTCGCCGTCTGCGCCATCCCGATCACCGGCGCGCCCGTGGAGGAGCCGGTGCTGCTGCTCGTCGCCGTCCTGCTGCTGGTCGTCGGATTTGGCGCCCTCGGCACGATCGTCGGCATCTACGCCGAGACCTTCGACCACACGAGCTTCATCAACAACATCGTCATCCTCCCCCTCACCTTCCTCGGCGGCGTCTTCTACTCGGTCTCTCGCCTGGGCTCTCCATGGGAGCAGCTCTCCCACGTCAACCCGCTCTTCTACGTCGTGGAGACGATCCGTTACGGCTTCCTCGGCGTCTCGGACGTCAGCCCCTGGATCGCCTACGGGGTGGTTGCCGGCATGTGCCTGGGACTGCTGGCCTGGAGTCAGTGGCTGTTCACGAGTGGCAGGAAACTGAAGCCGTAGGTTGATCGCCTCAGCGGCCTGGGCTCGGCCGTGACCGACGAACGGAGGAGGACCCGATGGAACTCGATGGAAAGGTCGCGCTCGTCACCGGCGCCAGCGGTGGCATCGGCGGGGCGGTTGCGCGGAGATTGCACGACGCCGGGGCGTCGGTCGGGCTGCTCTCGCGGCGGGGTGACGATCTCGGCCTGGAGCGTGGGCTCGGCCTGGCCTGCGACGTGCGCGACCGCGGCGGGGTCGGCACCGCCACGGAGGCGATCGTCGAACGCTTCGGCCGTCTCGACATCGTCGTCGCAAACGCGGGCGTCGGCGCATATGGACCGTTCCTGGAGCTCGATCCGGAGCACCTGGAGGCCATGATCGACGTCAACCTCAAGGGCACCCTCTACACCGCTGCCGCGACGCTGCCACATCTGATCGCCTCCGGCGAGGGGGACTTCATCTCCCTCGCGAGTGTCGCCGGCCTCCGCGCGCTCCCCGGCGAGGCCGTCTATAACGCGTCGAAGTTCGGCCAGCTGGGCTTCACGCGCGCGCTCGACCACGAGTTGCGCGAGCGGGGCGTGCGCGCCACCTGCATCTGCCCCGGCGGCGTCAACACCGACTTCGCAATCGGGACGGGCCGCGAGGAGGGCGACGCCGAACTCGAAGGACTGCTGACCGCGGACGAAGTCGCCGAGGTCATCCTGTTCACGGTCACGCGGCCCAGGCGGATGCGGATCCTGACGACCAGCTTCCGTCCCGTGACCGAGGCGTCCTGGGGCTGAGACC
>JBLMYD010000074.1:0-20691 GCA_050258095.1 Chloroflexota bacterium
GCCGAGCCAATTGGCTCGGCGCTTGTCGGGGCGAGGGGCACCCTGCCCACGGCAGGACCCGCGGGCCAGCTGTGGTGCAACTGGACATTCATTGGGTCGTCGTGTTGCAAAGTGGGGGAAAGTGGGGTACAGTGCCCGCGAGTTGAAGCCCAGGACCGGGGTGGTGAGGCTCCTCCCACCTCATCACCTCGGTCCTAACTCACATCCCAGGCCAGGAGAGAAAGGACCGAAGCGGTGGCATTCCGGGGCCTCTACGAGCACAGTCTCGACTCCAAGGATCGCCTCACCATCCCTTCGCGGTTCAGGGCGGCGCTCTCCGACGGCGTCGTTCTCTCCAAGGGCTTCGATCCCTGCGTCTGGGTGCACACGACCGAGGAGTTCGAGCAGCTCTCCGACCGCTTCCTCTCGCCGCACAGCCCCTTCGGCCGCGACGCGCGCGCCCTGCGCCGCCGCTTCCACGGCGGCTCCTTCGACGAGAAGCTCGACTCCGCCGGTCGCATCCGCGTCCCCAAGCCGCTGATCGAGCACGCCGGCCTCGACGGCGCCTGCGTCGTGATCGGCGCGGGGGAGTACCTGGAGATCTGGAACGCCGAGGCCTGGGCGAAGCAGGAGGCCGAGCTCGACTCCGCCGCGCCGGAGATCGCCGAGGGGCTCGCCGCGAACGGAGCGGCTGAGTGAGATGGCCGTGCGAGCGCACTCCGCCCCGGTCGCCGGCCCAGACGACGGTCGCGCAACCCTTCTCCTGATGGCCACCGAGCACAAGCCCGTCCTCGCCAGGGAGCTGATCGACTTGCTCGCTCCCGAGCCCGGCCAGACCGCCGTCGACTGCACCTTCGGCGGCGGCGGCCACGCCCGCCTCGTCGCCGAGGCGATCGGGCCGACCGGCACCCTGATCTGCATCGACCGCGACCCGGCCGCCGAGGCCCGCTACGAGGCCTTCGCCGCCGAGGTTCCCTGCACCACCCGCTTCCTCGGCTCCGAGCTCTCGGCAGGGCTTCGCACCCTGCGTGGCGAAGGCATCCGCCCAGACATGGTCTACATGGACCTCGGAATGTCCTCGATGCAGGTCGACGCCTGGGAGCGAGGCTTCTCCTATTCCTACGACGCGCCGCTCGACATGCGGATGGACACGCGCCAGCAGCTGAGCGCCGCCGACGTCGTCAACGAGTGGCCCGAGTCGCGCCTCGCCCAGGCGCTGCGCCGCTTCGGCGAGGAGCGTTACGCCGGCGGCATCGCCCGCGAGATCGCCCGCCGCCGGCCGCTCGCCACCACCTCCGAGCTGGTCGACGCGATCAAGGCCGGCATGCCCGCCTCGGCCCGCTTCGGCGCCGGCCACCCGGCCAAGCGCACCTTCCAGGCGATCCGCATCGCCGTCAACGGCGAGCTCGACTCGCTCGACGACGCCCTGCCGACCGCCTGGGCGATGCTGCCGATCGGCGGCCGCCTCGCGGCGATCTCCTTCCACTCGCTCGAGGACCGACCGGTCAAGCGGTTCCTCGCCGAGCGCGCCCGCGGCTGCGTCTGCCCGCCCGAGCTGCCGGTCTGCGTCTGCGGGCGCGAGCCCGAAGCCGAGCTGCTCACCCGCCGCGCCGTCGCTCCGAGCGCCGAGGAGATCGCCTCGAACCCGCGCTCCAAGTCGGCCCACCTGCGCGCCGCCGTGAAGATCGCCGAGGCCGCCTGATGGCCGCCGCCGCGACCGCCCCCGCCCGCCGGGCGGCGCCACCCACCCGCCGAGCTCGCGCTTCTTCGTCCTATGGACGAACAAAGACGAAGTCAGCGCCGCAGCCGCGGCGGGCGCCGGCGCGCCGCCCGGGCGGTCACCTGATCCCGATCGCCGTCGGCACGGCGAGCGCGGTCCGCCAGCTGCCCGACTCGAGCCTGGTGGTGCGCCTCACCCGCGGGCGGGCCTGGATCGCCGTCCTCGGGGTGCTGCTGATCGGGATCGTCGCCGTCAACGTCGCCACGCTCAGCTTCGCTGCCTCGGCCGGCCGCATCGAGAAGAACATCGAAGCCCTCGAAGAGGAGAACGGGCTGCTGCGGGCGCGCGACGCGGCGCGCTCCGGCGCGGCCCGCGTCCGCCACGAAGCGACGGTCGCCGGCCTCATCGCCGCCCCCGTGGATCAGGTCGGGACGCTGAAGGCGAGTCCCCACGACGTCCGCGTTGCGGCGCAACGGCTCGCCGCGGCCGGCCCGGGCCACTAGGGGGCTCGGTGCGGGCGACCGAGCGAAGGATCGGCCTCCTCTTCGCCGGCTTCCTCCTCTGCTTCCTCGGCATCGCCGGGCGCGCCTTCTGGCTGCAGGGCGTGCAGGGCGCCAAGCTCGCCTCCGAGGCCGTCAGCCAGCAGACGCAGTCGGTCCCCCTGCCGGGTCTGCGCGGCGATCTGCTCGACCGGCACGGCAACCCGCTGGCCGCCTCCGAAGACGCGGCGACGATCTTCGCGATGCCCGCCGAAATCAAGAAGCCGGCGCCGGCGGCGGAAAAGCTGGCGCCGATCCTCGGCGAGCCGGCGAGCAAGGTGCTCGCTGCGGTGAGCGCCGAATCGGGCTACGAGGCGCTTGCCCACAACGTCGCCCTGCCGACCGCCGCCCGGGTCGAACGACTGGGGCTGGCCGGCATCGGCGAGGAACACGGCAGTCGCCGCACCTACCCGCAGGGGAAGCTGGCAGGACAGGTGATCGGCGCCGTCGGCGCCGAAGGCGAAGGGCTGACCGGGCTCGAGCTGGGCGAGGAATCGGTCCTGCACGGGACCGACGGCGAACGGCAGATCGTCACCGACGCCAACGGCGAAGCGATCCGCCTCGAAACGACGCACGAGCCCGAAGACGGGACCAACGTCAAGCTGACCCTCGACCCGGCGATCCAGGCGAAGACCGAACAGGTGCTGGCCGGCGTCGGCGAAACCTACTCGCCGAAGGGCGCCACGGCGATCGTCATGGACCCGCGCAGCTCGCAGATCCTGGCGATGGCCAACTGGCCCCCGGTCGACCCGACCGACCTCGCGGCTGCCAGCCCCGAAGACCTGATGAACCGCGCCACCGGCTTCACCTACGAGCCCGGCTCGACCTTCAAGGCGTTCACGGTCTCGGCGGCGCTCGAGGAAGGGAGGGTGACGCCGGAGACGTCCTTCTACCTGCCCTCGCAGCTGCACGTGGCCGATCGCACGATCGAAGACGCCGAGGAACGACCGCCGATCGATCTCACAGTCGCTCAGATCCTCGCTCAATCCTCCAACGTCGGCGCGGTCACGATCGGGCTCGGGATCGGCAGCGAACGCTTCAGCCGCTGGATCGACCGTTTCGGCTTCGGCCGGCCGACCGGCGTCCAGTTCCCCGGCGAGGAGCGCGGGATCGTGCCGGCGCTCGACGAATACTCGGGCTCGACGATGGGCAACCTGCCGATGGGGCAGGGACTCTCGGTCACCCCGATGCAGATGATGGCGGGCTACGCCGCGATCGCCGACGGCGGCATCCTGCGCCGGCCGCAGCTGATCGAGAAGGTCGGCGACGAAGCGGTGCAGGAGCCGCGCGGCCATCGGGTGATCGCCGCCGGGGTCGCCGCGCAGGTGCGGGAAATGCTCGAGGGCGTGCTGCTTGCCGGCGGCACGGCCTCGGCCGTCAGCGTCCCCGGCTACACGCTCGCCGGCAAGACGGGCACGGCCCAGGTCGCCGAAAACGGGACCTACTCGAAAACGAAGTACGTCGCCTCGTTCATCGGCTTCGCGCCGGCGCAGGACCCGCAGTTGCTGGTCGGCGTCGTCGTCGACCAGCCGGAAGGGGAAATCTACGGCGGGTCGGTGGCGGCGCCGGCGTTCGGCAAAATCGCGGAATTCGCGCTGCCGTATCTCGGGGTGCCGCCGGGGTGATTAGGGGGCGGGATGCGGGTGCCCCTCCCCAAAACGCGCGGCTGAAGCCGCGCTTGAGTGTTTTGGGGAAGGGCACCCGCATCCCTACCTAGACTTCGCGGCGTGAGATTGGCGGCGCTCTGCGCGGAGCTGGATGGTGCTCGGGTGGTGGGCGAGGGCTCGGTCGAGGTTGGGTCCCTGGTTTACGACAGCAGGCGGATCGAGCCGGGATCGTTGTTCTTCTGCGTACCGGGGGAGAAGGTGGATGGGCATGAGTTCGGGGCGGCTGCGGTCGAGGCGGGGGCAGTGGCGCTGGTTGTGGAGCGGGAGCTGGATGCGGCCGTGGCGCAGGTTGTGGTGCCCGATGCGCGGGCAGCGATGGCGCCGGTCGCGGCGCGGTTCTTTGGCGATCCCAGCAGCGAGCTGAGGGTCGTCGGCGTGACGGGGACGAACGGGAAGACGACGACGGCGTTTCTCGTGCGGGAGATCCTCGAGGCGGCGGGGATCCGGTGCGGGCTTCTGGGGACGGTGCGGCAGGTGGTGGGCGGTGTCAAGGGGGAGGTCGAGCGGACGACGCCGGAGGCGATCGACCTGCAGGCGACCTTCCGGCGGATGCTCGACGCGGGCGACCGAGCCTGCGCGATGGAGGTCTCCTCGCACGCGCTCGAGCTGCACCGCTGCGACGCGATCCACTTCGAGGTTGCGCTCTTCACCAACCTGACCCAGGACCACCTCGACTTCCACGGCACGATGGAGGAGTACTTCCTCTCCAAGCGCAAGCTCTTCGAGATGGGGCCGAAGAAGGCGATCGTCAACGCCGACGACGGGTACGGCAGGCGCCTGGCCGGGGAGCTCGAGTGCGTCACCTTCTCGGCGCAAGGCGCCGAGGCTGACTACGTCGCCCACGACGTCTCCCTCGACGCCACGGGCTCCCAGTTCACCCTCACCCGGGGGTCGACGGGCCTGAAACCGACGCATAGCGACGGAAATCGGCCCGCCGGCGGGGGAGTTGAGGTGCGGACGGGGTTGCCGGGGCAGTTCAACGTGGCGAATGCGCTCGGGGCGTTCGCGGCTGCGGTAGAGATGGGGGTCGAGCCTGAGATCTCCGTCGAGGGCTTGGCGCGGGCGGAGCGGGCGCCGGGGCGCTTCGAGCCGATCGACGAGGGCCAAGGGTTCGCGGTGCTCGTCGACTACGCCCATACGCCCGACTCGCTGGAGAACGTGCTGCGGGCGGCGCGCGAGCTCGGCAAGGGGCGCCTGCTCGCCGTCTTCGGCGCCGGCGGCGACCGCGACCGCGACAAGCGGCCGAAGATGGGCCGGGCCGGAGCTGCGCTGGCGGACCTCGCGATCGTCACTTCGGACAACCCGCGCTCCGAGGACCCCGGCGCGATCATCGAGGAGATCCTCGCCGGGATCGACGGCGGCGCCGGGGTCGAGGTCGAGCCCGACCGGCGCGCGGCGATCCGGCTGGCCTTCGAGCGGGCCCGTCCCGGCGACGTCGTCGTCATCGCCGGCAAGGGGCACGAGCAGGGTCAGGAGCTCGAGGCCGGCCGCAAGGTCCCCTTCGACGATCGCGACGTCGCCCGCGAGGAGCTGCGGAGGCTGGTCGCCGCATGAGGGCGACGCCCGGCGAGATCGCGGCGGCGATCGGCGCGGAGATCGTCGCCGAGGGCGGCGAGGGCGCGCCGCGGCGGGCGACGATCGACTCGCACGAAAGCGGACCCGGCGACCTCTTCTTCGGCCTGCGCGGCGAACGCGTCGACGGCAGCGAGTTCGCCCCCGCGGCGATCGAGGCCGGCGCCTGGGGCGTCGTCGTCAACCCCGCATCGCTGTCGTCGTCTCAACCGGAAGGCGGCAGAGATGGCGACAACGGGGGAGGGGGGGCGTGGGTCTTCGCTGCGCCGGACCCGCTGGCGGCGCTTCAGGCCCTCGCCCGCGAGTGGCGGCGCAGGCTCGGGGCGAGGGTGGTCGGGATCACCGGCTCGGTCGGCAAGACCTCGGTCAAGGACATCGCTCGGGCGCTGCTGCCCGGCTCCGTCCACGCCAACCGCGAGAACCTCAACACCGAGATCGGCCTGCCGCTGACCGTCCTCGAAGCCCCGGAGGGAACGGAGACGATGGTGCTGGAGATGGCGATGCGCGGACCCGGCCAGATCGCCGAGCTCGCCGCGATCGCCGAGCCCGAGGTCGCCGTGATCACCAACGTCGGCCCGGTCCACGTCGAGCTGCTCGGCACGGTGAAGGCGATCGCGGCGGCGAAGGCCGAGGTGTTGAGGGCGCTGCCGCCCGGCGGAACCGCGATCGCGCCGGCCGCGGCGGGCCCGCTCGAGCCCCACCTCGCCGGCGTCCCCAACCTGCTCCGCTTCGGCGCCGGCGGCGACGTGCGCGTCGTCGAGAGCAGCGTCGCCGAGGGAGTCACCGAGGCCCTGATCGAGACCCCCGCCGGCCGCCAGGCCTTCCACTTCCCCTTCACCGAGCCGCACAACCTCGAGAACGCTCTGGCGGCGATTGCGGTCGGCGTCGCCCTCGGCGCGCCGCTCGCCGAGATGGCCGACCGCGCTGCGAACATAGGCTTCTCAAGCTTCCGGGGCGAGCGCCTCGAAATCGGAGACGGCATCGTCCTCGTGAACGACTGCTACAACGCCAACCCGGTCTCTATGCGCGCCGCGCTCGACCATCTCGCCTCGCTCGGGGACGGGCGGCGCGTCGCGGTGCTGGGCGAGATGGCCGAGCTCGGGCCTGACGCCCCCGCCTACCACCACGAGGTCGGCGAGCGGGCTCGTGAGGCCCGGGTCGGGCTGCTGATCGGGGTCGGGGCGCCGGCCCGGGACTACGACCCGGACGAGTTGGTCGCCAGCCCCGAGGAGGCGGCCGAGCTGCTCGCCGCGCAGCTCGAGCCGGGCGACACGGTCCTCGTCAAGGGCTCGCGCTCGGCGGGCCTGGAGGCGGTTGCGGAGAGCCTGCGGGGGCTGATCGATGGGTGAAGTGCTGATCGCCGGCATGGCGGCGATGCTGATCTGCATCTTCCTCGGCCCGAAGTTCATCGAGTACCTGCGGGTCAAGGAGTTCGGCCAGCACATCCGCGAGGAGGGGCCGCAGGAGCACCACGCCAAGGCAGGGACGCCGACGATGGGCGGGCTGATCGTCTTCGCCTCGATCTGCGTCCCCTACCTGGTGCTCTCCGACCGCGACGCGCAGAGCCTGGCGGTCTTCGGCGTCGCCATCGGCTGCGCGGCGATCGGCTTCGCCGACGACTTCATCAAGATCGTCAAGCGCCGCTCGCTCGGCCTCGCGGCGCGCTGGAAGCTGCTCCTCCAGGTGCTGCTCGCCCTCGGCCTCTGGTGGGTGGCCCGGCACGAGGTCGGCCTCGAGCCGATTCTCTACCTGCGCATCGGCGAGGCCAGCATCGACCTCGGCCCGGTCCTCTACTTCGTCCTCGTCTTCCTCGTCATCGCCGGGACCTCCAACGGGGTCAACCTCACCGACGGCCTCGACGGCCTGGCCGCCGGCTCCTGCGCGATCGTCCTCCTCGCCTACACGGCGATCGCCTTCGTCACCAACGAGCAGAAGAGCCTGGCGCTGCTCTCGGCCTGTCTGGTCGGCGCCTGCATCGGCTTCCTCTGGTTCAACGCCTTCCCGGCTTCGATCTTCATGGGGGACACCGGCTCGCTCGGCCTCGGCGGCGCGATCGGCGCCCTCGCCGTGATGACCCAGACCGAGGTGCTGCTGATCATCATCGGCGGCATCTTCGTGATCGAGGCCCTCTCGGTCGCGATCCAGGTCTTCTCCTTCAAGGCCTTCCGCCGCCGCGTCCTGCTGATGGCGCCGCTGCACCACCACTTCGAGATGATGGCCTGGTCGGAGACCAAGATCATGCTCCGCTTCTGGATCGTCGCCGCGGTCTGCTCCGGGATCGGCTTCACGCTGTACCAGCAGTCGATCGGGCGGTAGGGAGGTGGGCCGGGCACCCTCCCCCAAAACGCTCGGCAGGAGCCTCGCTTGAGTGTTTTGGAGGAGGGTTCCCGGCCCCCTCGGCCGACGCTCGAAACCGCAAGGTTGAAGCTCAGGCGGTGGTCTGATGCGGATCGGGAGCCGTTTGCGGCGATCAACTCCGACCCCGAGGTGATGGAGCACTTTCCAGGGGTGCTGACGCGGGTGGAGAGCGATGCGTTGGTGGAGAGGATCGAGGCGGGGTTCGAGGAGAACGGGTTCGGGCTGTGGGCTGTGGAGCTGCGCGAGAGCGGGGAGCTGATCGGTTTCGCGGGCCTGAACGTCGTGGACTTCAAAGCGCACTTCACGCCCGCGGTGGAGGTGGGGTGGCGGCTGGCGCGTTCGGCGTGGGGGAACGGTTACGCGACGGAGGCGGGCAGGGCGGCGCTCGGGTTCGGTTTCGGGCGGGCTGGCCTGACGGCGATCGTCTCTTTCACGACCGTCGTCAACCGCCGCTCGCGAGCCGTGATGGAGCGCCTCGGGATGACGTACGACCCCGCCGAGGACTTCGAGCACCCGTCGCTGCCGCCGGATCATCCCCAGCGCCCGCATGTTCTCTACCGGATGACAAAGCTTCAGCTCCGCGTCTCAGGGTGAGAACAGACGTCGAGTGCCCCTCCCCAAAACACTCAAGCGCGGCCTCTGCCGCGCGTTTTGGGGAGGGGCACTCGACGTCTGGAACCCATCCGCTGAGCGCCCCCGACAGGGCTGACCGGCCGGGACGCGAATCTATACGGATGAGCGCGCCGCCGCCGAAGAAGGGCCGTCCGGAGCTGCCCGAGGGTCCGTACCTGGTCGTCGGCCTGGCCCGCTCCGGGCAGGCCGTGGCGCGGATGCTGGCCGGGCGCGGAGAGGAGGTGATCGGGGTCGATTCCGGCCATCCCGAGGGGGCGGCAGGGCTGCGGGAGGCGGGCGTCGAAGTCAACCTGGATGCAGACGGATTGGCGCTCCTCGAGGGAGCGCGGACGGTGGTCAAGAGTCCCGGCGTGCCGCGGGAGGCGGCGGTGATCGCGGCGGCGCTGCAGCGGGGGACCGAGGTGGTCGGCGAGCTGGAGCTGGCCTGGCGGGCGATCCCCAACCGTTTCCTCGCCGTGACGGGGACGAACGGCAAGACGACCGTGGTCGAGTGGCTCGGCCACGTCTACCGCACCGCCGGCGAGCCCGTCGCCGTCGCCGGCAACGTCGGCACGCCGCTCTCCTCGCTGGCCGGCGAGGTCGACCCCGAGGCGACCGTGGTCTGCGAGGCCTCCAGCTTCCAGCTCGAGGACAGCGTCGCCTTCGCCCCCGAGTGCGCCGTCTTCCTCAACCTCGCTCCCGATCACCTCGACCGCCACGCCGACCTCGGCGCCTACCTCGAGGCCAAGCTGCGGATCTTCGCCAACCAGGGCAACGACGACGTCGCCGTCTACAACGCCGACGAGCCGGCGCTCGCCGATGTCGACCTCGGCGGCTGCGCCCGCCGCGTCGCCTTCTGCCACGGCGCCGGTCCCGACTGCGAGGTCGCCCTCGCCGGCGAGACGATCTTCCATGACGGCGAGCCGCTGATCGGGGTCGCCGAGCTCGGCCTGCTCGGCGAGCACAACGTCGCCAACGCGATGGCGACCGCTGCCGCGGCGCTGGCGATGGGGATCGACCGTGACGCGGTGCGCGCCGGCCTGCGCAGCTTCGCCGGCGTGCCGCACCGGCTCGAGCCGGTGGCGGAGCTCGGCGGCGTTCGCTTCGTCAACGACTCGAAGGCGACCAACGTCGCCTCGGCGATCGTCGGCCTGCGCGCCTTCGAGGGCGGCGTGCACGCGATCCTCGGCGGCAGCGAGAAGGGCGAGGCCTACGGCGACCTGCTCGAACCCGTGCGCGAGCGCTGCGTCGCTTGCTACCTGGCCGGCGCCTCGGCCGAGCGCCTCTCCGAGGCGCTGGCGCCGGCGATCGCCGACGGGGTCGCGCTGCACCGCTGCGACGACCTCGAGCAGGCGGTTCGGGCCGCTGCTGCGGTGGCGCGCCCGGGCGAGACCGTGCTGCTCTCGCCCGCCTGCGCCAGCTTCGACGCCTTCGAGAGCTTCGAACGCCGCGGCGAGCGCTTCCGCGAGATCGTCGGAGAGCTGCGGTGAAGAGGGCCGCGCCCAAACGGCGCAAGGCCGCGCCGGCGAAGCGGAAGGCGAAGAAGCGCGCCCGGGCCAACCTTCCCGCCGAGTACAACCTGCTGCTGACGGCGACGCTCTGCCTGCTGGCCCTCGGCGCGGTGATGGTCTTCTCCGCCAGCTCGACGACCCGGATACTGAGCGACGGCAACCTCTCCAGCAGCGCCTTCTACCTGAAGCGCACGCTGCTGTTCGGCGCGATCGGCCTGGCGATCATGCACCTGACCGCGCGCCACGGCCTCACCGCCGTCCGCCGGCTGACGCCCGCGTTCCTCGGCGGCTCGATTCTCCTGCTGGCGGTCGTGCTCGTCGCCGGCACCAGCGTCAACGGCGCCAGCCGCTGGATCGGCTCGGGCTTCCTGCAGGTCCAGCCCTCGGAGCTGGCCAAGGTCGCCCTGATCCTCTACGGCGCCGACCTGCTGGCCCGCAAACCGAAGACGACGCGCTCGCTCACGGACCTGAAGCCGTTCCTGCTCGTCGTCGGCGCCGCCTGCCTCTTGATCGTCGCCGAGCCGGACATGGGGACGGCGATGGTGATCGCCTTCTCGGTCGGCGCGATGCTGGTGGCGGCCGGCGCCCGCCCGGTCGACCTCGGCAAGATCGCCCTCTTCCTGGTCGGCCTCGCCGTGCTGGCGACCCTGGTCGCGCCGTACCGGATGGACCGCCTCACCGGCTTCCTGCACCCGGGCTCCGACCCGACCGGGACGGGCTTCCAGGCGGCGCAGGCGAAGATCGCGCTCGGCTCCGGCGGCTTCTTCGGGGTCGGCATCGGCAACGGCACCGCCAAGGCGGGGTTCCTGCCCGAGGCCCACACGGACATGATCTCGGCCGTGATCGGCGAGGAGCTGGGGATGATCGGCATCCTCGGCGTCACCGGGCTCTTCGGGCTCTTCGGCTACGCCGGCCTGCGCATCGCCCAGAAAGCGCGCGACCGCTACTCGAAGCTGCTGGTCGCCGGGCTCACCTCGCTGGTCCTCGTGCAGGCGATCGTCAACCTCTTCGCCGTGATGGGCCTGGCGCCGCTGACGGGGGTGCCGCTGCCCCTCGTCTCCTACGGCAACAGCAGCCTGCTCGCGACTTTGTTCGCGATCGGCCTGATCCTCGCCGTCGCCCGCGGGAGAGCCGCCGGCGCTGGCAAACTGCGCGTCGTCGAGGGTGGGCGCTCGCCCACCCGCAAGAGGAGCCGATCGAGCCGTGGAAAGAGCACCCAGAGTCGTGGTCGCAGCGGGGGGAACCGCCGGCCACGTCGTGCCAGCGATGGCCGTCGCCGCCGAGCTTCGGGCTAGCGGCGCCGAGGTCTCCTTCCTCGGCGCCTACGACCGGGCCGAGGCCGATCTGGTCCCGGCCGCCGGCTACGAGATCGAGCTCCTGCGCATCCGGGGCCTCCATCGCCGCAACCCGCTGCGCGCCGGGCGCGCCGCGATCGAGGCACTGATCGCGGTATTCGTCGTGCGGCGGAAGCTGCGCCGGCACGAAGCCGACGTCGTCGTCGGCGGCGGCGGATACGTAGCAGCCCCGGCGGGGCTGGCGGCGATCCTCACCGGCACGCCGCTGGTCCTCACCGAGGCCGACAGCCACCTCGGTCTCGCCAACCGGATGCTGGCGGGACGCGCCCGGCGGGTCTGCCTCTCGTTCCCGATCGCCGGCCGCGAGGGCGAGCGCTACCTGCTCACCGGCCGCCCGGTGCCGCGGGCCGTGATCGAGGCCGACCGCGACGCGGCGCGGCGCCGCTTCGGAATTCCCCCGGACGCCCGCTGCCTGCTCGTGATGGGCGGCAGCCAGGGGGCGCGCTCGATCAACCAGGCCGCGATCGAGGCCTTCGCCGAGCGGGGCGAGGGGCCTCGTGGCTTCCACGTCCTCCACCTCTGCGGCGAGCGCGACCACACCAAGCTGGCGTCGCGCCTGGCTGCGGCCCCGAACGCCGGGGACTACACGCTGATCGCCTACGAGCCCGACCTCGGCGACGCGCTCGCCGCCTGCGACCTGGTCGTCGCCCGCTCCGGCGGCTCGATCTTCGAGGTGACCGCGGCCGGCCGGCCGGCGATCCTCGTCCCCTACCCGCACGCGACCGGCGACCACCAGGCGGTCAACGCGAAGTGGATGGCCGACGCGGGGGCTGCCGAGGTGGTCGAGGACGCCGAGCTGAGCGCCGCCGGGCTGGCCGAGCGAGTCGGCGCCCTGTTCGATGACGAAGACCGCCTCGCGGCGATGGCGGCGGCCTCGGCCTCGCTGGCGATGCCCGAGGCGGCGCGCCGCATCGCCGACGAGGTGCTCGCCGCCACCCCTCCCGGTGCGCTTTATGTACCTCCAGGGTCCAAAAGGCGCACCGGAACGTGAGCGACTGGGCAAAACGGCGGCTGCATTTCATCGGCATCGGCGGTGCCGGGATGAGCGGTCTGGCGCTCGTCTGCGCCGAGCTTGGCGCGACCGTGACCGGCAGCGACCGCAGCGACTCCTCTTATATGGAGCGGCTGCGGGCGGCGGGGCTCGAGCCCGTCGTCGGTCACGACGCCGCCAACCTGCCGGAGGGCGCGGAGGTGGTCGTCTCCACCGCGATCGCCGCCGACAACCCGGAGCTGGCCCTCGCCCGCGAGCGCGGCGTCGAGCCGATCCACCGCGGCGTCCTGCTCGCCGCGCTCTGCGCGGAGAAGCGGTTGATCGCGGTCGCCGGTACGCACGGCAAGACGACGACGACCGCGATGCTGGTCTGGGCGCTGCGCCGGCTCGGTGCCGACCCGACCTTCTTCGTCGGCGGCGAGGTGCCGGGGCTCGGTCCCGGAGGCGCCGCCGCCAACGCTGGCTGGGGGCCCGGCGAGTGGGTCGTCGCCGAGGCCGACGAGAGCGACGGCAGCTTCCTCGAGCTGCAGCCGGAGATCGCCGTGATCACCAACGTCGAGATGGACCACCACAGCCGCTGGGGCTCCGAGACGGAGCTGCGCGCCGCGTTCGAGGAGTTCGCCGCCAGGGCGGACGCGGTCGCCCGGCCCGCCGACTTCGAGGGCGAGCCGGAGCTGGCCGTCCCCGGCGAACACAACCTGCTCAACGCCCGCGCGGCGATCGCCGCCGCCGCGCTGGCTGGCTTCGACCCGGAGTCGGCGAGCGGGGCGCTCGCCGACTTCCCCGGCGTGCACCGCCGGCTGGAGCTGAAGGGCGAGTGTGCCGGCGCCCGCGTCTACGACGACTACGCCCATCACCCGACCGAGGTCCGGGCCGCGCTCTCGGCGCTGCGCGAGCTGGCGCCGGCCCGCCTCTTCGCCGTCTTCCAGCCGCACCTGTACTCGCGGACGAAGGCGTTCGCCGAGCAGTTCGGCGCGGCGCTGACGCTCGCCGACGAGGTCGCGGTGCTAGACGTCTACCCGGCGCGCGAGGAGCCCGTCGGGGAGCTGGCGGGGGTGAGCGGCCTCGACGTCGCCCGCGCGGCGGCCGACCGCGCCGGCGGCAAGCCGGTCCTCTGGGCGCCCACCCTGGCGTCCGCCGAGCGCGCTTTCGCCTCGCGCCTCGGCGCCGGCGACCTGCTGGTGACGATCGGCGCCGGCAACGTGCACGAGGTCGGCGAGGCGCTCGTGGCCGGAGGCGCCGAATGACCTCCGCCCCGGCCGGGGTCGTGGCCGACTACCCGCTCGCCCGTCTCACCACGGTGCGCACCGGCGGCGCCGCCGACTGGTTCGCCCGTCCGGGGTCGGAGGAGGAGCTGCTGCGGCTGCTCGCCTGGGCTGGGGAGGAGGGCGTCGCGGTCGGCATCGTCGGCTCCGGCTCCAACCTGCTCGTCGCCGACGCCGGCTTCCGCGGCCTCGCCCTCAAGCTCGACGGCGAGCTGACGACGATCGAGCGCGACGGCGAGCGGCTCGTCTGCGGCGGCGGCGCCCGCCTGCCTTCGGCCGCCGCGAAGGCGGCGGATTGGGGGCTCGCCGGCCTCGAGTTCGGCGTCAACATCCCCGGCACCGCGGGCGGCGCGGTGAGGATGAACGCCAACGCCTACGGCGGCCAGCTCGGCGAGGCGCTCGAGTGGGTGGACGTCTGCACCGCGGCGGGCCGCGAGCGGCGCCGGCCGGACCAGCTGGGCTTCGCCTACCGCAGCTCGAACCTCGGTCCCGCGGAGGTCGTCTCCCGGGCGAGCTTCCTGCTGCACGGCGACGAGCCGGCGGCGGTCAAGGCGCGGATGGGGGAGATGCGGGGCAGGCGCCGCGAGGCGCAGCCGTCGGGGATCAAGACCTTCGGCTCCACCTTCAAGAACCCCGAGGACGCGGCGGCCGCGGGCCGCAGCGCCGGCCAGCTGCTCGAGGCCGCCGGCTGCCGGGGGCTGGTCAGCGGCGGAGCGCGCTTCTCCGAGAAGCACGCCAACTTCGTCGAGAACGTTGGCGACGCGACCACCGCCGACGTGCTGGCGCTGATGGCCGCCGGCCGCCGCCGCGTCTACGAGAGCTGTGGCGTGGTGCTCGAACCGGAGGTCCAGATCCTCGGGGAGGTGGAGTGGCCAAGCGACTGGGATCTCTGAGGTGGCCGGCGGCGGTCGTCGCCCTTCTCATCGTCGCCGCGCTGGCCTACTTCCTCCTCCTGCGGAGCTCTTCGGTGAGCCCCCGCCTCGTTTCGAGCGAGCCCGTCGCCATGCTGGGCAGCGGTTCGAGCGCGGTCGCGGTCGCCGGCGACGGCACGATCTTGACCTGGTTGCCGCCGCCCGAAGCAGGGAGCCTGCCCGAGCTGCCGCTGACGGAACCCCCCGAAGGCCCGCGCCTGCGCGGCTCCGCCCTGGAACAGGCCCGCGTTCTCGGCGCCGCGCCGGCGGCGCTCCGCCCCTACCTCGCGCGCAGCTCATACGGCGAAAGCGGCGTCGACGTAGAGCTCAGCTCCGGGATCGAACTGCGTTTCGGCGACGCGACGGTCGCCGCCCGCAAGTGGCGAGCGGCGGCAGCCGTGCTGGCCGATCCGGAAATCAGCGCGCTGGACTATGTGGACCTGCACGCACCCGGACACCCCGCCATATATGGCTCTGGGCACGCTCTTCCGCCTGTGCAGTGAACCCTCGACCAGTACCTTAGGTCTGCTCAACTCTCAACTACTGCTTGAAGGTTCCAATTGCAGGATACCGCCCGCCCGTTTGACAGCTTCCCGCAAATGCCCTACTTTGAGCGCAATTTCCGTAGCTGAAGCGTAAGCTTGAACTCTTAAGCATCGCTGTAGCGTCGGACAGGACAAAGGCTCAACTCAAAACCAGTCCTTGTGGCTGGCGTATCCAGTCCCAACCGGGACCGGGCTTGGAGAAATCGGGAGATGGAATCCACATACCTCGCGGTGATCAAGGTCGTCGGCGCCGGCGGCGGCGGCACCAACGCCGTCAGTCGCATGGTCGACGCCGGCATCCGCGGCGTCGAGTTCGTTGCGGTCAACACCGACGCCCAGGCGCTGCAGGCCTGCGAAGCGGACATCAAGCTCTCGATCGGCCAGGAGCTGACGCGCGGCCTGGGCGCAGGCGGCAACCCCGAGGTCGGCGCCGGCGCCGCGGCCGAGAGCCGCGACGAGATCAAGGAGGCGCTGAAGGGCGCCGACATGGTCTTCGTCACCGCGGGCGAGGGCGGCGGCACCGGGACCGGCTCCGCTCCCGTGATCGCCGAGATCGCCAAGGAAGAGATCGGCGCCCTCACTGTCGGGGCGGTCACCAAGCCCTTCGAGTTCGAGGGCAAGCGACGGATGCAGCAGGCGCTCGAGGGCATCGAGAAGCTGCGCAACAACGTCGACACCCTGATCATCGTCCCCAACGAGAAGCTGCTGCAGGCGGTCGAGCGTCGCACCAGCGTGCTCGAGGCCTTCAAGCAGGCCGACGACATCCTGCGCCAGGGCGTGCAGGGCATCACCGACCTGATCACGATCCCGGGCCTGATCAACCTCGACTTCGCCGACGTGCGCACGATCATGCGTGACGCCGGCTCGGCCCTGATGGGCGTCGGCTCGGCGAGCGGCGAGGCGCGCGCCCTCGACGCCGCCAAGGCGGCGATCACCTCGCCGCTGATCGAGGAGTCGATCAAGGGCGCGACCGGGATGCTGCTCAACATCACCGGTCCCGAGGACCTCGGCCTCTTCGAGGTCAACGAGGCGGCGCAGCTCGTCCAGGCCGAAGCCGACGACAACGCCAACATCATCTTCGGCTCGGTCGTCGACCAGTCGATGCGCGACGAGGTGCGCGTCACCGTGATCGCCACCGGCTTCGAGGGCTTCGAGCTGCTGGCCCGCTCGCCGCAGCGCGTGCGGCGGCGCTACGAGAGCCGGCCGCGGATCTCGGGCGAGGACACGGACATCCGCAAACTGCGGGTCAGCGACGACGACATCGACGTCCCGGGCTTCTTGAAGGAATAGGCGTGGGGGCGCCGGGAGCGTCGCCCTCCAGTCGAATTGATGTCGCACGCGCCTGCGGCGCTTAGCGACGATGTTTGAGCGCGGCTGACGCCGCGCGGTCACCGGATTGCATAGGCCGCTTCGCGACATTCGCCTGGAGGGCGACATTCCCGGCGGTTCTCAAGCGCGATTCCCAGCGAATAGCCTTGCGCGTCGATGAGGACGTCGCTTTACGAGAAGCATGTCGAGCTGGGGGCGAAGCTTGTGGATTTTGCGGGCTGGGAGATGCCCGTGCAGTACGAGGGGATACGGGAGGAGCATGCGGCGGTGCGGACGCATGCGGGGATGTTCGACGTCTCGCACATGGGCGAGGTCGAGGTGGAGGGACCGGGGGCGCCGGCGTTCCTGCAGAGGGTGCTCTCCAACGACGTGGCCGAGGTCGAGGTCGGGGGTGCGCAGTACTCGTGCCTCTGCAACGAGGAGGGCGGCGTGCTCGATGACTTGTTCCTCTACCGGCTCGGCGGCGACCGGTACCTGATCGTCACCAACTCGGCCAACCACGCGAGCGACCTCGCCTGGCTCGGGCGTTGGAGTCGCGAGCTCGACGTCGCCGTGCGCGACGTCGCCGACCGCTACGCGATGCTCGCCGTGCAGGGCCCGCACGCGCGCGGCATCGTCGCCGGCACGCTGAAGATCGAGCTGCCGCCGCGGATGGAGGCCCTTGCGGCGCGCGTCGGCGATCGCCCGGCCCTGATCTGCGGCACCGGCTACACCGGCGAGGACGGCGTCGAGATGCTGATCGACCCCGAGCCGGCGCCGGCGATCTGGGCCGAGCTGCTCGACGCCGGCGTCGTCCCCTGCGGGCTCGGCGCTCGCGACACGTTGCGGCTTGAGGCCTGCTTCCACCTGCACGGCAACGACCTGACCCCCGAGCGCAACCCGATCGAGGCCGGGCTCGAGTGGTGTTGCGCCGAGCAGACGGGCTTCGTCGGCGCCGAGGCGATCGCCCGCGCCCGCCGCGAGGGCACCGCCGAGCGGCTGGCGCCGTTCAAGCTCGAGGGCCCGGGGATCCCGCGCCCGGGGAACCCGGTGCTGGCCGGCGGCGAGCCGGCCGGGACGGTGACCTCGGGGACGTTCTCGCCCTCGCTGGAGATCGGCATCGGCATGGCCTATCTGCGCGCCGAGCTGGCCGAGCCCGGGACCGAGGTCGAGATCGACGTGCGCGGCAAGCGCCGTCCCGCCCGGGTAGCTTCCAAGCCCCTCTACACGAAGGAGCGATGACCTTGGCCGAGCCGACCTACCCCGACGACCTGCGCTACCACGACCAGCACGACTGGGCCCGGATCGAGGGCGAGCTCGCCACCTTCGGGATCACCTGGTACGCGCAGGACAGCCTCGGCGAGGTCGTCTTCTACGACCCGCCCGAGGTCGGCGCCGCCGTTGCCAAGGACGCGACCTACGCCGAGGTCGAGTCGGTGAAGGCCGTCTCCGACGTGATCGCGCCGCTCTCGGGCGAGATCGTCGAGGTCAACGAGGCGCTCGCCGACGCCCCCGAGAAGATCAACGAGGACCCCTACGGCGATGGTTGGCTGGTCAAGGTCAAGCTCAGCGACCCGGGCGAGGCCGAGCAGCTGCTCGATGCAGCCGAATACCGCAACTTGCTTGAAAAAGACTAGACGCCGCGCCCTCTCGCTTCCGTAGCCTTCGGCGGGTGACGCGCTACACCTCAGCGACGGCAGACGACCGGGCCGCGATGCTGGCGGCGATCGGCGTCGACTCGGTCGACGCGCTCTTCGAGCAGATCCCGGCGGACCTGCGCCTCGACCGGCCGCTGGCGCTGCCGAAGGGGATGAGCGAGGCGGAGGTCTGCGAGCGCCTGGCCGCGCTCGCGGTGCGCAACGTCGACGCCGAGGAGCAGGTCTGCTTCGTCGGCGCCGGGATGTACGACCACTACGTGCCGGCGATCGTCGACGCGATCGCGCAGCGCTCGGAGTTCCTCACTCCCTATACGCCCTACCAGCCGGAGATCTCGCAGGGCGGTCTGCAGGTCATGTTCGAGTTCCAGACGGCGATGTCGGAGCTGACCGGCCTGCCCGTCGCCAACGCCGGCCTCTACGAGGGGCCGTCCTCGGTGGCCTCGGCCGGCTACCTGGCGATGGCGGCGACGGGACGGCGCCGCTTCGTCGTCTCCCGCGGCCTGCACCCGCACAGTCGCGAGACGCTGGCGACCTACGCCGTCGGCTACGGGGCGGAGGTGGTCGAGGTCGGGCTCGACGACGGCCGCACGGACGGCGACGAGCTCGAGCGGGCGGTCGACGACGCGACCGCCGCCGTCTTCCTGCAGAGCCCGAACTTCCTCGGCGCGATCGAGCGGGTCGAAGCGCTTGGCGCGGTGGCGAAGGAGCGCGGCGCCCTGCTCGTCGTCGCCTGCGACCCGATGACGCTCGGCGTGCTGAAGCCGCCCGGCGAGCAGGGGGCCGACATCGCCCTCGGCGAGGGGCAGCCGCTCGGCAACCGGCTCGACTTCGGCGGCCCCTCCTTCGGCTTCTTCTGCGCGACCGAGGAGCAGATCCGGCGCATGCCGGGACGGATCGCCGGCGAAACCGACGACGTCGACGGGCGGCGCGGCTTCGTCCTCGCCCTGCAGACGCGCGAGCAGCACATCCGCCGCGAGAAGGCGACGCACAACATCTGCACGGCGCAGGCGCTGAACGCGCTGGCGGCGATGGTCCACCTCGCCTGGCTGGGCAAAGAGGGCTATCGCGAGCTGGGCGAGCTGCTGGTGCGGCGCACGGCCTACGCGCGCGAGCGGCTGGCCGCGGTGAGCGGGGTCGAGCTCCTGCACGAGGCACCGGTCGCGCGCGAGCTCGCCGTGCGGCTCGACGCTCCCGTCGAGCGGGTGCTCGCCAAAGTAGCCGCCGAGCGCGGGATCGCGGCGGGCTACCCGCTCGGCCGCGATTACCCGGAGTACGAGAACGGCCTGCTCGTGGCGATCACCGAGCGCCGCACGAGGGCCCAGATCGACGATCTGGCCGAGGCGCTCGGGGCCGCGGTCGCCGCCGAGACTGGCGAGTTTGTTTCGCATAGCGCAACAAACTCGCCAGAGGAGGCACCATGAACCTCCAGGACGAAGCGATCCTCACGATCTACGAGCGCTCCAAGCCCGGCCGACGCGCGGCCGTCCTGCCCGCCGCCGAAGTCCCTGAGCCGCCGCTGCAGGAGCTGATCCCGGCCGAGCTGCTGCGCGAGGAGCCGCCGCGCCTGCCCGAGGTCGCCGAGCCCGAGATCGTCCGCCACTACAACCGGCTCTCTCGGCGCAACTTCGACCTCGACACCGGCTTCTATCCGCTCGGCTCCTGCACGATGAAGCACAACCCGCGCCTCAACGAGCGGGTCGCGGCGCTGCCCGGCCACGCGCGCCTGCACCCGGCCCAGGACCCGCGGCGCGCCCAGGGCGCGCTGGAGCTGATGTGGCTGCTGCAGGAGTCGCTGGCCGAGATCTGTGGCCTGCCGCACGTCAGCCTGCAGCCCTCGGCCGGCTCGCACGGCGAGCTCGCCGGCCTGCTGCTGACCCGCGCCTACCACGCCGACCGCGGCGAAGAGCGGACCAAGGTGCTCGCGCCCGACACCTCGCACGGGACGAACCCGGCCTCGGTCTCGATGGCCGGCTACGAGGTGGTCAAGGTCGCGACCAACGAGCGCGGCGGCGTCGA
Organism: Chloroflexota bacterium; assembly: GCA_050258095.1. GTDB lineage: Bacteria > Actinomycetota > Thermoleophilia > Solirubrobacterales > 70-9 > VRUE01. The sequence goes on from JBLMYD010000074.1 coordinate 20,008, forward strand.
GATGGACGACCTGCGGGCGAAGATCGACGAGGGCCCCGGCGAGGTCGCCTGCCTGATGCTGACCAACCCGAACACGCTCGGCCTCTTCGACGAGAACATCGCCGAGATCGCGGCGCTGATCCACGCGGCGGGAGGGACGCTCTACTACGACGGCGCCAACCTCAACGCGGTGATGGGCCACTCGCGGCCCGGCGACATGGGCTTCGACATCGTCCACGTCAACCTGCACAAGTCCTTCAGCCAGCCGCACGGGGGCGGCGGGCCGGGGGCGGGGCCGATAGCGGTCTCCGAGCGAATCGAGCCCTACCTGCCGCGGCCGCAGGTCGTGCGGCGCGAGGGCGGCAACGGCAACGGGCCCTTCTTCGACCTCGACCTCGAGCGGCCGAAGTCGATCGGCCGCCTGCGCGGCTTCCAGGGCAACTTCGGCGTCTTCGTCCGCTCCTACGCCTACATCCTCAGCCTCGGCGCCGACGGCTTGGCCGAGGCCTCCGAGACCGCCGTCCTCAACGCCAACTACCTGAAGGCGCGCCTCGCCGCGGGCCGCGCCGGCGAGCGCCTGCCGGTCGCCTTCGACCGCCACTGCATGCACGAGTTCGTCCTCTCCGGCAGGCCGATGAAGAAGGAGCTCGGCCTGGCCACGCTCGACCTCGCCAAGCGCCTGCTCGACTTCGGCTTCCACCCGCC
>JBLMYD010000075.1:0-3108 GCA_050258095.1 Chloroflexota bacterium
GCCGAGCCAATTGGCTCGGCACTTTGAGTATCCGCCGGTCCGAGGGGCACCCCGCCCACTCCAACCCGCGCGAGATACGCTGGATCTGATGCGTCAGACCGTGAGCTCTCTCGAGAAGCAAGCGCCCGACCCTCTTGCCAAGCCGATTCCGGGACCGTTGTTTGTCTGGGTCAAGTGGCTCTCCTGGGTGGAGCTGGGGATCTTCAGCCTTCTGATCTTCTTCTGGCTGGCGCCTGGGTTCGAAGCGGAGACGATGGTGTTCGGCTGGGCGCACGGGCTGGGGTTCGTCGCCCTCTGCATCGTGATCTGGGTGGCCTGCGGCAAGCGCGAGGCGCCGTACACGCTGCTCGCGGCGACGCTGACGCCGGTCGGTCCGGTGGGCAGCGTGATCGGGATCGAGCTGATCGAACGGCGCAGATGGGGCGTTGCGGATACCCCGCAAAGGGCCACGGAATCGCCGTAGAACCGCTCAGAGGAGCTTGACCCCATGGCTGGGAGGCTGTATAGGTAACTCTGACTGTTTCTCTGAGCAGTCCCGTTCAGGGGAACGGCCGCGTCGGCATCCCTCCCTGGCTACCGACGCGCTGGTGCAGTGAGGGTCGCGCGGACCCCCCTGCCTCCCGCGGCCCCGCTGCGCCGTGGGCGCCTACCCTCTCAGGTTGCGCAGGACCGTCTGCAGGATGCCGCCGTTGCGGAAGTAGGCGACCTCGTTGGGAGTGTCGAGCCGCACCGTCGCCTCGAGCTCGATCGGGTCGGCGCCGTCGCGTCGCGCGGCGACCATGACCGTCTTCGCCTCCCCGTCCGCGAGGTCGCCGACGTCGAAGATCTCCTCGCCGGTCAGGCCGAGCGACGCGGCGCCCTCGCCGTCGGGGAACTGCAGGGGCAGCACGCCCATGCCGATCAGGTTCGAGCGGTGGATGCGCTCGAAGCTCTCGGCGATCACGGCGCGCACGCCGAGCAGCTTCGTCCCCTTCGCCGCCCAGTCGCGCGAGGAGCCCGAGCCGTACTCCTTGCCGGCGAGGACGACGAGGGGCACGCCTTCGGCGGCGTAGGCCATCGCGGCCTCGTAGATCGTCGTCTCCTCGCCGCCGGGGAAGCGGCGGGTGAAGCCGCCGGCACGCTCGACCAGCAGGTTGCGCAGGCGGATGTTGGCGAAGGTGCCGCGGATCATCACCTCGTGGTTGCCGCGGCGGGAGCCATAGGAGTTGAAGTCGCGCGGCTCGACGCCCTGCTCGACCAGCCAGCTGCCGGCCGGGCTGTCGCGCTTGATCGCGCCGGCGGGCGAGATGTGGTCGGTGGTGATCGAGTCGCCGAGCAGGGCGAGCACGCGCGCGCCCTCGATCGGCTCGACGCCGGGAGCCTCGACCGGCATCCCCTCGAAGAAGGACGGCCGGCGCACGTAGGTCGAAGCGGGCCAGGTGTAGCGGTCGCCCTCGGGCACCTCGACGGCGCGCCAGGTCTCGTCGCCGGTGAGCACGTTGCCGTAGTTGCGGGTGAACATCTCGGAGGCGATCGAGCGCCCGACCAGCTCCCTGACCTCGGCCGCGTCGGGCCAGACGTCGCGCAGGAAGACCGGCTCGCCGTCGGATCCCTCGCCCAGCGGCTCGCTCGTCAGGTCGAGGTCCATGCGCCCGGCGAGGGCGTAGGCGACGACGAGCGGCGGACTGGCCAGGTAGTTGGCCTTGACGTCCTGGTTGATCCGGCCCTCGAAGTTGCGGTTGCCGGAGAGGACGGCGCAGACGGCGAGGTCCTTCGCGGCGATCGCCGCCGAGACCTCCGGCGCCAGCGGGCCGGAGTTGCCGATGCAGGTCGTGCAGCCGTAGCCGACGAGGTTGAACTGCAGCTCGTCGAGGTGCTTCGTCAGCCCGGCCTTCTCCAGGTAGTCGGTGACGACGGTCGAGCCCGGCGCCAGCGAGGTCTTCACCCAGGGCCGGCGCGTCAGGCCCCTTGCGACCGCGTTGCGCGCCAGCAGCCCGGCGCCGATCATCACGCTGGGGTTGGAGGTGTTGGTGCAGCTGGTGATCGCGGCGATCACGACCCGGCCGTGGTCGAGCTCGAACGCGGTTCCGTCTTCGAGCGTGACCTCGATCGCGTCCTCGCTGCCGCGCGCCGCGGTCGCGACGGCACCCTCGCGCACGGCCGGCCGCGGCTTGCCGCGCTCGTCGTCGTGCGCCTCGGCCGACGGGTCGGAGGCGGGGAAGGACTCCTCCACCGCCTCGTCGACCCCGTTGCCGAGCTGGACGCCCGCCTCGGCGTCGAACTCCTCCATCGCCTCGAGGAAGGCCTCCTTCGCCTGCGCCAGCGGCACGCGGTCCTGGGGCCGCTTCGGGCCGGCGATGCTGGGCACGATGCCGCCGAGGTCGAGCTCGAGCGTGTCGGAGAAAACGGGGTCGGCGGCGCTGCCGTCGTCGAACATGCCCTGCTCGCGCGCGTAGGCGTCGACCAGCTCCAGCGTCTCGGTCGGCCTGCCGGTCAGCTCCAGGTAGCGCAGGGTCTCGGCGTCGACCGGGAAGATCGCGCAGGTCGAGCCGAACTCCGGCGACATGTTGCCGATCGTCGCCCGGTCGGCGAGGCCGAGCGTCGCCAGGCCGGGCCCGTAGAACTCGACGAACTTGGCGACGACGCCGCGCTCGCGCAGCATCTCGGTGACGGTGAGGACTAGGTCGGTGGCGGTCGCCCCCTCGGGCAGCTCGCCGTCGAGCTTGAAGCCGACGACCTGGGGCAGCAGCATCGAGACCGGCTGGCCGAGCATCGCCGCCTCGGCCTCGATCCCGCCCACGCCCCAGCCGAGGACGCCGAGCCCGTTGACCATCGTCGTGTGCGAGTCGGTGCCTACCAGCGTGTCGGGGTAGGCCTGCAGGACGCCGCCGTTCTCGCGGCTGTAGACGACCTGGGCGATGTGCTCGAGGTTGACCTGGTGGCAGATGCCGGTCGCCGGCGGCACGACGCTGAAGTTGTCGAAGGCCTCGCGGCCCCACTTGAGGAACGAGTAGCGCTCGCGGTTGCGCTCGAACTCGCGCTCGGCGTTGACGGCGAAGGCGCGCGCGTTGCCGAAGGCGTCGACCTGGACCGAGTGGTCGATCACCAGGTCGACGTCGACCAGCGGGT
>JBLMYD010000076.1:0-6257 GCA_050258095.1 Chloroflexota bacterium
CCCCCCCCCCCCCCCCCCCCCCACGTCGCCTCAGCGTTCGACCTGCGAGCCGCCGACGATGGCCTCGGTGCCGTCGTCGCCGAAGACGATCCAGGCCTTGTTGCCGCCGTCGTAGTCGGGCGCCCAGAGCTTCATCGTCGCCGGCCGGCCCCAGACCGTCACGTCCTCGGCGCCGGTCTCCTCTTCGCCGCGCCAGATCCGCACGAACGGGTTGCCCTCGCGCTCGGCGCCGATCGTCGTCGGCTCGCGGTGGCCGGGGTGGACGACCGTCTCCGGCGGCAGCTCCATCAGCCGCATGACGGAAGCGCGCAGGTCCTCGAAGCCGCTCGCGCCGGGCGCCATCGTGCCGCCGACCGTGCCCTTGAAGAGCACGTCGGCGGTGAAGAGGTCGGTGCCGTTGACGAGGAAGGCGACGTGGCCTGCCGCGTGCCCGGGCGTCGAGATCGCTTCGATCTCGAGTCCGCCGGTGGTCAGCTTCTCGCCGTCGGCGAGCGTCTGCTCGACCTCCTCGTCCATCTCCGCCGCCGCTTCGGCGTGAGCGACCATCGGCACCCCGCCGAGCCGCTCGCGCGCCTCGGCCAGCCCCGCCAGGTGGTCGTGGTGCGGGTGGGTGACGAGGATGTGCGTGATCTCGATCCCGTCGCGCTCGGCGCGCTCGAGCAGCGGCCCGACGTCGTCGTTGCCGTCGATCAGCACGCCCGTGCCGCCGGCCTCGTCGGCGACGAGGTAGGCGTTGGACAGCCACTGCGGGTGCTCGGTCCGCTCGACGATCACGCCGGGAAGTATTGCGCCCCGGTCCAGGTGCAACGTTTTCGACGCCATATAGGCACCTTTTGCGTTGCACCGTCGTACGTGGCGCCGCGCCGTCAGCCGTAGGGCCTGTAGAGCATCCGGTCGCCGAGCAGCTCGGTGACCGTCTCGAAGCGGTAGCCGCGGGCGCGCAGGGTGTCGATGATCGACGGCAGCGCGGCGAGCGTGCCGCCGCGCGGTCCGCCGCCGTCGTGCATGAGGATGATCGAGCCGGCCTGGGCGGCGCCGACGACCCGGCTGTAGACGGCCGCGCTGCCCGGGGTCGACCAGTCGACCGGGTCGACGTCCCAGGTGATCGTGCGCAGCCCGTCGGCGCCGGCCGCGGCGATCACCGACGAGTCGACCGCGCCGCCGGGCGGGCGGAAGAGGCAGGGCCGGAAGCGGGTGATCGACTCGATCAGCGACGTGGTCGGCGCGATGCTCGCGTAGCCGGGATATTCGGTGTGGTGCATCGTGTGGTTGCCGATCTCGTCGCCTTCGCGCAGGATCCGGCGCATCGTCGACTCGCGGCCGGCCATCTCCTGGCCGACCTCGAAGAAGGTGCCGCGGGCGTGCTTGCGGCGCAGGACGTCGAGGAAGCCGGGCGTGTATTCGCTCGGCCCGTCGTCGAAGGTGAGGGCGACGGCGCGGCGCCCGCGCGAGCCGTTGGTGACGAGGCCGGCACGGCCGCCCGTGCAGCCGACGGCGCGCACCGGGCGCAGGCGGAAGCGGCCGTCCTTCTGCGCCGGAATGCCCTGCACGCAGTCGGCCGCGGTGACGGCGCACTCTCCGAAGTAGCCGAGGACGCGCCAGCGATAGCGAGCAGGGTCGAGCCCCGCGTCCCCCGGCAGCAGCGAGAGCACGAGCTTGTCCGGGTTCGGGCGCTTGAGCCGAACCGGCAGCATCTGCCGCGAGACGACCTTGCTCCCGTCCACGAGCGAGAGTCCGACTCGGCGATGGACGTCGTCGCCGCCAAGGCAGATGAGCCGTTGCGCCTGCCGGCCCGCGGCGCTCATGGTCAAGCAGAGAAAACGGTCGCCGGGGGTCCGAGAGCGGGTGCGCCGCCCGGGGAACGGGTCGAGCCCAGCCAGCGCAACCGGGGTCGAGCTTCGCACGCTCAAGATCAGGCTGCGGCCGGCCTGCGAAAGCGCGGCGCGCTGCAGTTCCGGATGGGCAGCCCGGGCCATCGCGGGGCAGGTGCCCGCGCCGGCGAGGACCGAGGCGCCGAGCGCGATGCACAGGATCTTGCGGGAGGCGGCGATGACCTAGATATTGACGGGCGACATCCGGTACATCGTCGGAGGATGGATTTCTCGCCAGGCGGCGCAGTGCGAGCTACCGTGATTGAGGTCGACGCGAAGGCCAGACGTACGGCGGTGCCAGGGACCCGCCCGGCCCTCGTCGCGATCTCGTTGCTCATGGCGCTCCTCGCGTACATGCCAGCCGCTGCCCGCGCGATCACCGGTGGAGCCGGGCAGGCGGAAGTGCCGGAAACGGAAGCGGAAGCGCCGCCCGCCGCCGCGACTCCCTTCGACCGGCAGGGCATGTGGATCTGGTACGTCGCTCGCTCCGAGGGCGGCAGCATTTCGCGCATCGTCGCCCGCGCCGAGGAAGCCGGCATCGGCACCGTCTACGTCAAGGCCGGCGACGGCGGCGACTCCTGGAGCCAGTTCAACCCGCGCCTCGTCCGGTCCCTGCACCGGGCCGGGATCGACGTCTGCGCCTGGCAGTTCGTCTACGGGCGACGGCCGCGGGCCGAGGCGCGGGTCGGCGCTGCGGCCGTGCGGCGCGGGGCCGACTGCCTGACGATCGACGCCGAGGGGCAGTACGAGGGCCGCTACGCCGCCGCCGACCGCTACGTGCGCGCGCTTCGCGCCCGCATCGGCGCCGGCTTCCCGCTCTCGCTCGCCGGCTTCCCCTACGTCGACTACCACCCGTCGTTCCCCTACTCGGTCTTCTTCGGTCCCGGCGGCGCCGGCTTCAACCAGCCGCAGATGTACTGGAAGGCGATCGGCACCTCGGTGCGGCGCGTCTTCGAGCACACCTACCTCTACAACCGGATCTGGGGCCATCCGATCTATCCGCTCGGGCAGGCCTACGGCCGGCCCGGCCGCCGGGCGATCGTCAGCTTCCGCCGCTACGCCGAGAGCTATGGCGGCCTGGCGCCCAGCTGGTGGGACTGGCAGGAGACCAGCCGGCGCACGTGGGGAGCGCTCGGCGCGCCGATCGACGGCCCGTTCCAGAGCTACAGCGCCGTCGCCTCCCAGCCACTGCTGCACCGCGGCAGCCGCGGCGACATGGTCGTCTGGGCGCAGGAGCACCTGGACGGGACCGGGCAGGCGCAGCTCCCGATCACCGGCTTCTTCGGCAAGAGGACCGCGGCGGCCGTGCGCGACTTCCAGCTCTCGCGCGGTCTGCCCGTGGACGGCAGGATCGGCACCGACACCTGGAACGCGCTGCTCCAGGTCAGGCCCGTGCGCCCGCACTGGGCGGCGCGCCGCGCCAGGGCGAGCAGCGGCGCGGTGGCGAGCAGCTTCGTCCCGGCCGGCCGCCCCGCCTCGGCCTCGCTTCCCGCCAAGTCCTACGAGATAGACCCGGGTCCCGCTCCGTGACCCGGCGCCCGGCGGGGGCGCTTGCGGGCATAGCCATGATCCTCCTCCTGGCGTTCCCGGCGGGAGCGGCAGCCGGACGCCTCAAGCCGGCCGTCTCCCTCGAGGTCGCGCACCCGGCTGTGCCGCTGCGCGACACCGTGTTGGGGAAGGCCGACGCCGCGGCGGCGCAGATCTCGGCCTCAGCGTCGTCGCGGCGCTACTCGATCGGCGATGGCAGCGGCGCGACGATCGCCGTCGACATCACCGAAGCCTGCGCTCGCAACTGCCAGGTGGTCGATCCGCAGCGGATCGCCGACTTCATCGGCACCTTGATCCACGGCAGCGAGGTCAGCCTGCTGACGGTCCAGCTCGACACCGAATATGAGCTCGGCTTCGACTGCGGGCTGGGCGCGGAGGCCTGCTACTACGTCGGCGAAGACAAGATCGTGATCGGCGGCTACGAAGAAGTCGGCGACAGCGGCGACCCGCTCGAATACGTGCTCGCGCACGAGTACGGCCATCACGTCGCCGCGCACCGCCGGCTGCCGGTGCCGTTCGGCGCCGCCGTCAACTGGGGCACCGAGCGCTGGGCCAGCGTCGAGCACGTCTGTCAGGGGAGGCGTCGCGGTCGTCTCTTCCCGGGCAACGAGGGCAGCCACTACTTCCAGGACCCGGGCGAGGCGTTTGCCGAGGCCTTCGCCCGCTACCGCTTCCCCGACTCGCCGATCCGCTGGCAGTGGCTGCCGTCCCTGCGGCCGGGACCGGCCGCCTTCGAAGCGATCCGCGAAGACACGCTCGAGCCCTGGCGGGGGCGCAGCACGACGGTGCTGAAGGGGCGCGTGCCGGCCAGGGGGGAGGGCGCAGCCGTCGAGCACCTGCGCACGCCACTCGACGGGACGGTGACCCTGCGCCCCGGCGGTCGCCGGCACGGCTACGAACTGGCCCTCCGTGGCCGTGCCGGCAGGCTGCTGCGTCGCTTCCGCCCCAACCCCGACCCCCGCCGCCTCGACTACACCGTCTGCGGCCAGCCCCGCCTGCGTCTCTTCATCCGCTCGACCCGCCCCCACGGCCACCCCTTCCGGCTGCAAATCCAGCGACCCTGAGAGCCGGTGGTCCACGCTGCGGGTCATGCCGGCGGGGGCGGTCTCCGTGCCGCCTCCTATCCTCAGGGTGCATGCCCGCCGACCCCGATCGCCGTTCAGATGCCCGCTGGCTCTTGGGGAGAGAAGGGGGCTGCCGATGAGCCCGCGCTCCGAGGAGTTCATCGAGCAGGCGCGCGATCGTGCCCAGCTAGCTCGCGAGGCTCTCGCGTCCGGCCATCGCGAGGGCGCAGTGAGCGCCGCCTACTACTCGATGCTCTATGCCGCTCGGGCTTCGCTTTCCGAGAGCGACGAGCATGCGCGCACGCATCGCGGAACGTGGAACCTCTTCCGCGAACGCTATGTCGTGACCGATGTCTTCGACGACGCGCTCTTCCAGCTCGCCCAGCAGGTGCAGACCGCCCGTGAGGGCGCGGATTACGAAGCTGCGACGCCGAGTGCCGAGGAAGCCCAGAGCTACGTCGACGGGGCCGTCGAGTTCCTCGCCGGGGTCGAGCGGATGCTCGCCGCCTGACCCTGAGATAATCCCCGCCGGGCGCTCGTCGCCCATCCCCTGGGGGCGTAGCTCAGCTGGTTAGAGCGCCGGCCTGTCACGCCGGAGGTCGCGGGTTCGAGTCCCGTCGCTCCCGTTTTCTCTGCAAATTGGCGGTGTCGGTTCAGACCCGTCCCGCGAGTGTCACCGGATATCCGGATGTAGGGCTCCCACGCGGCCGGTTGGCGTTCACAACGTGTGTGGGCGGATCACCTAGTTCCGCATCGCGTAAGCGATTATGCGATCCCCAACGCGATCGGGTAGCAGCCACCGCAGAGCGGCCTGCCCGCGGGCGTCGAGGCCTACGAGGTAGCGAGTGCGAGGCCGTCGTGCCGTCAGCGCATGCACGATCGCCTCGGCGACCTTTGCGGGCGGAGATGCTCGCTCATCTCCCTTCTTGGCCGCCGCGGTGAAGCCGTCGATCGCCTCACCGTAAAGTCGAAGCTGCTCAGGGCTCATGGCGGCTTTCAGCTCACTTGCGGCCGCGTTTCCCTTGTCTCGCATCGGGGTCTCTATGGCACCGGGCTCGATGATCGAGACCTTCACCCCGAAGGGACGCATCTCTCCCCGCAGCGAGTCGCCGATCGCCTCAATTGCATGCTTGGAGGCTGAATATGGAGAGAGGTAGGGAAGCGACATGCGTCCGTTGACCGAGCTGACGAAGACGACGCGGCCGCGAGCTGCCCGGATCATCGGCAGCAGGGCCTTGGTCACCGCTACCTGGCCGATGACATTCGTCTCCAGCTGGCGGCGCATGTCGCCGATCTCGAGGGTCTCGATTGGACCGCCGATCGCTATCCCCGCATTGTTGACAAGCCCATCCAGCCCAGCGCTGCCCACCCTCTCACCGACTCGCGCGCCCGCCGCGGCGATCTGCTCGGAGTTGGTTACGTCAAGTATCAGCGGCTCCAGTCGCTCGGAACCCGCCTTCCGCAATGCCTCACTGTCCGCCTCGCGGCGGACCCCCGCGAACACCTTCCATCCATCGCTGTCCAATCGCAAGGCAGCCGCGTACCCGATACCGGTTGACGCCCCGGTGACGAGCACCGATTTCACCCGGCAGAGCCTAACTCGTCCGCTTTCGGTGTTGTGCCCGGATGTGCGGATGGTGATGTCTGTCGGGAAAAGTTCAGGGTCCATCCCTGATGCGAAGGAGCGACCGATGACCGACGATCGGTGCCATGAGGTTCCTGCGCTTCAAAAACAGGCGTCCACGGTTGAGCAGCGTCGGCATGGAGCTGGCCG
>JBLMYD010000077.1:0-45318 GCA_050258095.1 Chloroflexota bacterium
CTCGCGGGGCCACTCGCCCACCCATCGGCACACGAATCGAGTTACGGGTGGTTGTTTTCGCCGTTTACACCGTTGTCGCCGGCGATGTCCCTATCCGTGCGGGTGAATCGGTGGATTGAGGCTCAGGTATCTCACGGATCCCCGGCGCCCATCGGCTGGATACCGTCGAAAACCTGCATATTCGGGATGGAGGCAGAGCAGCGATCACCGAGGAAACAACGTCGGCTGTCATCAGCCTGAGCGCCCTAGCCGAAGAAAGAGAAGTGGCAAATTCGGAAAGCGCCAGCTTCGAACAGATCACTGTTGGGGGAATCAAAGATCCACAAGGTGTCGAGATGCTGGTCGGGAGTGCCTATGACTCTGCCACGTTCTCGATTCCAGTTGACCGAGAATTCGAGGCAATTAAAGGACGCGTGGGAATCACGACCGAACCTTGCTCCAGCGGAACGGTTGCCTATGTTGCCATACAAGACGCCGAAAGGCATGTTCTTTGGCCGAAGACCGGAAGGCTAGAGCTGGTTGGGCGAGATGCCCAGCCCTTTCGGATTCCGGTCGCCGGAGAGGACGAGATCGTCCTCTACGCGACGGGCCACGAAGTCCCCGCCCGTTGTGGCGGTGGGGGTTACGAAGGCATAAGCGTCGGCTGGGTTCATACGCAGCTGATCTCGTCTGAATAGCGGCCGCTTCCGCATTCGCGTGAAAGCGGAAGGCACCATCCGACTGCTCAGCGCAACAGCTGGATGTCGCTGATTTCGACCTGGTAGCGGCCGGGTTGGTCGCGCGATTCGGAGGCCTTGTTGAACCAGAGGAGGAAGTAGCGGGAGGGGGTGGGCACGGCCAGGTCGATTTCGTCCTTGGAGGAGGCGTCGACGACGGAGCCGACCGGTTCGCCCCAGCCAATGAGTTCTTCCGGCGGGCCGGAGGCTGCGGCGAAGACCTGGGCGTCCCAGCCGGGCGTCGGGGTGCGGACGACCATTCTCCTCGGCTTCGCCGGGGAGGTCGTCGTCACGTAGATGCCGACGCCGGCGTCCGGACCGATCTTGGTGCCGGCGAAGGTGTCTGAGTCGTAGTGCTCGGTTCCCCAGGCGGTGCCGGTCGGGTTGCCGTCGATCGCGAACCCCACCTCCTGGGGCAGCTCTTCGCCGTCGCCCTCGGGGTCGTAGTCGGTCGCCGATTCGATCTTCAGCGGCGCGCCCTTGCCCTTCTCGGCTCCACCCCCGCCGAGCTTGCCGCTGGCGATCAGGCCGACGACGGCCAGCGTCGCGACGACGACGAGGATCAGGCCGACGATCGCCGCCCAGCTCCAGCCCCTGCCTCCCGAGAGCTTGCGCTTCGGCGGCGGCAGCGCGTCCAGGACGCTCGTCGCCTCGCCGGTGGTCGAGCCGGCCCGCGCCGCCTCCACCTCGAGCGCCGTCGAGAGGTCGTCGAGCATCTCGCCGATCTCCTGGTAGCGCCGGCTCGGGTCCTTCGCCGTCGCCCGCTCGACGGTCAGGGCCACCGCGGCGGAGATCTCGGGCCGCCGCCGCTGCACGTCGGGCAGCTCCTCGTTGACGTGCTTCATCGCCACGCCGACCTGGCTGTCGGCCGTGAACGGGACCTGGCCGACGAGCATCTCGTAGAGCACCACCCCGAGCGAGTAGATGTCGGAGCGCGGGTCGACGCTGCGGCCCATCGCCTGCTCGGGGGCGACGTAGTCGGTGGTGCCGAGGACCCTCCCCGTCGCCGTCATCCCGTCCTGCTCGAGCTGGCGCGAGATGCCGAAGTCGGTCAGCTTGGCGCGCCCCTCGGAGTCGATCAGCACGTTCTGCGGCTTGATGTCGCGATGCACCATGTTGCGCGCGTGGGCGACCGAGAGCCCGCGCCCGATCTCGATCGCGTAGGCCACCGCCTCCTGCGGGTCGAGCGCGCCCTCGCGGGCGATCCGCTGCTTCAGCGTCTCGCCTTCGACGTACTCGAAGACGATGTAGGGGTGTCCGCCGTCCTCGCCGGCGTCGATCACCGAGACGACGTTGGCGTGGGAGAGCTTGGCGACCGCCCGCGCCTCCTGCCGGAAGCGCTCGAGCTGGTCGGCCTGCTCCGACATCTCGCGGTGCATCACCTTGACCGCCACCTGGCGGTCGAGCGTCTGATCGCGCGCCAGGTAGACGGTCGACATCCCGCCGCTGCCGAGCTTCGCCTCCAGCCGGTAGCGGCCGGAGAGCACGGTTCCGATCATCGAGCTGCTTGTCGGTTGAGATGTCATCCGCGTGTCGTCTGAGGGTACTTTCGGCAGTCGGACCGCTACCAGGCGTTGAGCAGGTCGTCGGGCCCGAATACTGCGTCGGCCTCGACGTCGCCGGCGATCCCCGTCCGGCTGACCGCTACGAGCTTGGCCGTCGCGCCGCCGGGAACGTCGCTGCGACACCGCGCCAGGTCGTCCAGCTCCGCCGGCGAGAAGGGTTTCCTCTCGCGCCACTTGACCGAGCCGATGAAGCCGATCCGGCTCGGCTCGAGCGCGTCCCCCCCGACCAGGTCGACCTCCACCGCGTGGTCCCTCCGCCACCACCCGCCGACGTGACGGGCGCCGCCAAGCCGCTCGTCCAGCCCCGCGGCGAGCAGTCGCTCGAGAGCCTCGCGGACGAGTGGCTCGATGGCCCGCCCCCGATAGGCGTGCCAGCCGGCGAGGGCTCGCTTGACCACCAGGTCGGACCTGCCCCGCGAGAGCTCCGCCATGTGCGGTCCTACGAACCGCAGCCAGAATCGCAGGTAGGGATCGAGCACCGAGTACTTCGCCGCCTTCCTGCCGGGTGGCACTCCGTAGGGAAGTTCCCGAACGACCAGCCGCTTCTTCTCGATCAGGACGGTTAGCGCCTCGGTCAACGTGTTCCCCTTCACCCCACTGCGCTGCTGGATGCGGCCGTATGCGCTTTCGCCGCGGCCGATCGCCTCGATCACCTTCCGCGCCTGCAGCTCGCCGGCGAGCTCGGAGGACATGATTCGCAGGGCGGTCGTCGCGAAGGGGGTTTGGTCGTCGGCGAGCGCCGTCTCGAGAAATCGGCGCACGCCGGCCGACTGCGGCCAGGACGCGGCCAGGAGGGGAAAGCCGCCGACGATCAGGTGGCGGTCGAACGCATCGCTCGCGCTCGCCGCGCCGGTGATCCTCGCAACGTCGGCAGGGTTCAACGGCGCGACGACGACCTCGCGCGTGGGCCTGCCGTGAAGGGGCGAGCGCTCGGCGACCAGGGCCTCCATCATCCGCACGTCCGAGCCGACGCAGACCAGCAGCACGGCCGATTTCTCCAAGCTGCGATCCCAGGCCTTCTGCAGATCGGCGGCGAAGCCCGGGTCCTCCTCGGCCAGATAGGGCAACTCATCGATGACGACGATCGCCGGTTTGGCCCCAGCGGCGCCCCTCGCGGCGCTGCGCAGGGCGGTGGGCCAGGAATCAAAGACGACGCCGTCGAAGTCCGCTGCGGCAGCGAGCGTCGACTCGCGGACGCTCGTGACGAACTCGCCCAGCGCTTCGGACTTCGCCCGCTGGGGTGCCTGGTAGAAGCAGTAGCGGGTTCGCGAGCGGTCGCAGAACTCCTGGACGAGACGCGACTTCCCTACGCGCCGCCGGCCCCGCACCCAGACGAATCGACCGACTCCGGTTTCCCGCACCAGGTTCAACTCGGACCGAAGTGCAGCCAACTCCGGCTTCCTGCCGACAAACTCTTTCATGGTGGAGACTCTAGTAAAGAAGAGTCTCGTTGTCTATAGTTTGCTATCGCTGGTGGTCGTTCGAACGGGACACCCCGTCGCCATCCGTCGCCGAGCCGATCCGCTTGGCCTCAGGGTAGTGCGGGCGCAGGAGGTCGAGGGCGGCCTTCTCATGGGGGGTGGGGACCACGACGCAGAAGCCGCAGCCCATGTTGAAGACCTCGTGCATCTCCTCGTCGGAGGCGGCCGAGCGCTCCTGGATCAGGCTGAAGATCGGCGGCACCGGCAGCGGCTCATCGATCTCGTAGCCGACCTCTGCCGCCAGCCGCAGCAGGTTGCCGAGCCCTCCCGAGGTGATGTGAGCGAGGCCGCGCACCTCGACGTCCGAGCGCAGCAGCTTGAGCACCGGTTTGACGTAAATCTCGGTCGGCTCCAGCAGCTCGTCGCCCAGCGGGCGCCCGAGGCGGCCCTCGGGATCCTCGTCGAGCGGCAGGCCCTCCAGGGCCGAGCGGGCCAGCGTGTACCCGTTGGAGTGGAGGCCGGAGGAGGGCAGGCCGATCACCGCGTCGCCCGGCTCGACCGCCGAGCCGTCGACGATCGAGTCGAGCGCGACCGTGCCGAAGCAGGCGCCGGAGACGTCGACGCCGCGCACCATCTCGCCGAGCTGCGCCAGCTCGCCGCCGGGGATCTCGATCCCGGCCAGCTCCGCGCCGCGGGCGAGCCCGACGCCGACTTCCTCGCAGACCCGCGGCTCGGCCCGCTCGATCGCGATGTAGTCGAGCATCGCCAGCGGCTCGGCGCCGACGCAGATCACGTCGTTGACGTTCATCGCCACGCAGTCGATCCCGATCGTGTCGAAGCGCCCCAGCTGCTCGGCGACGACCAGCTTGGTCCCGACCCCGTCGGTGGAGAGCGCGATCCCGGTCCGCTCGTCGAGCCGGATCACGCTCGCGTAGTGGCCGGGCAGCGGCACCTGGCGCGACGGCCGGCCGAGCTCGATCGCGCCAAGCGCCTTGACCAACCCGGCCACGGCCGAATCGGCCGCGCCCTGGTCGACCCCGGCCTTCGCGTAGGCGTCGTCGCTCACGTGGGCGATTCTTTCAGTCGCTTGCTCAGATCGGCAGCTGGCTCGAACACGTATTCGCGGCCCACCCGCCTCCGTCTGAGAAGGCTTCGCTCAACGAGGCGGGTCAGGTCGCTCCTCGCCGTCTCATGGGTTACGCGGTGCGTGTCGGCGTGTTGGCGGAGCGAGTAGCTGCGGCCGGGGTGGTGCAGCGCATCGGAGAGCAGCGCGAGCTGACGGTGGTTGAAGCCGCCAGCCCCGTGAAGCAGCTCTTCTATCTCCTTGACTTCCCCGATCTTGCGTGCGAGGTAGTCGTGCATCTCCCTTATCGCCCGTTCGATGACGTTCAGCTGATAGATGAGGAAATAGGTGGTGTCGCCCTCGTCAGTCTCCGTTTCGAGGAACGCCCGGCCATACTGCGCCGGCGCCTCCCGCAGGATCTTGGATACCGAGAGGTACTCAACCAGCCAGTAGCCCTGCTCTCGCATCGACCAGGAAAAGAGGATCCGCGCGGTTCGCCCGTTCCCGTCGACGAAGGGGTGGTCGTATGCGAGGCAGAAGTGCAGCAGGATGGCCCGCACGACTGGATGGATGAACTGCTTGCTTGCCGTGCCTTCGTTGGCGAACTCGCACATCCGACGCAGGCGGTCGGGCAGCTCCTCCGCAGGCGGCGGCAGATGGACCCGCCGTCCGTCGTCACGGTCGAAGACCGCGACCCGGTCTTCGCCGGGAACTTGCAGGCGACCGGCTGCCGTCGGGTCGTCGAGTGTCCCCTCGGTGAGGATTCTGTGCAGCTCCAATACCGATTCCGGGCTGAGCGTTTTTCCCATCTCGTTTCTCATGAACTGCATCGCGCGGTAGTTGTTGACGATCATGCGCTCGCTTCGGTCTTTCGGCTCACGGCCGCTGCGCAGCATCTCCTTGGCGACCACCCGCGAAGTGGTCGCCCCCTCCAGCTGACTCGATCTGATCGCCTCCTCCATCAGCGAGTTGACGAGGAACCTCTGGCCCGCCTGGCGGTCGGAAGTGACGACCTCATCCATCGCGACTCGCCCGCTGCACTCCTGGTCCACGTGATGGAGACTGCGCAGCAGCAGATCCGGGAGCCCGTACCCGAATGGCTCGCCGCTCTTGTCGAGCAGGTCCAGTCGGCGCATCCCGGGTCCCCGCTCGAGAACCTTGATTCTCCACCACCAATCCTCAGAGCTGAGGCCCTCCGGGGGCTTGAGACGCCGCAACTTGTGCCAGTGAAGGTATCTCTCGCTGGAGCGAGGATCGGGAGGAGAGCCAAGCACCTTCACGAGGCGCTTGCTGCCCTCGGGGCTGCCTGGCGGTGCGATTGGAGGTGGTACCTCGACGTACATTGCTCAAGTCCAAATCTGTCCAAATCTGTCCAAGGATTTGGAAGTATACCCAAATTTAGATAGAGATTTGGATTTGATCTACCGCCGTTTGAGCCGAGAGAGCACCCATGCCGCCAGCCCCGCTCGGTACGCCGCGTAGGGCCAGAGCGCGCGGTCGCGCTCGACCAGGGCGATCAGGCGCTGGGAGGCGAGGGTGGAGGCGAAGGAGGCGGCGACGCCGATCGCCATCGAGCGGCGCAGATCGGGGTCGACGCCGCGGCGGGCGAGGCGAGCTCCCTTGAGCAGGGTGGCGCCGACTATCACCGGCAGGGCGATCGTGCGCGAGAGCAGGTTCGCCTGGTCGCGCGAGAAGCGGCGCCAGCGGGCCGCCGCCAGGGTGATGCCGTTGCGCGAGACGCCCGGCGCCAGCGCCGTCGCCTGCGCGAGGCCGAGGACGAGGCCGTCGGCCGGCCGCGCCTCGCCGCGACCGCGCAGCTGCGGCCGCCGGTCGGCGAGGACCATCGCCGCCGCCCCGGCCAGCAGGCCATAGGCGGTCGCCCGCGGCCCGCCGAGCCGCCGCTCGATCGGCCGCTCGAGCTTGTAGCCGACGAGCGCCGGTGGCAGGAAGGAGAGCGCCAGCACGGCGGCGCCGCGCAGGTCGAAGGCGCGCAGCTCTTCGGCGATCAGCCGTCGCTGGCCGATCAGGAGCGCCGCCGCGCCGCCGGCGTGCAGCGCCACCTCGAAGCTCTTGCGCACCTCGGGGTCGACCGCCTCCCAGTCCCAGCCGGCGAGCCAGGGGACGAGGACGATGTGGGCCGAGCTGGAGACCGGCAGCAGCTCCGCCGGCCCCTGGACGACGCCGAGCGCGAGGGCGCGCCGGGCCGGGATCACGCCGAGGCCGGCTGGCTTCGGCGGCGCTTGACGATCGCGAAGACGACCAGCCCGACGACGGCCGCGACGACGAGGTAGTCGAACACCTGCAGGTGACTGCGCAGGCTTTCCCAGTTGTTGCCCACGATGTCGCCCGCGATGGCGAAGCCGAGCACCCAGGGCAGCGAGCCGAGCGCGGTCAGCCAGGTGAAGCGCCAGAACGGCATCTCGGCGACGCCCGCCGGCAGCGAGATGAAGGCGCGCACGAGGGGCAGCAGCCTGCCGACGAGCACGGTGATGTCGCCGTGGCGTTTGAACCAGTTGTCGACCCAGGCCAGCCGCGCGGGGCTGAGATGGATCAGGCGGTTCTTCTCCAGCAGGTCGATACGGCCGTAGTAGCCGATCGCGTAGGTCACCCAGGAGCCGACCATGTTGCCGGCCAGCCCCGCGAGCGTCACCCCGAGCAGCGTCTGGTCGCCGTTGTGGACGCTGAAGCCGGCGAACAGCATCACCGCCTCGCTGGGGACCGGGATGCAGGCGCTGCCCGCGGCCATCAGCAGGAGGATCCCGGCCAACCCGGTGCTTTCGATCGTTTCGACGCAGAAGTCGACGATCGGTCCGGTCAAGTCGGCGTAGAGAAATGGGTGCAACATCGGGAAATCGGCATCCTAGAGCGTCGGGGCGACTAGAATCGCCGATACTCGATGCGCCGGTTGAATCATCCCGTCTACCGCAACCGGGTCCTTCAGGTCTGCGCCGACGCCGTCCTGCTCGCGCTCGCCTACTACCTGGCCTTCCGCCTGCGCTTCCTCGACCGCAGCGACCTGCCGCACCGCTACTCGGTCCTCTTCGCGCAGTCGGTCGGCATCGTCGTCGCCGTCAAGCTCGTCGTCTTCTACGCCTCCGGCCTCTACCAGAAGTGGTGGCGCTACGTCAGCGGTCGCGACTTCCTGCTGATCGTCCGCGCCGTCGCCCTCGCCAGCGCGATCCTCGTCGTCGGCTTCACCGTCCTGCGCCCGTTCTCCCACAACCTGCCGCGCTCGGTCGCGGTGATGGACTTCATCCTCACCCTGATGCTGATCGCCGGCGCCCGCCTCGCCGTGCGCCTGATCGTCGAGCGGCCCTCGCGCGGCGGCCGCGCGCCGAAGCACCGGGTGCTCGTCGTCGGCGCCGGCTCGGGCGGCCAGATGGTCGTCCGCGAGCTGCAGCTCAACCCGGCGCTCGGCTCGACCGCGATCGGCTTCGTCGACGACGACCCGCGCAAGCGCGGGATGCGCATGCTGGGGCTGAAGGTGCTCGGCTCGACCAAGCGCATCGACGCGATCCTCGACGAGACGCAGCCCGACGAGGTCGTGATCGCGATCCCCTCGGCGCCGGGGACGCTGCGCGCCAAGGTCGTCGCCGCCTGTCGCGAGCGCGAGATCCGCGTCCGCACCCTGCCCACGGTCTTCGAGATCCTGCGCGGCGGCGTCCAGCTCAACAAGCAGTTGCGCGACGTCCAGGTCGAGGACGTGCTCGGCCGCGAGCCGATCGTCGTCGAGCTCGACCGCGTCGGCGCCTACCTGCGCGACCGCATCGTCCTCGTCACCGGCGCCGGCGGCTCGATCGGCTCCGAGCTCTGCCGCCAGATCGCCCGCGTCTCGCCGCGCCTGCTGGTGATGGTCGACCACGCCGAGGACAACCTCTTCCAGATCGACCGCGAGATGGTCGAGGAGCGCCACTTCGCCGGCGTCGAGTCGGTGCTCGCCGACTGCAAGGAGCCGGCCCGGATGCTGGAGACGATGCAGCGCTTCAAGCCGAGCGTCGTCTTCCACGCCGCCGCCTACAAGCACGTGCCGCTGATGGAGGCCAACCCGCTCGAGGCGGTGCGCAACAACGCGATCGCGACGCGGATAACGGCCGACGCGGCGGCGGCCTCCAACGTCGAGC
Organism: Chloroflexota bacterium; assembly: GCA_050258095.1. Classification (GTDB taxonomy): domain Bacteria; phylum Actinomycetota; class Thermoleophilia; order Solirubrobacterales; family 70-9; genus VRUE01. Next base: position 8,887 of record JBLMYD010000077.1, read on the forward strand.
GCTTCGTCCTGATCTCGACCGACAAGGCGGTCAACCCGAAAACGGTGATGGGCGCCTCGAAGGCGATGGCCGAGTGGATCGTCGAGTCGGCCGGGCGCAAGCACCCCGGCACCCGCTTCGCCAGCGTCCGCTTCGGCAACGTCCTCAACTCCTCGGGCAGCGTCGTGCCGATCTTCCGCGGCCAGATCGAGCGCGGCGGCCCGGTCACCGTCACCCACCCCGAGATGACCCGCTACTTCATGACGATCCCCGAGGCGGTACAGCTCGTGATCCGCGCCGGCGACATCGGCGCCGGCAAGGGCGAGGTCTTCGTCCTCGACATGGGCGAGCCGGTGCGGATCGTCGAGCTGGCGCGCAACATGATCAAGCTCGCCGGCTACGAGCCGGAAGCCGACGTCGCGATCGAGTTCACCAAGCCGCGGCCGGGGGAGAAGCTGCACGAGGAGCTGTTCGGCGTCGCCGAGCGCGAGCAGCCGACCGCGGCGAAGCGGATCAGGCGGGCGGTGCGCGAGACCCCGCTCGACCCCGACTGGGTGGAGCAGACCCTCAATGCGCTCGAGGACCTGGTGATGGCCGGCGACGAGGCCAACCTCGCCCAGCGCGTGGTCGAGATGATCACCGCCCCGGGCGGCGACGCGGCGGCGGTCGTCTACGACGAGTAGCCTCTCGCAGCCACTCCCGTGGAGTTGATCAAGGAAATCGGGGCCTTCGCAGGCCTGGCTGCGTTCGTCGGGCTGGCTCTGCTCGCCATGCTGGCCTTCTCCCAAGCGCGCGACATCCGTCGCCTGCGCGAGTGGGCGGGCTCGGCGCCGGAGCGCGACGCCGAGCGCAAGGAGTCGACCTCCGCCGTCGCCGCCAAGCGCGCCGAGGAGCTGCGGGCGTTGGAGGAGGCGCGGACGGCCGAGCGCGAGGCGGTCGCGCAGCGCGAGCAGCGCCGCCGTCGCCGCGAGGAAGGGTTGCCGGAACTGACCTACGGCGAGCGCCTGCAGCAGTCGCTCTCGCACTTCGGCGAACGGCTCGCCGAACCGCGCTGGCTGGCCCTCGTCTTCGTCGTCGTCCTCGTCGTCGCGGGCGGAGCGGCCTACCTGATCACGCAGGGCTCGAACAACGCCGACGGCAAGGGCGGGCACGCCAAGCACGGCGTGGTCAAGGCGGACGAAATCGAAGTCACGGTCTTGAACGGGACCGCCGCGCCCGGCCTAGCCGGCACCTACGGCGACAAGGTCGAAGCCAAGGGCTTCAAGCTGGACGAAATCGGCAACAGCAGCACCAGCTTCAGCGAAAGCGTCGTCATGTTCGAACGCGGTCACGCGCCCGAGGCGCGCCGCGTCGCCGCCTCGCTCGAAATCTCGAAGGTGCAGCTGATGACGTCCGAGATCGCCTCGGCATCGGGCGGCGCTCCCGTCGTCGCGATCCTCGGCGAGGACAATGTCGCGAGCGGGTGAGGCGGCGCCCCGCCGCTGGGCCGCCCTGGTCTTCGCCCTCCTGGTCCTCGCAACGCTCGCCGCCTTCGCCTGGTCGCAGCGGGTCAAGCGCGACCCGCTCGTCGTCGATCGGGTGTCGTTCGTCTCGCCCCTGCGCGGCAGGTCCAAGCATCATCGGGAGACGGATCGCAAATGGGTCTTCACGCCGAACGGGGACTGCCACCACGACCTGATCCGGATCCGCTTCCGCACGACGCAGTCGGACCGGGGCACGGTGCAGATCGTCAAGCCGGGCGGCAAGCGCATCCTCACGCTCGCTCGGGACGTGTACCTGAAGCGCTACACGTTCCACACCTACTGGTGGGCCGGCAATGAACGCAACGACGGCATCGCGCGGCCGGGTCGCTACAAGCTGCGGATCAAGCTGCTCGGCCAGGACCGCGTGCTGGTGCCGCCGGGCGTGATCCGGCTGCACAGGGCACCGCGTCGTCAGACGACGAAGGTCTGCGCGTTCGCCTTCGCATACGGGAGTGGGGGTTGAGCGACTTCCTCGCAAGCGTCGGGGTGCTCGTCGCGGCAGGGGGTGCGGTCGGCGCGATCCTGCTCCCCGCTGGCCGCCTCCGCGCGGCGGCGATGCTGCTCGCGCTCGCCCTCTTCCCGGCCCTGATCCTCGGCGACCAGTGGCACTCGCACCAGATCGTCGACCTGCGTGACCACCCGATGCGACTGGTCGGCCTCGGCGTGCTCGCGCTCGTGGCCGCGGTGGCTCTGGCGGCGCTCTTCAGGCGCTGGTCCGTGCTCATGCCGCTGGCGATAGTCGCGGCGCTGCCGTTTCGGGTTCCGCTGCATGCGGGTGGAGACACCGCGAATCTCTTGGTGCCGCTGTACCTGGTGATTGCCGGGGGAGTCCTGGCTTCAGCTGTCAGGGACCTGCGTGGTTGGCCGGCGGGTCCTGTCGCCGCAGGGGACCCACCGCCCCCTGCGGTCGCTAAAGCGTCCTCGGGGGCGGTCCCCCCTACGACGCCACCCGCCGGAGGAGCCGTTAGGTGGTTGCCCCGGCTACTAGCGGCTTTCGTGGCTCTGTACGCGGTGCAAGCTCTGTACTCGGCGGACTTCTCGAAGGGGCTGCAGGACGTCTGCTTCTTCTTCGTGCCGTTCAGTCTGGTCTACGGGCTTCTGCGCGACGTGGATTGGGATCGGAAGCTCCTGGCTCTCGTGGTCTGGGTGGTGGCCGTAGAGGCCGTGGCATTTGTGTTGGTCGGGACGGTCGAGTGGGTGAGCCGGAGCTTGTTCTGGAACCACCAGGTGATCCGGTCGAACGAATTCCACACGTACTTCCGGGTCAACTCGGTCTTCTGGGACCCGAACATCTACGGGCGGTACCTGGCGCTCGTCGCGGTGCTGGCGATGTCGGCGCTGCTCTGGGCGCGTGACCGGCGGACGTTCGCGTTGTTGACAGCCCTCGTCGCCGTCGTCTGGTTCGGCCTCTTCCCGACCTACTCGCAGTCGAGCTTCGTCGCGCTCCTCGCAGGCCTGGCCGTTCTCGCCGCTCTCAAGTGGAGCTTGAAATGGACCGCCGCCGCGGTCTCGGTTCTCGCTGTGTTCGGCGTGCTTGTCGTCCTGTTTGCCGGTGGGGCATCCAAGATCACCCCCAACCGCTGCAACAACGACACCAGCGGCCGATGCAACCTGGTCGCCGGAGGAATCAAGCTCTTCGTGCAGCGCCCTGTCTACGGCTACGGCTCCGGCGCGTTCCCCAAGGCCTACCTGCAGCACGTGAAGACACACAAAGCTCCCGTCTCCGTCTCCCACACGGAGCCGATCACGGTGGCAGCAGAGCAGGGAATCATCGGTCTCACCCTCTACGCAGCTCTCGTCCTCACGGCGCTGTGGACGATGGCGTCCGGGCTGGGGCGCTTCAGGCCGGCGGGTCCTGTCGCCGCAGGGGACCCACCGCCCCCTGCGGTCGCTAAAGCGTCCTCGGGGGCGGTCCCCCCTACGACGCCACCCGCCGGAGGGGCGTCCCACGCAGCCGTCACTGCCGCCGTGACAGGACCCGCGGCCTGGCAGGTTGCGCGCGCAGCGGTTCTCGCAACCTTCGTCGCCCTCCTCGTCCACACGATGGCCTATGCAGGCTTCTTCGAGGACCCGATCACCTGGGTCCTGTTCGCGGTGGCCGTGTCTCTCGCCCTAGACGTGCCTCTAGTTGAGTACCCATAGTGGCCTCCAAGTGGAGGCACGTTCCGTCGAGCATAGGATCGGCGCCGTGTCGGGATACCTCCGCCGCCTAGCGACGACCGGCGCCGCCTACACGGCGGCGAGCATCTTCTCGAAGCTGATCGCGGTCGCCCTGCTGCCGCTCTACACGCGGTACCTGACGAAGGTCGACTACGGCGCCGCCGAAGTGATGTTCGCTGCCGTCGTCACGGCCAGCATCGTCGTTCGCCTCGGCTTGATCGAGGCGCTGCTGCGCTTCTACTATCAGGAGGACGAGAACCCGGACCGCGTGGTGAGCACGTCCTTCGCGGCCCTGTTCTGGACGACGACCCTCGCCGCCGTTGTGGCGTTGCCTTTCGCGCAGCCGATCTCCGAAGCGCTGCTCGACGAATCGGCGGCCGACCTCGCCCGCATCGCGATCGGCGGCCTCTGGGCGCTGACGATGTTCGAGTACCTGCTCACGCTCTTCCGGCTCGAGGAGCGCGCACGTGCCTACTTCGCGACGACGATGCTCAGCGTCGTGGCGGCGATCGGCCTCACCGTCGTCCTCGTCGTCGGCGCCGGCGAGGGCGCGCGGGGCCTGCTGCTCGGCAGCTACGCCAGCGGCGCCGCCTTCGTCCTCGGCCTGATCTGGGTGCACCGCCGCCGACTCTCGCTGCGCGTCGACCGGCCCCTGCTGCGCCGCCTGCTGCGCTTCGGCCTGCCGACGATGCCGGCCGAGCTCTCGCTCTACGCGCTCAACTTCGCCGACCGGGTGATCATCGCCCGCTCCGCCGGCCTGGCGGAGGTGGGCCTCTACTCGCTCGCGGTCAAGTTCGCCCAGGGGGTCAACGTGCTCGCGCGCGGCTTTCAGCTCGCCTGGCCGCCGATCGCCTACTCGATTCGGGACGACGACGAAGCGCGCCGCGTCTACGCCGCGGTTGTCACCTGGTTCGTCGCCATCATGGCCTTCGTCGTTGCTGGCATGTGGCTGTTCTCGCGCTGGATCGTCCGCGCCCTGGCGGCGCCCGAATTCTTCGGCGCCTTCGAAGCGATCGGCCTGCTTGCGACCGGCGCCGCTCTCTACGCGCTCTACATGGTCCTCGTCGTGATCCTCGGCCGCACCGGCCGCACCGAGTTCAACTTCCCGGCGACGGGGGCCGCGCTCGGCGCCAACATCGCCCTCAACCTCATCCTCGTGCCGCCCTTCGGCATCGTCGGCGCCGGCGTCGCGCTGGTCCTCTCCTACCTCGTCGTGCTCGCCCTGATGTACGGGTTCACCCAGCGCCTCTTCCCGGTCCCCTACGAATGGACCCGCCTCGCCCGCCTCGTCCTGACAGCCACGGCCCTCGTTGCGATTGGCGAGCTTCTCCTCCCGACCTCGGGTGCTGCCGGTCTCCTGGGCAGGTCCGCCCTCTGGTTCGCCTACCCGCTCGCCCTCCTCGCCACCGGCTTCTTCACCCAGAGTGAGCGCCGCTGGCTGGCCCGCCTCCGTCACCCGGGCGAGCTTATGACTCGCCTCCGAGCCCTGCGCCCCTCTCCCGCGGTCGATGGCCGCATCCCCGAGGCGATGGAGGCGGAGCTGATCGACGAGGACTCGAGGCTCTGACGGGCGACCCCGGTAGGGGTGGAACGTCTTGTACTTTTTCGCGGCCGCTCCCCCGCGGCGCCAGCAATCACCGATCCACGAAAAAGTTAAGTGGAACCCCTACCGGGGCCGCCCGTTTCCGCCGCCCGGTCGCGAATGCTTTCGCCGCGACTCGGCAGCAGCGCCTGACGAGCGTGGGCCCAGTAGACGCGGGCGGGATGGCCGGGGAGGATCGTGGCGACCGCGGCGCGAACGGCGTAGGACCACGCGGTGAGCAATCGGACCGCGAACGCCGCGACCCGGCCGTGGTGCTTGCGCATGTAGAGGTCGCGGTTGCGGTGGAATTCGACGATCCGCGGCAGCCCCTTGGCCAGGTCGGTGGAGAGCTGGTCGTGGTGGACGGCCTCGGCCTCGGGCACGTAGAGGCTGTGCCACCCCGCATCGGCGAGCCGCTTGGCGAAGTCGCACTCGTCGTAGTAGACGAAGAAGCCTGGGTCCATGCAGCCGACCTCGATTGCCGCTGAGCGGCGCACGAGCAGGGCACTCGACTGCGCCCAGTCGACGCGGCGGACGGTCGAGCCCTTGCTCTGGACCGTGAGCCAGCGGTGAAGGAAGAGTGCGCCCGCGAGGGCCGTGCCTACGCCGGGGAAGCGCCAGGCGCACGGGACCGGCTCGTCGCTCGAGTCGAGCAGCCGCGCCCCTGCGGCGCCCGCGCGCGGGTCCGCTTCCAGCGCCGCGAGCAGCGCAGCGGCAGCGCCCGCTCGCAGCTCGGAGTCCTCGTTGAGCAGCAGACAGAGCTCCCCCTTTGCCTCGCGCATCAGGGTCGAGTCGTTCGCGGCCTTGCCCGTCCGCCGCTCGAGCGCGATCAGCCGCACCCCGTCGCCCCGCGCCCGCACCGCCTCGGCCGAGCCGTCCTCGGAGGCGTTGTCGAGGACGAGGACCTCGTGCTCGATCCCGTCCGGATGGGTGCGCTCGATCGCGTCGAGGCAGGCGAGCAGGTAATCGCGGCCGTTCGTGTTCACGACGCAGTAGGAGAGCGTGGGAGCCACGTCGTGACCATAATCGCCCGTCATGCGGGTGCAGCTCGTCGACCCCTCGGCGTTCACGCCTCCCTACGACCGCGCCCTCGCCGCGGCGCTCGCCCGGCGCGGGGCCGAGGTCGAGCTGCTCACCAGCCGCTTCCTCTACGGCCCGGTGCCCGAGCCCCGCGGATACCGCGTGCGCGAGTGCTTCTACCGGCGCAGCTCCGCCCGCGGCCTCGACGCGCCCGGCCGGCGCGCCTTCAAGGCGGCCGAGCATCTGAGCGACATGCTGCGCCTGCGCCGCCGGCTCGACGCCGACGTCGTCCACTACCAGTGGCTGACGATGCCGGCGCTCGACAGCCGGCTGCTCCCCGCTCGTCGCCCGCGGCTGCTGACGGCGCACTACATCCTGCCGCCGCGACCGAGCCGCCGCCAGGTCGCCCGCGCCCGGCGTCTCTTCGGCCGCATGGACGCCGTCGTCGCCCACTCCGAGCACGGGGCCGCGCGCTTGCGCGACGAGGTAGGGGTCGAGCCCGCGCGCGTCCACGTCATCCCCCACGGCGCGCTCGACTACCTGACGGTACTGCCGGAGGAGCGCCCGCTGCCTGCCGAGCTGGAGGGCGCGGAGGGGCCGGTGATCCTCTTCTTCGGCCTGCTTCGCCCCTACAAGGGGCTGGACACGCTGCTGCGGGCCTTCCGCGAGGTGCAGGGCGCGGAGCTGTGGATCGTCGGCAACCCGCGCATGGACCTGGCGCCGCTGCGCCGGTTGGCGGCCGAGGCGCCCGGCCGCGTCCGCTTCGTCAGCCGCTTCGTCGACGACGCCGAGATCCCGGCGATCTTCCGCCGCGCCGACCTCGTCGTCCTTCCCTACCGCGACGCCGAGCACTCCGGCGTCCTCTACACCGGCCTCGCCTTCGCCAAGCCGCTGGTGCTGAGCGCGGTCGGCGGCTTCCCCGAGGTGGCGGCGACCGGCGCTGCGCGGCTCGTTCCCCCCGAGGACCCGGCGGCGCTGGCGACGGCGCTGAGCGACCTCGTCGCCGCCGCGGACGCCCGCGCGACCCTCGGCGCCGCGGCCCGCTCGGCGGCCGCCGGCCCGTACTCGTGGGACGCGATCGCCGAGCGGACCCTCGCCCTCTACCGCGAGCTGATGGAGTCCAGCCGATGACCTTCGTCGCCTTCGTCTTCTGGCTCAGCGCCGGCCTGATCGTCTACACGCACGTCGGCTACCCGCTTGTCCTTCGCCTGCTCATCGCCCTGCGTCGCCGTCCCACCCTGGAGCCGGTGACCTGGGACGAGCTGCCGCGCGTCTCGCTGATCGTCGCCGCCTACGACGAGGAGGACGTGATCGCGGCCAAGGTCGCCAACGCGCTCGCGCTCGACTACCCGCGCGAGCGGCTGGAGCTGATCGTCGCCTCCGACGGCTCCACCGACGCAACCGTCGAGCGCGCCCGGGCGGCGGGCGCCGACCTCGTCCTCGACCTGCCGCGGGCGGGCAAGGTCTCCGCCCAGAACGCCGCCGTGGAGAGGGCGGCGGGCGAGATCCTCGCCTTCTCCGACGCCAACAGCGCCTGGCGCGAGGACGCGCTGCTGCGCCTGGTCGAGCCGTTCGCCGATCCCGCCGTCGCCTACGCCTGCGGCCAGGTGCGCTTCCTCGACGCCGAGGGCGGCAACCAGGAGGGCGCCTACTGGCGCTACGAGATGTCGGTGCGCGAGATGGAGTCCGGCCTCGCCGGCGTCACCGCCGGCAACGGCGCGATCTACGCCGTGCGCGCCGACGCCTACATCCCCCTCGGCCCGGCCGGCAGCCACGACCTCTCCTTTCCCTTTGCGCTGGCCAAGCGCGGCCTGCGCTCCCTCTACGTCCCCTGGGCGCGGGCGGAGGAGAAGATGACGCCGACCCTGGAGGGCGAGCTCGCCCGCAAGCGGCGGATGATGGTCGGGCTCTGGGACATCGTCGTCGGCGAGCGGATGATCTCGCCGCGGGGCTACTCGGCCCTCTACGCCTTCGAGCTGATCTCGCACCGGCTGCTCCGCTACCTCAGCCCCCTCCTCCACCTGCTCGCCTTCGTCGCCAACCTGCTCCTGCTCGGCCAGGGCACGGTTTACGTCGTCGCCTACGGCATCCAGCTGGTGCTGATCGCCGCCGCGATCCTCGGCGGCCAGCTCTCCTGGAAGCCGCTGTTGATCGCGCGCTACTACGCGCTGACCACGCTCTCGATCGCCGCCGGGCTCTGGGACCGCCTGCGCCACGGCCGCCCGGGGGCCTGGGAGAAGGCCCCGGGGACGAGGTGATGCCGCGGGCCTTTGACATAGCGCTCGCCTCGATCGCCCTGCTCGTCCTCTCGCCCGTCCTGCTGGTCGCGGCGGTCGCGATCAAGCTGGGCAGCCGCGGCCCGGTGCTCTACCGCCAGCGCCGCGTCGGCCGCGACGGCGAGGAGTTCGAGATGCTGAAGCTGCGGACGATGGTCGAAGGGTCCGACCCGGTCGGGGTGGGGACCGTCGTCACCCGCGACGACCCGCGGGTCACCGCCGCGGGCAGGGTATTGCGCCGCACCTCGCTCGACGAGATCCCCAACCTGGTCAACGTCCTGCGCGGCGAGATGGCGATCGTCGGCCCGCGCCCGACGATCCCGGCCCAGGTCGAGGACTACACCCCTCGCCAGCGCCGCCGCCACGAGGTGCCGCCGGGGATCACCGGCTGGGCGCAGGTGCAGGGCAGGGTGGGCATCCCCTGGGAGGAGCGGATCGAGCTCGACCTCTGGTACGTCGAGCACCGCAGCGCCGCCCTCGACGCCCGCATCCTCGCCAAGACGGTCTGGCTGCTCGTCACCGGCCACGGCCTCGCCCCCGACTGACCCGGGTGCAACGCGTTTGGGGTCTATTTGACGTCAAAAGCGTTTCACCCGGGAGGGGGTGGCTAGGGTTCGCGGCGTGAGCGATCGGCCGCAGGTCTCCCTACGCCGCTTCGAGCCCGGCGATGCCGCCGCCGTGCACCGCTGGTTCAGCAACCCGGCGGCGACGGCGTCGCTGATGGAGCAGCGCGAGAGCTTCTCGCACGAGGAAGCGGAGGCGTGGGTGCGGCGGGCGATGGACGACTCGGGCGAGGACCGCAAGTACGCGATCGTCGTCGAGGGCTACGAGGAGCCGGTCGGCTTCACCGCGCTCTACGGCCTCTTCCGCCAGACGGCGCCGGAGCTGGGGGCGCTGATCGGGGACGACGTGCGCGGCAAGGGCGTCGGCCGCCGCGCCGAGGCGCTGACGATCGCCAAGGCCTTCGACGAGCTCGGCGCCCACCGCGTCTACGGCCGCATCCCGGCGCGCAACGAGGTCGCCAAGAAGACCGTCGCCGGCCTCGGCTGGAAGCACGAGGGGACGATGCGCGCCCACCTGCGCCGCGAGGGCGAGCCGCCCGACGACTGCGAGGTCTGGGGCGTCCTCCCGGACGAGTTCCGCGCCGCCGCCGCGGACCTGCTCGCGTGACCGACAGCGCCGCGCGGGCGGAGCTGCTCGAGGACGCCGGCGCGGCGGCGGCGGGCGAGGACTTCTTCCGCTCCCGTCCCTTCCTCGACGCCGAGGGAGTCACCCACACGCTGCGCATCGCGCACGCCGGGGGCGAGCTGCTGGCGCCCCTGATCGTCCGCGAGATCGAAGGTACGGACGAGTGCGACGCAATCTCACCTTATGGATATCCGGGACTCGTTGAAGGTGGTCGGGGGGGTGCCCGGGGGAGCCTCCCCGCTGTTGCTCCCCCGGGCACCTTCGCCCTGGACCCTGAATCCATCGACTTCTCGACGACCGGGCTGGTGTCCGTCTTCATCCGCCACCGCCTCGACCGCGTGCCCCTGACCCGCGCCGGCGAGCGCAACGTCGTCCAGATCGCCGACCCGTCCCTTCCCGCCAAGACCCGCGGCAGCGACCGCAACCAGATCAACAAGAACCGCCGGCGCGGATACGAGGTGCGGATCGTGCCCGGTCCCGCGACGACGTCCGCCGAGCGGGTCGGCTTCCTCGCCGCCTACGAGCAGACGATGCGCCGCGCTGCAGCCGCCGCGCGCTACTTCTTCGACGCCGCCTACTTCGATCGAATCCTCGAGTCGGAGCAGGCGTGGCTCGCCCTCGCTCACGCCCCGGACGGCGCCGTCGCGGCCGCCTCGATCGCCGTCCGCAGCGACGGCTTCCTCCACTACTACCTGAGCGGCAGCGCCGACTCGTTCCTGCGCGACTCGCCGATGAAGAACGTGGTTGCCGCCCTCACCGAGCTCGCCGCCGCGCTGGGGCTGCCCCTCAACCTGGGCGGCGGCATCGCCCGCGGCGACCGGCTGGAGGAGTTCAAGCGCGGCTTCGCCAACCGCGAGCTGGCCTGGCGCACCTCCGAGATCGTCTGCGACGAGACCGCCTACGAGCGGCTCAGCGCCGGCCGCTCCTCGAGCGACTTCTTCCCCGCCTACAGGGCCGGCTAGCCGATCGTCGGTTCGGCCGGCGTCGGCCCGGTGAAGGGGAAGTTGTGGGCGCCCTCTCGGGCGTGTCCCCAGGCCTTCTTGCCGAAGTCGCGGATCGCGTCGAGGGTGATCGCGCCCTTGTATTCGTTGCAGCCGATCAGGTTGCGCCAGGTCGTCGCGGCGACGGCGTAGGGCATGTTCGTGTTCGGGAAGAGCAGGCTCGCCCCGTACATCGTGTCGTATAGGCCGATCAGTTCCAGCTGCTCGCTTTCGGGCAGCTTCGGCGAGTACTGGATCTGCAGGCGGCCGTGCTCGAGCGAGTGCACCGTGTCGAGTTCCTTCGGCATTTCCCTGTAGGCGCCGTCTGCCTGCTGGTAGGGCGGTTCGACGTGGTTGCCGGAGGTCGGCGGGTTCGTCCCGTATTTCGGGGTCGGCGCGGTCGGCGGTAGGTGGTTGTGGCCCTCTTCGGGGAGGTCGAGGCGCAGGTCGCAACCGGCCTTCTTGGCGGCGACCTTGAGGTCGGTCACCTTGGGCGGCGGCGGTTCCGTGCCCGTCCGTTTGTCGGGCTGCACGCCGTTGGTCGAGCCGCTTTCCTGGTTGATGTGGGACTGTCCGCCGTTGTTGCTGCCGCCGGCGGAGACGACGGCGACGGCGATCGCGACCACGACCGCGAGGCCGATCGCCCCGGCCACGCCGTAGCCGATCAGCAGCCGTCGGCGCTCGGAGCCCACGTGCTTGCGTTCGCGCTCCTGCCGCGCTTCGCGCAGCCGCTCTCGCTCTTCCTCCCTGCGGTTTGCCATCAGCCCGCCGCCATTTTACTCAGAGAGGCTTGCCAGGTTCTTCGCGGCCCCGACCCGCCGCTGCCAGAGTCGCGCCGCGCGCAGCGCGCCGAGCACGGCGCGGGTCGCCGGAGCACGGTTGAGGGCGTAGAAGTGGATGCCGGGGGCGCCGCCGATCAGCAGCTCGGCGCACTGCTGCGCGGCGTAGGCGACGCCGAGCTCGAACTCGGCTCGCTCGTCTCCTTCGGCGGCCCTGAACGCGGCTTCCAGCGGCGCCGGGATCGTCGCGTCGCAGAGGTCGCAGATCCGCTTCGTCTGGGCGAAGCCGGCGACGGGGATGACGCCGGCGACGATCGGCACTTCGATCCCAGCCGCCCGCGCCGCGGCGACGAAGTCGAAGTAGACCGCGTTGTCGAAGAAGAGCTGGGTGATCAGGAACGAGGCGCCCGCCTCGACCTTGGTCTTCAGGTAGGCGAGGTCCGTCTCCAGGTCTGGAGCCTCGGGGTGCACCTCGGGAAAGCAGGCGCCGCCGACGGTGAAGTCCCAGCGCTCGCCGATGAAGGCGGCCAGCTCCGCGGCGCTGCCCAGTCCTCCCTCCGGCTGGACGAAGTCGGTCTGTCCCCGCGGCGGGTCGCCGCGCAGGGCGAACACGTTCTCGATCCCGGCCGCGGCGATCCGGTCCAGCGTCGCTGCCAGGCCCTCCTTGGTCTCGCCGACGCAGCTCAGGTGGGCCATCGTCTCCAGGCCGAGCTCGTCCTTCAGCGCCCGGGTGATCTCGACCGTTCCCTCGCGGGTCGAGCCGCCGGCGCCGTAGGTGACCGAGACGAAGTCCGGCTCCAGCTCGCCCAGCGTGCGCGCGGTGTCGAAGAGCGCCGCCGTCGCCTCCTCGGTCTTCGGCGGGAAGAACTCGACCGAGAAGGTCGGCCCTTTGGTCGCGATGATCTCGTCTATTCGCACGGGAGGAGGTTAGCCGTCCCTGGGCGCCCGAGCCATGTACCGCATTTTCCCGGAGTTTGCGGAGACGTATTCGTCACCCCCCTGGCGCTCGCGCGAACGGCGCGCTAAGTTCGACCTGCGACTGGGAGAGACAGGCTCCGTTGAAGCCAGCGGAACACCGTCTCGAAGGTGGCGCGAAGAAGCTTCGCGTGCGAAGGCTACGCACGGGCAGGCAACCGAGCGCCGCCCCCGGTCGTTTTTCGTGCCTACTCAAGGGAGCCGTCGGAGGAGCCGTCCGACGCGTCGCCTAGCTTCCCTTCCTGGCTGTCCCCAAGCCTGCCCTCGACAGCCGCGCGCGCCGGGGCGCACTTGGGAGCGGGGCGTCGCAGCGAGACCCGGATTGGCCGCGCGACTAGCCCGCCCGCTCCCTTACCCTCTCGCCATGAGCGAGGGGATGCGCTACGAGCGAGTCGGGGCGGCCGCGGTGCTGACGATCGACCGGCCCGAGCGCCGCAACGCGATCGACAGGGCGGCCGCGGAGGCCTTCCGCACCGCGCTCGCCGAGTTCGAGGCCGACGAGGGGGCGAGGGTGCTCGTCCTCACCGGCGCCGGCGGCGTCGCCTTCTGCGCCGGCGCCGACCTGAAGGCGATGGACCTCGAAGTCGACCACCCGCACGGGCCGATGGGCCCGACCCGGCTGACGCCGGCGAAGCCGGCGATCGCGGCGGTCGACGGCTGGTGCTTGGCCGGCGGCGTCGAGCTGGCGCTCTGGTGCGACCTGCGCATCGCCACCCCGGGCTCGACCTTCGGCCTCTTCGAGCGGCGCTGGGGGGTGCCTCTGGTCGACGGCGGCACGCAGCGCCTGCCGCGCGTCGTCGGCATGGGCCGAGCGCTCGAGCTGATCCTCACCGGCCGCCCGGTCGAGGCCGAGGAGGCGCTGCGGATCGGTCTCGTCAACGAGATAGTCGCCCCGGGCAAGCACCTGGAGCGAGCGCTGGAGCTGGCCGAGCGCATCGCCGGCTTCCCGCAGGAGACGATGCTCGCCGACCGCCGCGCCGCGATCGAGGGCTTCGGCCTGCCGCTAGCCGAGGGCATCGCGCTAGAGCACCGCCTAGGCCGCGAGACCCTCCACGTAGCCATCAAAGGAGCTCAACGCTTCGCCAAAGGAGCAGGGCGTCACGGCGAGGGCGTTTGACAAGGGGTCCGGGTAGGGCCGAAACGTCTTGTACTTTTTCGCGACCGCTCGCTCGCGGCGTCAGCCGATCCCCGATTCTCGAAAAAGTTAAGTGGAGGTCCTACCCGGACCCCTTGTCTAATCCCGCTGCGTGACGCGCCGCATCTCGTCCTCCGCTTCCTCCGGACCGAGGTAGGGCATCAGCACCGCGAAGAGCAGGTCGGGAAGGATCCGCGTTAGCTCCGGCCCGCGCCCGGCGCGGATCTCGTCGAAGATCATCGAGGTCGCGCCGCCGATCGCGAAACGGGCCGTGTCGGGCGGCAGTTCGCCGCTCTGGCCGGAGTAGTCGCGCCCTTCCTCGAGGAAGGGGGTGAAGCGCGCCAGCGCCGCTCGGTAGCGAGCGCGGGCCTCGTCGCCGGCCGTCGTCACCTCGACCATCGCCATCCGCGCGATGTCGGACTCGGCCGCGAGCAGTTCGACCAGGGCGCCGAGACCGGCGGCGATCCGCTCCGGCCAGGGTTCCCCCGCGGCCGATTCGAAGGCGCTGGTGACGTGGGCGACGAGCACGTCGATCACCGCGTCGTAAGCCTCCAGGAAGCAGGCCGACTTGTCCTCGAACATCTCGTAGAAGGTCGCCCGCGAGACGCCCGCCACCTCGATCACGTCGGTGACGGTCGTCGCCTCGTAGCCTTTCGCCGCGGCGACGCGGACCATCGCCTCCAGCAGCCGCTCGCGCTGCGAGCGCACCACGTAGGCGCGGGGAAGGCCGTGGCGGCCGCTGGGCAGTCGCTCGGGATTCGAGGTCGAAGACGAATCCACCGATCCAATGTAGGGCAGCGCCGACGCGCTGTCCAACGCGCCGAGAACGCGCCGTTCCGGTTGGCGTCGTCGCTGTCCGATCCGGGTCAGGCGCGGGCCGACTGCATCTCCGCTTCGGCGGCCTCGGCGCCGAAGTAGGGCAGCACGGCGAAGTACATGAACTCGGGGAGCAGCTCGCGGAACCCGTCCGTCGCCCCGGTGGCGAGGCGGGCGTGGACGATCGCGTGGATTCCGGCGACGATGCCCTCCGGGGCGATCGGCGGCGGCGACTCGCCCTCGTCGGCGACCTCGCGGGCGGAATCGACGAACTCGGCGATCCGCTTCATCACGTCGGCACGTCGCTCGAGCGCCTCCTGCCCCGCCGCGTGCACCTCGACGATCAGGGCCCGGCCGATGTCCGGTTCGCTGTCGAGCGCGTCCAGCAGTGCCGCCAAGCCGGCGCGCAGCTTGCCCTGCCAGGTCAGCTCCGCCGCGGCGGCGTCGAGGACCGCGGCTTCGATGCGGCGGACGCCGAAGTCGAACGCCTCCAGGTAGCAGGCGTCCTTGTCGCTGAAGTTGTCGTAGAACGCCTGCCGGTAGAGGCCGGTCAGGTCCAGCACCGTGCGCACGGACGTACCGTCGTAGCTGCTCGACCCGACTGCCTCGAGCATCCCCTCCAGGATCCTTTCGCGCTTGGATGAAGTCACGAGTTCGTGTGCGGGAACGTGCCGCGATCCCTGCCCACCGGCGCCGTCTTCCTCAGCCACCGCCGGCATTTTGGTCACGGCCCACTTGCCCATCCGGTCCTTCCTCTGCTCAGTCAAGGGAACGGGTTGTCTGGCCCTCGGTACTGTAACGGTATCTGGTTCCGGCGTCCAGATTGGCATCGGAAATCGACCGGAGTACGCTGGCTCGACCGTGGCCGATCGCACCCCTCAGGCGACGCGAGCGCAGCCGGGGAGGCACCCGCTGTCGCGCGAGTTCATCGCTCAGCACCAGCGGGCGAGGATCATCGCCGCGCTCGCCGGGGAGACCGTCGAGAAGGGCTACCGGGCCGTGACCGTCGCCGACATAGTCCGCCGCGCCGGCATCGCCCGCAACACCTTCTACGAGAACTTCTCCTCCAAGGAGGACTGCTTCCTCGCCGCCTGCGACTTCGCGGTCAGAGAGGCCCGCCGGCGGGTCGTCGACGCCGCCAGCAAGGTCGACCCCTGGCCGCGCAGGGTGGACGCCGGCCTCGCTGCCTTCCTCGAGTACGTGGCCGCCGAGCCCGCCCTGGCGCGCACCTGCATCGTCGAGGCGCTCTCGGCCGGGCCGGCCGCGGTCGAGCGCTACGAGCGCTCGATCCAGGCCTTCGTGCCGCTCTTCCGCCTCGGCCGCGAGAGCTCGCCGAACGGCGACGCGCTGCCGGAGACGCTGGAGGAGACGATCGTCGGCGGGATCTTCTGGATCCTCTACCAGCGGATCATCATGGGGCAGGTCGAGCAGATCCGCGACCTGCTCGATCAGCTGGTCGAGTTCTCGCTGACTCCGTATCTCGGCGCCGAAGCCGCAAAGCGGGTTGCGGCCGAATCCTCCGCGGCAGCCGGGGGCTAGCCCAGGGCAGGGGTGGGGGGCCCATGGCGTAGTGCTCGACACCGAGACTCGCGAGCGCTCCAGCGAGCAGGAGCGCGAGGCCATCCTCGCCGCGACGGTCGAGGTCGCCGCCGAGCGCGGCTACGCCGGGACGACCGTCGGGACGGTGCTCGCGCGCGCCGGTCTGTCGCGGCCGGCCTTCGCCCGTCACTTTCGCGACAAGCACGAGTGCTTCCTCGCCGCCTGGCAGGAGCAGAACGAAAGCTGCATGCGTGAGATGGTCGCCGCCTACAACAGCGAGGAGCGCTGGCCCGACCGCCTGCGCGCCGTCCTGCGGGCAGTCGTCGACGGGCTCCGCCGCGACCCCAGCCGGGGCGGCTTCGCGATCGAGGTCCTCGCCTCCGGCGACGCCGCTCGCGCCCGGCGCGACATGACGATGCGCGTCGTCGCCTCGCTGATCGACGCCGGTCGCAACGAGATGGAGGACCCCGAGTCGGTCCCGCACACGACCGCCGAGGCGCTCGCCGGCGCCGCCTACGGCCAGATCTACTCGCGGGTGGTGCGCGGCCACGTCGAGGACCTGCCGCAGCTCGTCCCCCAGCTGATGGCGGCCGCGGTGATGCCCTATATGGGAATCGACGCGGGTCTAGCTGAGCTTACACGCGGTTTTGAGCCGCCATCGCGGTATCGTCGCCCTGTGGCCAAACGCAGTACCCGTAATCGTGGCAACGGGAACGAGAGCGCCGAGGGATATCCGCCCGAGCTGGCGCGCCTACCGCCCGGACGTCACGGCCTACCGCGCGAGTTCGTCGCCCACAACCAGCGCGAGCGGCTGATCGCCGGCCTCGCCGAGGCCGTCGCCGAAAACGGCTACGCCGGGACGACGATCGCGCACATAACCGGCCACGCCGCGGTCTCCCGCCGCACCTTCTACGAGCACTTCTCGAGCAAGGACGAGTGCTTCGTCGCCGCTTACGACACGGTGATGGCCGAGCTGCGCGAACGGGTCACCGCGGGCTTCGACGAAGCCGAGGACTGGCCCCACGCGGTGCGCGCGGGGATCGCGGCGATGCTCGCCTTCCTCGCCGCCGAGCCTCACCTGGCGCGCCTATGCATGGTCGAGGCGCTGGTCGCCGGCCCGATCGTCGTCGAGCGCTACGACGCCGCGATCCAGAGCTTCGTCCCCTACTTCCAGGGCGGCCGCGAGGGGCGCCCGCCCGAGGTCCTCGCCCGCCTCTCGCCGACCACCGAGGAGGCCCTCGTCGGCGGCATGGTCTCGCTGATCTCGCGCCGCATCATCGCCGGCAAGGCCGAACAGCTCGAGGAGCTCCTGCCGGACCTGGTCGAGTTCACCCTCACCCCCTACCTCGGCAGCGAGGAAGCCGCCAAGGTCGCCCGGGAGAAGAGCTGAGGCTTCAGGCGCCTTTCGGCGAAGGCTCGACAACGCGCAGCTTGTCGAGCGGAGCAAAGACAACCCGCTCGGCGGGCCCAAGCTCGGGATCGAGGATCTCGACCATCGCGGTCTCGGGGGTGTGAAGCTCCAAGACCCCACCCCGCGCGCCGACGGGCGCGTTGTCGATGCCCTCGGTCAGCTCGACGATGTCGAAGGGGGAAACTTCGTGCGCTATCGCCATTGCTCCTCCATGCTAGGGAGTTGGGTAGGCGGTGACCAGTCTTGGGGATGCGATTGCGAGGGCGTAATGCCAGGAGATAAGCGCACCGGCGCGGCGGCTGCCGATCGTCAGGTCGACCCGGATCCCACAGATGACGCCGTAGGGCGACCGATCGCGAACCTCCTCGATCATGGCCCCGGGCGCCGCCTCTTCGATTGCCCTCCATACGCGTCTCCAGTCTCGGGCGTCGACGTGGAACACCCGTTCCCACTCGGGTCCGTGTCCCTCCGCTCCGAGGATCCACTCCAGCTTGCTCCGTTCAAACCAGATGCCTTCTGCACGAGGGAGGGGTTCGCCGGATTTAGGTGGCCAAGCCATCGCGCTGACGCTATGGATCGAAAGCGCGCGTGTGTGCAGCGAAAGCCAATTCATCGTGATGTCAGTTGCGCGAAAGGCGAGCGTGCCGTGAGCTCCCCATTTGGTCAGCTTGCCACTCGCGCATCACTACAGTTGACCCGATGACTAGTACCGACAGCCGCCGCTGGCTCGCCCTCTACGTCCTCTGCGCGGGGATGCTGATGATCGTCCTCGACGCGACGATCGTCAACGTCGCCCTGCCCTCGATCCAGGACAGCCTCGACTTCTCGCAGAGCAACCTGGCCTGGGTCGTCAACGCCTACCTGATCCCCTTCGGCGGCCTGCTCCTGCTCGCCGGGCGGATGGGCGACCTGCTCGGCCAGCGCCGTGTCTTCCTCGCCGGCCTGGCGATCTTCACCACCGCCTCGCTCCTCTGCGCGGCCTCGGAGAGCCAGGAGATGCTGATCGGCGCCCGCTTCGTCCAGGGCATCGGCGGCGCCCTCGCCTCGGCCGTGATCCTGGGGATGATCGTGACGATGTTCCCCGAGCCGCGGGAGCAGGCGAAAGCGATCGGCGTCTACGGCTTCGTCGCCTCGGCCGGCGGCTCGATCGGGCTGCTCGCCGGCGGCGCCCTGACGCAGGCGATCAGCTGGCACTGGATCTTCCTGATCAACCTGCCGATCGGCATCGCCACCGCCTTCGGCGCCCTGCGCCTGGTCGCGGCCCGCCCCGGGATCGGGCTGAAGGAGGGCGCCGACGTCCCCGGCGCGGCGCTGATCACCGCCTCGCTGATGATCGGCGTCTACACGATCCTCGGCATCAACGCGCACGGCTGGGGCTCGACCCAGACCCTCGTCCTCGGCGCGGCCTCCCTCCTGCTCGGCGCGGCGTTCATCGCCCGCCAGGCGCGGATCGCCAACCCGCTGATGCCGCTGCGCCTCTTCCGCTCGCGCAACGTCGCCGGGGCGAACACGATCCAGGCGCTGCTCGTCGCCGGCATGTTCGGCATGTTCTTCCTCGGCGCCCTCTACCTGCAGCGGGTCCTCGGCTACGACGCGCTGCAGGTCGGCCTCGCCTTCCTGCCGGCGACGATCGTGATGGGAACCCTCTCGCTCGGTTTCTCCGAAAAGCTGATCATGCGCTTCGGGCCGCGCACGACGCTGATCCCCGGTGTGCTGACGATCGGCGCCGGGCTGCTGTTCCTCGCCCGCACGCCGGTCGACGGCAGCTACCTGCCCGACCTGCTGGCGCCGATGCTGCTCGTCGGCGCCGGCGTCGGCACCGCCTTCCCCTCGCTGATGACGCTGGCGATGTCGG
Source organism: Chloroflexota bacterium (assembly GCA_050258095.1). GTDB lineage: Bacteria > Actinomycetota > Thermoleophilia > Solirubrobacterales > 70-9 > VRUE01. Next base: position 28,105 of record JBLMYD010000077.1, read on the forward strand.
GGGCAACGCCGAGCGACGCGGGCCTCGCCTCCGGCCTGGTCAACACGAGCATGCAGGTGGGCGGCGCGATCGGCCTCGCCGTCCTCGCCACGCTCGCCGGCGAGCGCACCGACGCAAAGGCCGCCGACGGCGCCTCGCACCTGGCGGCGCTCAACTCCGGCTACCACCTCGCCTACCTGATCGGCGCCGTGCTGGTGGCGATCGCCGCGCTCGTCGCGATCACCGTCCTGCAGCCGGCGCCGATGCCCTCGCCCGAGCAGATGGCAGCCGAGCGCGAAGGCGGCGGCGAGCCCGAGCCCGCCTACTCCGAGGCCTGAGCGGGAGAGCCGGCTTTGAGCACAGAGCCGATGCTCGGCCAGCCACCGTGCCCGCAGCAGGCCGGCTTCTCCTCGCGTCGCTTCCCGATCGGGCCGACCTCGATCGTCTTTGCGAGGTCGGCGTAAAAGGCGCGATCATCGTGGCGGCCAACTGCGACGACGATGACGACGCCGGGCTCGAAGGTGACGATCACCCGCCAGTCTTCGACCAGCCGCTTGCAGCAGTACTCCGAGTAATCGCCGTCCTCAGCGAGCAGCCGGTAGCCGGCGACCTCGCAGCCTCGCTTTCGCAGTTCGGCCTCGAAGGCCTCATAGCTCTTGTGCGCCCTGCCCCGCAGTCCGTCGATCGCGGTCGCCGCCGCCGGCGTCGCCCGCACCGCGAAGTCCTTGCCCGCCATCGCAGCGGGACCTTATTCAGCGCTCGATCAGCTCGCCGCGCTTCAGTTGCTCCACGCCCTCGCGCGCCCACTCCTGCCCCAGCAGGTCGCGGTCGTGCAGGAAGGCCGCCAGCGTCTCGCTCCAGCGCCGCGCCGGGTAGCTCTCGCGAACGACACCCAGCACGCGCTCGACGTCGATCACGCTGCGCTGGGTCATCTCCACCGGCTTGTGCCCGGCCACTCGCTCCAGCAGCCCCTCGGCGAGCCACTTGCGGATCGTCGGCTCGCTCACCTCCAACCGCTCGGCCGCCTGGGCAGCCGTCAGGCCGCCGGACAAGTCAAGCGTCTTCTGAACCCGGGCGCTCAGCTCCTCCACCCGCTCCACCGCTCGCTCGAACTCGGACTTCGAGCGCGAGGCGGCGCGCAGCTCGGAAACCGCGTCGGCCAACTCCTCAGCCTCCAAGCGCGCAAGTGCGGCGCGGCGCCGCAGCTGAGTTGGAGCCTGGCGAGAGGACATGAGGAGAGGCTAGCAGAGCGTTTTGGAAATAGCACGATTTACAAAACGAGACGTGGGGAGCCTAGAAGCCGAGCCAATCGCCTGCGATCACCAATCAGCCCGAACTCTGCGCCTTCTCAGAACCCTCCTTCACTTACGAGTGCACCCGCGCCCGGCGGCGCTCGTCGCGATCGCCGTCCTGCAGCCGGCGCCGATGCCCTCGCCCGAGCAGATGGCAGCCGAGCGCGAAGGCGGCGGCGAGACCTCCCCCGGCCCTCTAATCGCTCGGTAGGGCTGCGGCGAGTTGCGCTGGGTCTTCGAGCTGGGGGTAGTGGGCGAGATCGGGGAGCTCGTGCACGGGCACGTTCGGGCGCAGCTCGCGGAGGGCGGCGAGCACTTCGGTCGTCGCCACGGGGTCGAGCAGGCCCCAGGCGAGTCGCAGGTTGCCCGGCCAGTCGCGGATCGCGCCGTGCCAGCGCTTGGCGTGGGTTTCGCGCTCGTCCATGTAGGAGACGAGCCGGTGGCCGAGGCTGCGACCGCCGTTGTGGCAGATCAGCGACCACTGGTCGGCGGCCTCCTCGTCGCTCAGCGGGTGCGCGGCCGAGAAGACCGAGCCGAATTGGTGGCGGAAGAAGCGCTCGCTGGAGAGCCGCGCCGCGAGCGGCCCGAGGCGGCTGCGCAGCAGCCGCTGCGCCGGCGTCGGGCTGGCTCGTTCCAGCACCATGCTGCCGTTGAAGAGGAGGATGCCCGTCACGTCCATCTTCAGCCGGCCTTCCAGGTCGCGCGCCATCAGCTCGTTGGCGACCGAGGTGCCCATGTCGTGGGCGAGGACGAAGACCGGCCTGCCGCCGCCGTGACGCCGCACCAGCTCCTCGGTCAGGTCGGCCTGCCAGAAGAGGCTGTAGTCGTGCGAGCGCGGCTTGGCCGAGAGGCCGAAGCCGAGGAAGTCGAAGGCGAGCACGTCCCGGCCGGGCAGATGCTCGAGCAGCAGCCGCCAGTCGTAGGAGCTCGACGGAAAGCCGTGCAGCAGGAGCAGCAGCGGTCCCTCGCCCTCCTGGCGGAAGACGTGGATCGGGTGGCCGCGGAGCTCGGCGCTCTCGCCCCGCGCCTGCCAGGCCCTGACTCGCTCCGTGAGCTCCCGCACGGCCCCGATCCTAGATCGGGACGGCTCAGCCCGTGTACGGATGGGTCGGCGTCGTCCCCTGCGGGCTGAGCAGGTCGAAGCCGTCGGGCGTGTTGAGGTGGTCGTGGCCCCGTCCGGGCGAGTCGGTGCGGCCGTACTGCCAGACGATCTTGCGCGTCCGCGGGTCGATGATCGCGATCCTGTGTCGGTAGTCGTCGTTGACCGCGATCAGCCCGCCCGGCAGGCGCTCGGCGAGGCTCGGGTGGTCGAGCATCCCGTGCCCCGAGGACGGGTGGTAGGACCAGAGGATCTTCCCGGCGCGGTTGAACTCGTAGATCCCGCCCGGTCTCGCATAGTCGACGACGAGGTAAAGGTCGGGGCCGAGCTGCTGCGGGTCGGAGGGGTAGGCGATCGGCAGCTGCACGCTCCAGACGAGCTTGCCCCGGCGCGTGATCTCGTCGATGTAGGAGCCGTTGACCTCGGAGACGAGCAGGTCGCCGTTGCGCAGCGGCGTGTCGCCGTTGGGCGAGCCGAGCGCCCGCGGCGGTTCGTGTTCGCAGCGCGACGGTTCGCCGAACTGGTGCAGCACCTTCTTCGCCGGCGAGATGATCAGCACGCGGCAGTTCTGCGCGTCGGCGACGGAGACCGTGCCGTCGCGCCAGAGGTAGGCGTCGTCGGGCTCGTGCAGGTAGCCGGGCTGCGAGCCGCTCACGCCCGGATGGCCGTAGGACCAGAGCAGCTTGCCGGAGGGGAAGGCGAGCCGGACGATGCGCTCGTTCTGCTCCTCGTTGGAGATCAGCTGGGTGCCGTGATGGGTGAAGAAGGCGTCGTCGGGGAAGTAGAAGCCGCCGGGCGGCGCCGGGTGCGCCTTCGAGGGGAAGCGCCAGAGGACTTTCTTTTCCGCGTTGACGACGAGCAGCCGGTTGTTGCCCCGGTCGGCGATCAGCAGGCTCCCTTCGAAGGGCGGCTGGGGCCGTTCGGCGCCGGCCGTCGCCGGTTGGCTGCTGGGGGGCGGCGACGAGGGGGTCGCCCATCCCGGCGCCAGCTCGATCACCTCGCGCAGCGTCGTGCCGTTCGAGCCGGTGCCGCCGATCAGGTAGCCGGTCGAGCCGACCACGGCCGCCGCCCCGTTCGCGACCGGGAAGGGGAGCTTGCCGCCGGGGGCGAGCTTCCCCGCGGCGGGGTCGAAGCGCCAGATCTTCGCCGTCGTCCGAGCGCCGGTTTCGCCGCCGAGCACGTAGACGCTGCCGCCGAGGGCGAGCGCCACCGCGTGCGAGAGGGGCTGCGGCAGGCGCCCGACGACACGAGCGGAGCCGGAGCGCGCGTCGACTTCCCTGATCGCGCCGCTCGCCGCGCCGCTTCCGGTTTCGCCGCCGAAGGCGTAGATCTTCCCGTTCTCCGCCGCCACCGCCATGTAGCGCGCCGGCTCCGGCAGCGTGCCGACCTGCGCGAAGCTGCGGCCGTCTTCGGTGGCGAGGATCGAGGCCAGCGGCGCTTCGCCGTCGTAGCCGCCGAGGACGAAGGCGCGCCGCCCGACGGTCACCGCGCTGAGGTCGGAACGCACGGTCGGCAGCCGGCCGACCGCTTCGGCTGCCGCGCTCGCTGCGACGCTCCCTCCGGCAGCGGGCAGGGCCTGGACTTCGTCGCTGCTCGCTTCCGTGCCGCCGCCGAAGACCAGCACCTGGTTGCCGAGCGCGGTCGCGGCCGCGTCGTGCAGCGGACCGGTCAGGGAGCCCGCCGGGGCGAGGGCGCCGCCGTCGAGCGGCAGCTGGAAGACGCCGCTGACCGACGTTTCGCTCGAGTCGAGGCCGCCGGCGATCAGGGGGCCGCCGGCGAGCCCGACGACCGCCTCGCGCGAGATCGGCGCCGGCAGGGGCTTGGCCAGCCGCGGTCGCAGCACCGCGGCGCTCGGCGCGTCGATGCGCTTGTGTTCGCCACCGCCCGAGCGCGAGTGGTTGAGGAGGAGGCCGCCGACGATCGCCAGGACGGCCCCGGCGGCAAGCAGCCGGACGTGCATCGCGGCAAAGGATGAGCGCTGAGGTTAAATCGGGTCTAAGCGCCGCTTGAGAGAGGGCTCAGGCGACGCCGAAAGCCCTACAGGGCGAAGACGAGCGTGCAGAACAGGCCCATGCCGATGCAGTAGATGCCGAACGGCGTCAGGCGGTTGGTCTCGAAGTACTTGAGCAGGAACTTGACCGCCAGGTAGGTGGTCAGCGCCGCGGCGAGCGCGCCGACCAGGGCCTGGCCGCGCACCCCGTCGCCCGCCGAGCCGAGCAGGTCGGGCAGCTTCAGCACGCCGGCGGCGCCGATGATCGGCGTCGCCAGCAGGAAGGCGTAGCGGGCGGCGTCCTCGTTGGAGAGGCCGGTGATCAGGCCGCCGCCCATCGTGATCCCCGAGCGCGAGATGCCGGGGATCAGCGCCGCCGCCTGCGCGGCGCCGATCGTCAGCGCCTGCTTGAAGCTCATCTTGGCGATGCGCGGGTCGGAGTCGCCGAGGTAATCGCCCGGCCGCGGCGGCCGCCTGCGCAATCGCTCGAAGAGGAGCAGGAGGAAGCCGTTGACGATCAGGAAGGCGGCGGCGGTCTGGGCCGAGGCGAAGAGGGTGCGCAGGGGATGCTCGAGCAGCAGGCCGAGCAGGCCGGCCGGGATCGTGCCCATGATGATCACCCAGCCGAGCCGCGCGTCGTCGTCGCCGGCGCCGATCTGGCGATCGCGCAGCGAGCGGCCGAGACCGCGGAAGATTCGCTTCCAGTCGTCGAGGAAGAAGAGGAAGAGGACGAGCGCGGTCGCGCAGTGGGTGGCGACGAGGAAGGAGAGGAAGTATTCGTCGTTCTGGTGGATGTTCCAGCCGAAGAGGCTGGGCAGCACGACGCCGTGGCCGAGGCTGGAGATCGGGAAGGGCTCGGCGACCCCCTGGACCAGGCCGAGGATGATCGCCTGGAGGTAGGAGATCGGTTCCACGTCTGCGGCAGCCTACGCGGAGGCTTCCCCGGAAGGCCCGCTCTGGAACCAGGCGAAGACGAAGCAGGCCGCCGCGACGACCAGCGCGGCGATCCCGTGCTTGGCGTGGTGGTGGCCGGAACCGGCCTCGTGGCCGGGGAAGAACGACGGCAGCGAGCCGGCGGGCTCGACGAAGTAGACGACGGCGATCGCGACGAAGACGAGGCCGGCGAGCACGGCGGGGACGATCAGGTTGCGACGCTTGGTCACGCGAGCCGCACGATATCCGGCTCCGCCTAAAGATGAGGTGAGAATCTGCGCATGACCCACGTTTCGGATCGGGTGCGCGCGGCGTGTGCGCGGGTCGCCGGGCTCGCGCGCTCGGTCGCGATCGACGAGGAGGAGGCCGAGGCGTACGCCGACGGGCTGACCTGGACCGGCAAGACCGGTTCGCACCCCGTCGAGGGCGCCAGGGAGGCCCGCGCCGCCTTCGTCGTCTGCCTCGACGCGATCAACTTCGGCTCGGGCTGGTGGCCGACGATCCGCAAGCGCCCCGGCCACAGCGGCTACGCGACGATCGAGGCTTGCCTGCTCGACCGCTTCCGTGCCGGCGGCGCCTGGTCGGCGGAGGAGCTGCGACAGCTGTCGGCCGCCGACCTCGCCGCGGTGACCGGCCAGGACGCCGATCACCCGTTGATGGGGCAGTACGCCGCGGCGCTGCGCGACGTCGGCGCTCGGGTCCTCGCCGAGCACGGCGGCAGCTTCGAGGCCGTCGTCGATGCCGCCGACGGCTCGGCGCTCGCCCTCGCCGACCTGCTCGCCGGCTGGGACGCCTTCGCCGACGTCTCGACCTACGACGGCGAGCCGGCGCCCTTCTTCAAGCGGGCCCAGATCGCCGCCGCCGACGTCGACCGGATGGGCGTCGCCGACCTGGGCGGGGAAGAGCGGCTGACCGCTTTCGCCGACAACCTCGTCCCGCACGTGCTGCGGGTCGACGGCGTCCTGCGCCTCGACCCCGAGCTGGAGCGGCGCATCGACGCCGGCGAGCTCCTCGTCCACGGCTCGCCCGAGGAGGTCGAGCTGCGTGCCTGCGCCGTGCACGCGGTCGAGCTGCTCGCCGCCGCCATGCACGGCCGCCTCTCTCCCGCCCAGATCGACGCCGCGCTCTGGAACCGCGGCCGCGCCCCCCGCTACAAGTCGCGCCCCCGCCCCCGCTGCCGCAACACCGCTTATTAGCTTTAGCGGCCATCCCGGTAGGGGTGGAACGTCTTGTACTTTTTCGCGGCAAGCCATTGTCGGCAGCCGGCGGCGCAGCTCGAAAAAGTTAAGTGGAACCCCTACCGGGATGGCCGCTCAGCCTGCCGCTTCGGCCCGCTTCAGGCCGCCGCGCGCCCAGAGGGCGAAGAGGACCGGCAGGGTCAGGCCGAGCGCGAAGGCGAGGGCGACGACGACGGGTTCGCCGGAGATGAAGCCGCGGCCGGCCTCGAGCAGCGCGGTCACAGGGTTGACCGAGGCGACGGCGTGGATCCAGCCGCTGAGCAGGCTGAGCGGCACGTAGACCGGCGCCAGGAAGAGGATGAGGAAGACGGGGAACTGCATCAGCGGCCCGCCCTGGATCGAGCGCACGCGCAGGGCGACGCCGGCCGCCCACATCGTCGCCGCCAGGTTGGTGAGCAGGGCGAGCCCGAAGAGCCCGACCAGTTCGACGCCGCCGCCGCCGACCTGCATGCCGGCGACCAGGGCGAGGACGGTCAGCACCGCCCAGGTGACCAGCGCCCGCAGGATCGCCGCCAGCGTGTAGCCGGCGACTATGCCGCTGCGCCGGGAGGCGGCGAGCAGGTAACGGCGGGCGAAGCCGCTCTCGAAGTCGCGGGCCATCGCGAAGCCGGTGAAGACGCCGCCGAAGGCGGCCGACTGCAGCAGGACGAAGACGAACTGGAAGGCCGTGTAGCCGCTGGGGAAGTCGAAGCCGGGCGCTTTGGCCATCGCGGAGAGGCCGCCGGCGAAGGCGACGAAGAAGAAGATCGGGAAGATCAGCGCCGGCAGCAGGAAGGGCGGGTTGGTGAGGAAGTTGTGGAAGCTGCGCCAGGCGACGGCGAGCGCCACGTCGTGGAAGCGGGCGGGCCGCCCCTCGCCGCCGCTCACGTTCGCACCAGCCGCGTCTTCAGGGCGCTGCTCGCGGCCAGCATGCCGGCGGCGAGGATCGCCGCGGCGATGCCGAAGCCGAGCGCGAGCTTGTCCGGCTCCCAGCCTTCGTAGAGCAGCGAGCGGAAGGCCTCGAGCAGGTAGGTGACCGGGTTGGCGGTGGCGACCTTGCGGAACCACTCGGTCTGGAGCAGGTCGAGCGGCAGTGCCATCGCCGAGATGAAGAGGAAGACGAAGAACATCGGGAAGAGGCCCTGCACCGCCTCGCCGGAGCCGGTGCGCAGCGCCGCGAAGAGCCCGATCGAGCCGAAGGCGACGGTGATCGAGACGGCGAGGGCGACGATCGTCAGCGCCCCGCCGACGCCGGTGACCAGCTCGGCGCCGGCGATCAGCCCCACCGTCAGGTAGGTCGCCGCCTGGACGACGCCGAGCAGGACCGCGCCGGCGAGCAGGCCGCTGAGCAGCGCCGCCCCGCGCAGCGGCGTCAGCGCCAGCCGGTTGAGGAAGCCGGTCTCGATGTCGCGCGCCAGGTCGGTGCCCGTGTTCATCACCGAGAAGAGCGCCCCCTGCATGAAGGGCACGGCGAGGGCGAAGGTCAGGTAGGAGTCGGTCGGGAAGCCGGGCAGGTTGGTCGCCTGCCGCAGGCCGCTCGAGTTGACCGCGAGCAGGAAGAGGGGGAAGACGAGCGCGGGGACGATCTGCGCCGGCTGGCGCAGCGTGCGCAGGACCGAGCGCCGGGCGAGCTGGGAGACCTGCACCCGCAGGCGGGCGCCGCTCAAGTCGGCGCCGCCGTCTCGGCCTCTGCCTCGGTGCGCTCCTCCGCAGCCTCCTCCTCGGCGCCCTCCAGCGAGCGCCCGGTCTTGGCGAGGAAGACGTCGTCGAGCGAGGGCGCGTGCAGCTGCAGGCGCTCGATCGCGATCCCCTCGGCGTCGAGCGCCCGCACGACCTCGGCCAGCTGCGCCTCGCCGCCCTCGAGGCGCGCCGCGGCCGCCTCGGGAGCGGCGCCGGCGACGGCACCGAAGCGCTCGAGCACGGCAGCGAGCCGCTCGCGGTCCGCTCCGTCGCGGGGAACCGCCTCGACCGTCGGGCGGCCGATCTCGGCCTTCAGCTCGGCCGGGGTGCCCTCGGCGACGAGGCGGCCGTGGTCGATGATCCCGACCCGGCCGGCGAGCGCGTCGGCCTCCTCGAGGTACTGCGTGGTGAGGAAGACGGTGACGCCCTCCTCGGTGGCGAGGCGGGCGACCTCCTCCCAGAGCGCCGTGCGGCTCTGGATGTCGAGGCCGGTCGTCGGCTCGTCGAGGAAGAGGATGCGCGGCCGGTGGACCAGCGCCAGCGCCAGGTCGAGCCGGCGCTTCATCCCGCCCGAGTAGCCGCCGACTTTGCGGTCGGCCGCCCGCGAGAGGCCGACCCGCTCGAGCAGCTCGCGCCCCCGCTCCCTGCGCTCGCCCTTCTCCAGGCCGTGCAGGGCGGTCTGCAGGCGCATGTGCTCGTTGCCGCTGAGCAGCGGGTCGAGCGCCGCTTCCTGCAGCGCCGCCCCGATCGAGGCCCGCACCCGCGGCCCCTCGTGGACGATGTCGAAGCCCGCTACGCGCGCCGTCCCCGCGGTCGGCGGCAGCAGCGTCGTCAGCATCAGCACCGTCGTCGACTTGCCGGCCCCGTTGGGGCCGAGGAAGCCGTAGATCTCCCCTTCCCGCACGCGCAGGTCGATCCCGTCGACGGCGCGCGGGCCGTTCTTGAACTCGCGCACGAGCGCCTCGACTTCGATGCCGCTGCCGTTTCGGCCGCCGGTAGCCACCGCCGCGCAGGCTAGCTCAGCCACTCCCCGGCCCGAGCCGGTCGACCTGCGTCTCATAGGATCGGCCGGTGAAGCCGGTCCGCTCCTCGGTCGTCGTCGCCAAGCCCGCGCCGGAGGTCTACGACTTCCTCGCGGTCCTCGCCAACCACGAGTCCTTCCTCGACCACTTCCTCGTCGACTGGAGCTTCTCGGGACCGCGCAAGGGCGTCGGCGCCAAGGGGCTCGCGCGCGCCCACGCGCCCGCCTCGCAGGACTGGACCGAGCTCGAGATCGTCGAGGCGAAGGCGCCGCGACGGATCGTCGAGCAGGGAGTCGGCGCCGGCGGCAAGCGGCGCACGCGCGGCACCTACCTGCTCGAGGAGCTGCCGGACGGGACGACGAAGGTCGAGCTCGAGCTCGAGTGGATCGAGGCCTCGCGGGCCGAACGCCTGATCCCGCCGCTGACCCGCGCCTTCGCCCGCCGTCCCAACGGCAAGGCGATGCGCCGCCTGGCGAAGCTGCTCGCCGCCGACCGGGGCGCGCCCGACTAGGCCGCTGCGGCGGTCGCCCCGAACAGCTCCGCCGAGGGGATGCCGATCACCTCGCCCTTGAAGCGCTTCTCACGGCCGTAGACGACCCAGGTGGTGTCGATTTCGCCGATGTCGAGGTCGAGGCGCAGCTCGTCGGCGTGGCCTTCGACGTGCTCCATGTGCGTGAGGCCGGAGTCGTAGCGGCCTTCCAGCAGCTCTTCGGCGACGATCGGCTTCGAGGGCACGTCGATCACCTCCTCCCACCGGGAGAGGTCGACGTAGCCCTTGGTCGCCGGCACGATCCCCAGCGAGCGCGGCTTCTCGACCTCGCGGCGGCTGAGCAGGACCAGGTGCTTGGTCGGGTAGATGAAGGTGTCGACGACGAAGATCTCGGTCCAGTGCTTCTCGGTGATCTCGTGCACCAGGGGATGGGCGCTGCACTGGACGAGGAAGCCGTTCGGCGTCTGGCGCAGGATCTCCAACCCCTTGAAGAAGTCTGTGATTAGCACCACCCCGTAGTCCTCGACGCCCTGGAACTCGAGGTAGCGCTTGACCGCGCGCTCGTGGCAGGTGCCCGCGGGCCCGAGCGTGATCACCGTGACCCGTCCCTCTGCGCCGTTCCCGTCCATCAGCGCAAAAGACTATTCGATCAAACAGGGTCGGTCAATCGTCCAGGCGAGGCATAGGCTATGCGCGCGGACGAGATGGACCGGCCGGACGGAAAGAGCGACGGGCCCTCGCGGGAAGAGGCGATCGACGCCACGCGCCGCACGCGGCTGGCCAGCGAACGGACCGAGCTTGCCTGGTGGCGGACGGGGCTCACCGCCCTCGCCGTGGCCCTCGCCGTAGGCCGGGTCGTGCCCGGCCTCTACCGCAGCTCGGTGCGCTGGCCCTACGTCGCGATCGGCATCTGCTTCGCGCTCTACGGCGTCGCGGCGATCGCCTACGGCAGCTTCCGCCGCAAGGCGGTCGAGGACGCGCTGCTCGCCGGCCGCTTCCCGACCTCGCCCCGCTTCGCCCACGGCAGTCTGGTCGGCGGCGGCATCCTGCTCGGCCTGCTCACCATCGTCCTGATCCTGCTCGGCTGAGCCGCTATACGCTAGCCCCCACGTTGCAGCGCTTCCCCCTCACCTACGCCCGCGTAGTCGTGACCGGTGCCGCCGCCGCCGCGGTGTTCGTCGCCTGGCTGGTCACCGGGAGCGAGATCAGGGCCGGGGTGACGTACTTCTATGCCGTTCCCGTCGGCCTCGCCGCCTGGTGGTGGGGCCGCCGCGTCGCGGTCGCCGTCGTCCTCGCCTGCATCGCCCTCTACCTGATCGGCGTCGCGGTCCACCCGGTCCCCGACCTCGGCGTCGCCCTCTCCCTGCGGCTGGCCGCGCTCACCGGGGTGGCGATCGTCGTCTCGCTGGTGCAGGAGCGGTTGACGACGCTCGAGCACTCGGCAGAAGACCTGGAGACGATCAGGAGCGCGCTGACCCCGGCGGCGCTGCCGCGGCTGCCCGGCGTCGACGCGGCGACGGCCTTCGTCCCCTCGCAGCTCGGGCTCTCGGGCGACTTCTACCTCGTCACCGACGGGTCCGACGGCTCGGTCGTCGCGATCGTCGGCGACGTCACCGGCCACGGCCCCAAAGCCGCCCGGCTCGCCACCTTCGTTCGCGCCCGCTTTGCCGCTTTTGCGGCCGGCACGGGCGATCCGGCCGAATTGCTGATGCTCGTCAACGAAGCGCTCGCCGACCGCCCCGGCGGCGAGCTGGTCAGCGCCGCCTGCCTGCGCCTGGACGGCGCGAGGTCGCACCTGACCTGGGCGGTGGCGGGGCACCCGCCGCCGCTGGTGCTGCCCGCCCTGCGCGAGCTCGTGCGGGCCGGCAACACGCTCCCGCTCGGGGCAGACGACAGGCTCGAGCTGCGCAACGGCGAGGCCTCGCTGGCGCCCGGCGGCGGAGTCGTCGCCTACACCGACGGGGCGACCGAGGTGCGGCGCAACGGCGCGATGCTCGGCGCCGACGGCCTCGCGCGCCTGCTCGAGCCGCTCGCCGGGCTGCCGGCCGGCGAGCTGGTCGCGCGGGCCGAAGCGGCGATCCTCGAGTGGGCGGACGCGCCGATCCGCGACGACCTCTGCCTGCTGGCGATGAGGCCCGTGGCGACGCCGGAGCGCGAGTCGCCCTAGCGTCCCGCACGAGATGCCGGACATCGTCGTCCTCTTCCTCGCCGCCTGCGGCACGGCCCTGGCCACCGGCCTGGGCGCGATCCCCGTCTTCTTCCTCGGCACCCGCGCGGCGCAGCTGACGCCGATCCTGCTCGGCTTCGCCGCCGGGGTGATGGGGGTCGCCTCGGTGGCGGGCCTGCTCGTCCCCGCGCTCGAAGAAGGCTCTCCCGCCGCGATCGCCGCCGGCCTCCTCGCCGGCGCCCTGCTGCTGGGGGTGGCGCGCAGGAACCTGGACTCCAACGTCGCCTTCATGGGGCGCCGCGGGCCGGGAGCCCGCACCTCGGCCCTCGTCTTCCTCGTCCTCTTCGTCCACAGCCTGCCCGAGGGCTTCGCGGTCGGCACCGCCTTCGCCTCCGATCGGGCCGGCCTCAGCCTCTTCGTGATCCTCGCGATCGCGATCCAGAACGTGCCCGAGGGGACGAGCGTGGCGATCCCGATGGCGGCGGCCGGCTTCAGCCCGATGCGCCAGTTCTGGGCCGCGGTCGCGACCAGCGCGCCGCAGCCCGTCGGCGCCCTGGTCGCCTTCGTCCTCGTCGAACAGGTCCAGGCGCTGCTGCCCTTCTCCTTCGCCTTCGCGGCGGGCGCGATGCTGGCCCTGATCGCGATCGAGCTGCTGCCGAGCGCCTACGCCGACCGCCGCCGGCTGGGACCGAGCGGCGGCCTGCTCGCCGGCGCCGCCCTGATGCTCGCCCTCAGCTTCCTGCTCGGGGTGTAGGGGCGGTGGGCGAGGCGGCGCCGGGATGGGCGTCAACCGGCGCGGGCGTCCAGGGCGTTCGCCGCGGCAGCCAGCGCGGCACGTTGCGCTTGTAGGCGCGGTATTCCTCGCCGAAGCGCTTTTCGAGGCCGGGCTCCTCGTAGACGAGGAAGCCGACGTGGTTGAGCGCGAAGAAGGCGGCGCACCAGGCCAGCAGCGGCAGCGAGCCGAACAGCGCCGCCTCGCCGGCGAGGAAGGCGACCACGGCGGAGATCATCGGGTTGCGCACGTGCCGGTAGGGGCCGACGACGACGAGGCGGCGGGTCGGGTCCCAGGGCGCCAGCGTCCCTTCGCCGACGGCGGCGAAGAGGCGGACCGTCCAGAGCCAGAGGGCGAAGCCGGCGAGGAGCAGGGCGAGGCCGAGGAGGACGGGGAGGACGCTGGCGGCGCCGTCGAGCCCCCAGCCGACGTCGGTGCCGGTGAGGGCGAGGATCACGGCCGGCACCAGCACGTTGACCACGCCGGGCAGCGGCCCGATCGCGCGGGCCTGGCGCCAGGCGCTCACGCTGCCGCCGCTGGATTCACCCGGGACGATTTGCAAACAGTACGCATCGGCGCCCTTTCTGGCAGGATCGCTCGCCGATGCGCCACGCCGCCGACCGTCCGCTTGGCGTCGCCCCCGCGACGGCGCTCGACTACCGCGAGCTGGCCCGCCGCCGGCTGCCGCGCCAGCTCTTCGACTACGTCGACGGCGGCGCCTACGAAGAGGCGACCCTGCGCGCCAACGTCGCCGACCTCGAGTCCGTGCTGCTGCGCCAGGTGGTGATGCGCGACGTCAGCGTCCGCGACCCGTCGGTCGAGGTGCTGGGCCAGAAGCTGGCGCTGCCGGTCGTGCTCGCCCCGGTCGGCCTCGCCGGGATGCTCGCCCCGCGCGCCGAGGTGCAGGCCGCCCGCGCCGCGGCGGCGGCGGGCGTGCCCTTCGTCGAGTCGACCGTCTCGATCTGCCCGATCGAGGAGGTGGCGGAGGCGACCGAGGCGCCGCCCTGGTTCCAGCTCTACGTGATGCGCGACCGCGCCTACGCCGAGGGGCTGATGGCGCGGGCGGCGGCGGTCGGCTCGCCGGTCCTCGTCCTCACCATCGACCTCGCCGTGCTCGGCGCCCGCCACCGCGACACGCGCAACGCCGTCGTCGGCCGGCCCGGCCGCTGGGCGAGGATGCGCCGCGGGCTCGACCTCCTCTCCCATCCGCGCTGGATCCGGACCGTGGCGCTCGGCGGCCGCCCGCTCACCTTCGGCAACCTCGAGCAGGCCGTGCCGGGGGCACGCTCCCCTGCCGCCTTCAAAGCCTGGGTCGATTCGCAGTTCGACCCCAGTGTCACCTGGGAGGACATCGCCTGGGTGCGCGAGAGCTGGCCGGGCCGGCTGCTGGTCAAGGGGGTGCTCGACCCCGACGACGCCCGCCGCGCCGCCGACGCCGGGGTCGACGGCGTCGTCGTCTCCAACCACGGCGGCCGCCAGCTCGACGCCGTGCCCTCGACCGCGCGGGCGCTGCCCGAGATCGCCGACGCCGTCGGCGACCGGATCGAGGTTCTCGCCGACGGCGGCGTCCGCAACGGCCTCGACGCGGTCAAGATGGTCGCCCTCGGCGCCCGCGCCGTCCTCATCGGCCGCCCCTGGGCCTGGGCAGTGGCCGCCCGCGGCCAGTCCGGCGTCCGCCACGTCCTCGCCACGATGCGAGCCGACATCGACACCGCCCTCGGCCTCACCGGCCGCACCTCGATCGCGGACCTGGACCGCTCGGCGCTCTACAGGTATTAGCTCGCTTCAGTTAGTTGTGTGGACCGAAGTCCTTCCACTGCTTTCATACGCGGAAGGAGAAGCACACACGGCGGAGGTTGGACGTGTCCCTTGACTAAACTAAAGCCGGGCCCAGTGCCCCTAGGTAGTAGCGTGGGCTGCGGTTGAGCTTCGCGACTGGCGTGACGCGAAACTACGATAATCCGCGGCCAGATGCGCGTCTCGCAAGTAGACATCGATAAGTTCCTGTGCTTCAAGCACCTAACTCTTCCAGTCGACCGGTCTCTGCAGATGCTCGCCGGACCCAACAACGCTGGAAAGTCGTCTTTTATTCGCCTCGTTGAGGCTTTCTTTGCGAATCCCGACAGCAACGCGCTTGTTGCCCTGCTGCCACGTAACGACTATTACGCGGAAGCTGGATCGCGAACGATGTCGGAAGTCAAGATCTGGTTCGACCACTTGAGTGAGGAAGAGGTCAAGGTCGTCGGCGGGGCTCTCAGAAGAGACGGCCGATTCTGGATAGCCCTGCGATGTACGCGCAGTGGATCCCGTAGCTTCGAAGCATCAAAGGCGTCGGCCGAGGACGCCAAGCGTCTCTACGACTACGTCCTCGAGAACTATCAGCTTGTGAAGATCCCATCGGTTCGCGTTGGCGGGGCGGGGGACCTTGAGAAACTCGCCTCCCTGGAGAGGCTGCTGGACACAATGGAGTCAGTGCTGATACGCCGCACGGCGGGCAATCCGTCGGCGGTGCAAAAAGCGTTCGCTACGAAGATCGAAGACGTGGAGAAGGTCGTCAAAGAAGCGCTCGACGAATCCGCTAAGAGCATAGGAGAGGATCTTCCATTTCAGGATGGAAGCGTCACTTTCTCGCTCCCCGAGCCGCGCTTCGCTCTCCGGGGGATGCTTCAGGCTGCGGCAATCGAAAGTCTCGATGGCACGCGGGTTCCTGTCGCGGACCGAGGAACGGGATTTCAGTCTGCCCTGGTGCTCGGCATGCTCCGCTACGTCGCAGAGCGAGAGGGGCAAAACGCTGGCAATGTGCTTTTCGCCATTGAGGAGCCCGAGGCATTCCTTCATCCACAGACTCAACGGGCGATGACTCAGGTTCTAAGGGGTATAGCGAGTGACGCCCAGGTCCTCGTTACCACGCACAGCCCGGTAGTCGTCGACACCTTCAAGCTTGGGCAGATAGCACGGCTACCCCTGGAGCCGTCAGGTACCGACTACCACTGGCGCCCACCGAAGCTTGACGATGCGCAGGAGGGGCGACTGACCCGCTACTGCAGCGCTGCCAACAGCGAACTCGTATTTGCGAACGCGGTGATCCTTGTTGAGGGAGAGAGCGACTACCTCGTAGTTGAGTACCTGCTCGGCCGAATCTGCGGCGGACCCGGCGGGCATTACGCGCGTGGCTTGACGGTCATCGAGGCGGGAGGCATAGGTCGCATAAAGCGTCTCGTCGAACTAGCCGAGCATTTCGGCGTGCGCGCCTTTACCCTGGTTGACAAAGATGGACTGAGAGCGGCGAGTGATCGGAAGCTGCTTGACATTCTCGCTGGCCGCAAAGTGGTTCCCGGCGACACCCAGAAGGACGCGATGCGATCGGCGGCGGATACCCCGTCGCCTGACTATGCGGGGGCGTTGGTCAATCAGGCCGCGATAAATCAGCTGCTGGCTCCCTTCGATGCATACATGATGGTTTCAGATCTCGAGGGCATGTTGCTCGATTCGCTTGGGGTACAGCGACTCATTGAGCTCTTGGGTCCGGACGGCGCCGGGGAGCTCGATCAGCAGTTCATTGAGCAGGAGCTCGTCGGTCAGACCGACGCCAAGCGGAAGTTGGCCCGGCGAATCGGCTCGAAAGGTTGGGATGCCAGTCTGGCACCAACTGGCAAGGTCGAGCCTCACTTGCCGAAGTTGGTCCTCGAACAGGGGCTTGCGCAGACCCAGAACTCGCCCGAGGAGATCGCGAGGTTGGAAGGCTGGTTGCGGGAGATCGTCGACGGGATCACAACCGCAGCGGTGTAGAGCTGATTTGGCGCTACCCTGGATAAAGCAATGGCCACCGCAAAGCAAGACGCCCGCAGGGTTCTCGACGGTCTCCCTGAAGAGGCTTCACTTGAGGACATCCAATACCACCTCTATGTCCTGCAACGCATCAGGCGCGGCCGAGAAGACGTCAGGGCGGGAAGGGTCGTGCCCCACGACGAGGTCGAGCAGCGGTTGGCCCGGTGGCTCGACGAGTAGCGTGGACCGAGACCGCCTGGCGGGACCTCGAGCGCATCGCCGACTACATTGCCGAGGACTCCCCAGGCTATGCAGCCGCGCTCGTGCGGCGCGTCCGTGACGGCGCCAGATCACTTGAAGAGATGGCCGAGCGAGGGCGCGTGGTTCCCGAGCTGGAGGAGCCGGCGATCCGCGAGCTGGTCATTGGGAGCTACCGCTTGGTCTATGAGATCGAGGATGCGGACATCTACATACTCGGCCTGATCCACGGCGCACGCGACCTCGCCGCGCTCTGGGAAAAGGAGGGTCGCTCCGGGTCAGGAACTGGCTGACCTCGCCCTCACGATGGATCTCACTCCCGCTTCGCGCAACACTCAGCATCACGTCACAAGTCGCCCAGGGCAACGGGCCACCCGGCGCGCTGCGCTGATCAACTGATCCGTTCCTGAGCACGCGAGCCTAGCCAGAGGGCAGACCCGCGTCCGCGAGACGAACGGCGATCAGTCTCTTGACGAGTGCTTTCGGCAGGGGTCGGTCGACGGGAAGGTGCAGAGCGCTCTTGGTTCTCGTGTAGCCCTCGAGCTCA
>JBLMYD010000078.1:0-20971 GCA_050258095.1 Chloroflexota bacterium
CGAGGTGCTGGTCTCGCGCACGGTCCGCGACCTCGCCGCCGGCTCGGGCATCGAGTTCAGCGCCCGCGGCAGCCGCGAGCTGAAGGGCGTCGCCGAGGAGTGGGAAGTCTTCAGCGTCTAATCTCGTAGCTGCACAGGTCTTCTCAGTTTCCGAAAGGAGCACTTGATGAACCCGCCCAGCGCAGCAGACCTGCCCGGCTTCCAGGGGCAGCTGATCGGCCCGCAGGACAACGACTACGAGGAGGCCCGCGCGGTCTACAACGCGATGATCGAACGGCATCCGGCGCTGATCGCGCGCTGCGCCGACGCCGACGACGTCGCCAAGGTCATCGCCTACGCCGCCGAGGGCGACCTCCTGCTCGCGGTGCGCGGCGGCGGCCACAACGGCGCCGGCCTCGGCACCTGCGACGCCGGCGTCGTCATCGACCTCTCGGCGCTGAACGCGATCGAGGTCGATCCCGAGGCGCGCACCGTTCGCGTCGGCGGCGGCTGCACCTGGGGCGAAGTGGACGCGGCGACCGCCGAGCACGGGATGGCCACCCCGAGCGGAATCATCTCGACCACCGGGGTCGGCGGCCTCACCCTCGGCGGCGGCATGGGTCACCTGACCCGCAAGTGCGGCCTGACGATCGACAACCTGCTCGAGGTGGAGGTCGTCCTCGCCGGCGGCGAGCGGGTCCGCGCCTCCGCCGAGGAGAACCCCGACCTCTACTGGGCGCTGCGCGGCGGCGGCGGCAACTTCGGCGTCGTCACCTCCTTCCTCTTCCGCCTGCACGACGTCGACACGGTCGTCGGCGGCCCGACCTTCTGGCCGGCCGAGGCCGGCGCCGAGGTCCTGGCCGCCTACCGCGACTTCCTCCCAGCGGCGCCCCGCGATCTGAACGGCTTCTTCGCCTTCACCTCGGTGCCGCCGGCGCCGCCCTTCCCCGAGGAGCTGCACCTGCGCAAGGTGTGCGGGGTCGTCTGGTGCCACCTGGGCGACGCGGCGCAGGCGGCAAGCGACATGGCGCCGCTGCTCGAGGCGCTTCCCGAGCCGCTCATGCACGGCGCCCAGCCGATGCCCTTCCCCGCCCTGCAGACCGCCTTCGACGCTCTCTACCCGCGCGGCGAGCAGTGGTACTGGCGGGCCGACTTCGTCCGCGAGATGCCCGACGAGGCAGTCGGGGCGCACGCCCAGTTCGGGCCCAAGATGCCGACGATGAAATCGACGATGCACCTCTACCCGCTCGACGGCGCCGCCGCCGAAGTCGGCGACGAGGAGACGCCCTGGGCGTACCGCGACGCCAAGTGGGGCTCGGTCTTCGCCGGCGTCGATCCCGACCCCGCCAAGGCCGACGCGATCCGCCGCTGGTCGATCGACTACTTCGAAGCGCTGCACCCCTACTCGGCCGGCGGCGCCTACGTGAACATGATGATGGACGAGGGCCAGGAGCGAGTGCGGGCGAGCTACGGCGAGAACTACGAGAGACTGGCCCGGATCAAGGCGAAGTACGACCCCGGCAACCTCTTCCGCGTCAACCAGAACATCGAGCCGCAGGCGTAGCCGGGCGCTGACACTCAGCGGGCGCGGACCGCGGCGACCGTCTGCCCCAGCGTCTCGTGGGCGTCGTAGTGCGGCATCCAGTGCAGCCTGCGCCGCGCCCGCGAGGTGTCCATCAGGACCGGTCGCCGCACGGCCTCGATCCAGGCTGCCTCGTCGGGCAGGAAGGGCATCAAGGAGACGGCCTCGGCGGCGACGCCGACGGCGAGCTGCGGAGCCGGCACCGCGTGCCAGCCGAGCGCGTGGGCGAGGTCGGTGATCGTCAGCTCGCCGGGGCCGGCGAGGTTGTAGACGCCGGGCTCGCCGTCGCCGATGACGGCGGCGCAGAGCGCGGCGGCGACGTCGTCGTGGTGGACGAGCTGGAAGGGCACGCCCGGGTCGGGCAGCACCGGGCGCAGCTCCGGCACCCTGCCCAGGGCCCAGCGCAGCGGGCCGGGGATGCGCTGGCCGAGCGCCAGCAGGGGGACCAGGTCGAGCAGCAGCGTCGCGTGGGGCCCGGCGACGATGCAGGGGCGGAAGACGTAGGCGTCGGTGCTCGAGCCCTCCAACGCCTCGGCCAGCTCAGCCTCGACCGCCGCCTTGTGGGCCGAGTAGGGATGGCGGGAGGTCCCCTTCACGGGGTCGTCCTCGCGCAGCAGCTCGGCGCTGTTGCGCTGGAAGCCGTAGGCGGCGACCGACGAGGTGTAGACGAGGCGCTTGGCGCCGGCCGCGGCGGAGGCCTCGAAGACGTTGCGCGAGCCGGTCAGGTTGATCTCGCGGCTCTCGGCGCCGCCGGCGACGATCACGAAGGCGAGGTGGACGACGACGTCCGCATCCTCGACCAGCTTCTCCACCGCGTCGCGATCGAGGATGTCGCCGCGCCGGTATTCGGTCTTCTCCCAACCCTGGCCGGCGATGTCGAAGGGCCGGCGCGCCATCCCGATCACGCGCTCGATCTCTGGCGCCCGCTCGAGGGCGCCGATGAAGGCCCGCCCGATCTCGCCGGTCGGGCCGGTGACTGCGATCGTCAGCATGCCGCGATTCTGGCGGAATGCGCGCCGGCGTGCCGGCGCAGGCGAAAGGCGGGCGCCCTGGGGCGCCCGCCTTTCGCGCCGCGATCCGCGGTCGTCCTGCTACTTCTGCAGCTTCAGCTTCACGGCCGTGTGGCGCACGCCGGAGCCCTTGACCTTCGCCTTCAGCTGGCGCTTGGCGAGTTCCCTCTTCGCCGGCCCGGAGAGCTTGACCTTGAGCGTCTTCTTGGCGCCGGCGGCGAGGCCGAACCTGGCCTTGCCGATCTGCAGGTTCTTCTTCTTATTGCCGGACTTGACCTTGGCGAACAGCTTCAGCGTGCCCTTGCAGCGGGTTTCGCCGATGCAGGTCAGTCTCAGCAGGGCCTTGCCGCCCTTGACCTTGGCCTTGGACGCGACCTTGGCGATCCCCGGCGTCGGGGTCGCTTCCTTTTCGAAGGTCGCCGTCACGCTGCGCGCCGCGCTCATCGTCACCGCGCAGGAGCCTGTGCCCGCGCAGGACCCGGACCAACCGCTGAAGGTCGAGCCCGACGAGGGCGTCGCCGTCAGGGTGACCCCGGTGCCATCGGCGTAGACAGCAGTGCAGACGACTCCGCAGTCGATGCCCGCCGGCGAGCTCGTCACCGTGCCGCTGCCGGTCCCGGCGAGCGAGACCGTGAGGGCGAATTCGGCCGGTGGCGATTCGGTTTCGAACGTAGCGGTGACGGCCCGGTCTTCTGCCATCGTCACTTCGCATTCGGTTTCCGACGGTTCTTCGTCACAACCGGTCCAGCCGGCGAATTCGGAGCCGAGACTCGCTTCCGCCGTCAGCGTCACGACTTCGCCTTCGCTGTAGGAGCCGGCGCAAACGCTCGGGCAGTTGATGTCTTCCGGTGCGGTCACGGTGCCCGAGCCGCTGCCTTCGAGTTTGACTTCGAGGGTGAACGTCGGCAAGAGTTCGAATTCGGCGAAGACTTCCTTTTCTTCGTCCATCGTCACTTCGCATTCGGTGGCCGACGGTTCCGCGTCGCAGCCGATCCAACCAACGAATTCGGAGCCAGGATCGGCTTTCGCGGTCAGGGTGACCGTTTTGCCCGCTTCGTATTCGGCCACGCATTCGCCGCCGCAGTTGATCCCGGCCGGCGAGCTCGTCACGGTGCCCGAGCCGAGTCCTTCCGTTGTGACTTCGAGGATATATTCAGCCGGTTCGAATTCGGCGTAGACGGTCTTGTCTTCGTCCATCGTCACTTCGCATTCGGTGGCCGACGGTTCCGCGTCGCAGCCGAACCATTCGATGAATTCGGAGCCCGGTTCAGCTGTGGCGGTCAGGGTGACGGTTTCGCCCGCTTCGTATTCGGCTACGCATTCGCTGCCGCAGTTGATCCCGGCCGGCGAGCTCGTCACGGTGCCCGAGCCGAGTCCTTCTACTTCGACTTCGAGAAGATATATGGCCGGTTCGAAGACGGCGGTGACCGATTTTTCGCCTTCCATCGTCAGTTCGCAGGCGCCGCTGCCGGTGCAGTCTTCTTCCCATTCGACGAATTCGGAGCCGGGTTCCGCTTTGGGCACGAGGGTGACTTTCGTGCCGTAGGGATATTCGGCTTCACAGGCTTCGGCCGGTTCGCCTTCGACTTCGCATTCGACCGTGCCTTCGCCGACTTCAAAGATCCAGAGTTCGACTTCTTCGAGTTCGAATTCGGCGAAGACTTCCTTGCCTTCGTCCATCGTCACTGCGCATTCGGTGGGCGACGGTTCCGCGTCGCAGCCAAACCAGGTGACGAATGCGTAGCCCGGTTTCGCTACGGGCAACAGAACGATTTCGGTTCCTTCTTCGTATTCGGGCTGGCAGGGCCCGGCTACTGCTTCGACTTCGCATTCGACCGTGCCGCTGCCCGCGGGTTCGACTTCGGCGTTCAGCGGAAACGATGCGGCAGCAGCCGGAGCGGCTGAGACCAGCATGAGCGCCGCGGCAATCGCGCCGAGCAGGACGTAGCGGAGCCGGCCCCCGCTGTCCTCGTTACCGATCCTCCAAGTTCGCTTCGATGCCGCCGACGACCTCATCCTCAGCTCTCCTCCTTTGTTGCGCGTTACGACCTTGCGGCGATGCACCCCTGCCGCACGTATCTAGTCAACAAACGCGATGGTACCCATCATGTTGCGGTCTTAATCACCCGTCCAGGGGACGATTCGACGAAATGTCGAGGGAATCCTTGCAAGGGCCGAGGACGCGTTCGCGCAGGCGCGCGGGCAGGCCGCCGGGCGCATCGGCCGGCAGAACGCCGAACAACGCACAGCGCGCCGGGATCCAAGCCGGCGGCCGCACGAGCACGCGGACCGCGAGGCCGCGCCCGATCAGCTCGGCGGCGACGAGGGACGTGAGGGCCCGATCGCGGGGGAGGTCGGCGCGGAGCAGGACGGCCGCGATCTGCGAGCCGAACCCGTCCAGCACGCCATGCAGGCCCTCAGCCGGCAGGTGGACCGCCGCGAGCGAGTCGCGCGCCAGGGGAAGAACCGCCCGCAGATCCTCGTCGCAGGCCTCCCGGCCGAGCGTGACGTGACAGGTCTGGCCGCGCGCCGCCGCGGCCAGATCGGGACGGTGGGCCGCGAGCCGCTCCTCCAGCCTGCGAGCGCCCGGCGAGGCGAACAGCGCCGGCCGTGGCCTCGCCCCGTCGACGTCGACGAGCAGCGCCGGTCGATCGGGCTCCGAGCCCGCGCAGGCCAGGGCCGCGGCCGTGGTCGCGGCGCCGCTCGCCCGGCCCACGGCGCTGACGAGGACGACGCGACCGCTCACCGGACGGCATCCCGTGCGAACGCCGAGCTGGAGACGACGAGCCGATCGGCCAACGCCGGGATCAGCGCCGGCGGTCGCAGGCGCACGCTCACCTCTCCCCCGCTCACCGAGATCGTCGCCTCGCGGCTCGTCCAGCCCGGCAGGGCGTCACGAGCCGCCCTCCCGGCCGGCTCGCCGTCCGCCAGGGCGAGCGCGCCCGCCTCGGCGGCGCCGTCGGCGAGGGTCAGCGCGTAGCCGGCGGCGAGGAGCTGCAGCGCGATCGCCCCGGCGAGCAGCAGCAACGGCACCGCGGCGATCGCCTCGACCGTCGCCTGTCCACGCCGGTCAGCCACCGTCCAGCTCGCTTTCGGCGCCGAGCCGGAGCCGGGGCACGACCGGCAGCAGGCGCGGCACCGCGACCCGAACCGCGACGCCGCCGTGCCGCTCGACGCGAGCGCCGGTCCGCAGCGCCGCGGGCAGGGCACGACGGGCCGCGACTCGCGCGTCGCCGCCGACCAGCGCCGCCCTCGCCCCGGCGCGGGCGGCGATCCCCGCCGACCAGAGGGTCCCGCCGGCGGCGCCCAGCTGCGCCGCCACGAAGACCGCCAGCAGCAGGAAGGGGACGACCGCGATCAACTCGACCGAGGCGGTCCCCTCCTCCCTGTGGCCATCGCTGCTGGCGGTCCGTGGCGGCACCGGCCGAGCGTCGCAGCCGCCGGCGCACGCGTGGCGCGCACAAACGCACGAGACAGAAAAAAGTTCGAGTCAGTAGCTGTTCGCGTCGATCCAGACCCGCCAGATCGCCGCGATCGAGGCCGCGAGCAGGACGATCCAGACGAGCGTGCCGCCGCCGCTCGCGGTCAGCTCGTCGCTGCCCGCGACGAGCAGCGCGAGCATGCCCAGCGCCGCGTAGAGGATTCCCCGCCGCGCGTCGCTGAGCGCCGCCAGGGTGAGCTGGTTCTGGCGACTGAGGACGAAGACCAGCCAGGCGATCCCGGCGAGGAAGGCCATCGTGATCGCAGCCACGATCGCTTCGGCGACGTTTCCTCCCGCCGGCAGGAAGGCGACGCAGAACGCCAGCAGCATCACGATCCCGGTGTTGCGCGCCGCGCGCACAGCTCGATTGTACGTCGGCGTGGCTACTTGCTCGCCATCACGACCACGCCGTAGACCACGCCCACCAGGGTGACGAGGGCGGCGAGGACCGCGAGCGTCGCCGCGGCTACCGCCGCCGCCGGCCGCTCGTCGCGGCTGAGGTCGGCGAAGCGCGCCGTGCCCCAGATCGCGACCGAGAAGACGACGGTTATCCCGACGCCCGCGACGAGCGAGGCGATCACCGTCTGGACCAGGTCCTTCGTCTGCACGATCGTCGCCGCCATCAGCTCACCGGCACCGGCGCCCCGCGCCGCAGGCGCCGCGCGAAGGCGGCGGCGACCAGCGAGAGCGACATCAGCGCGACCAGCACCGGCCCGAGCGCGCCGCTGCCGAAGATCGCCGTGACGCCGTAGGCGAGCGCTCCGATCGCCGCCGCCGCCGGCAGGGTCAGCAGCCAAGCGACGACGATGTTGCCGGCGACCCCCCAGCGCACGGCTGAGACCCGCTTGCCGGCGCCGGCCCCCATCACCCCGCCGTTGATCACGTGCGTGGTCGAGAGCGGGAAGCCGAAGTGGGTCGAGGCGAGGATCACGGCGGCGCCGGCGCCCTGCGCGGAGAAGCCCTGCGCCGCGTCCATCTTGATGATCCGCGTCCCGGTCGTGCGGATGATGCGCCAGCCGCCGCCGTAGGTGCCGAGGGCGATCGCGCTCGCCGAGGCGACGATCACCCAGGTCGGCGGGTCGGCGCCGGCGCCGAGCGTGCCGTTGGCGATCAGGGCGAGGGTGATGACGCCCATCGTCTTCTGGGCGTCATTGGTGCCGTGGGCGAGGGCCAGCAGACCGCCCGAGATCAGCTGGCCGAAGCGGAAGCCGCGGCTGACGACGCCGGGTCGCTGCCTGCCGACGATCCGGTAGACGACGCCGATCGCGATCCCGGCCACGACCAGGGCGAGGATCGGGGCGACGACCGCCGGGATCAGGACCTTGCCGACCAGCCCTTCGGCGATCACGGCGTCGAAGCCGACGGCGGCGACGGCGGAGCCGACGACGCCGCCGATCAGCGCGTGCGAGGAGCTCGACGGCAGGCCGACCGACCAGGTGATCAGGTTCCAGGCGATCGCCCCGATCAGCCCGGCGAAGACGATCGTCGGCGTGATCACGTTCGCGTCGACGACGTCCTGGGCGACGGTGGCGGCGACCGAGATCGAGATGAAGGCGCCGGCGAAGTTGAGCAGCGAGGCGATGCCGATCGCCACCGACGGCCGCGCCGCCCCGGTCGAGATCGAGGTGGCGACGACGTTCGCCGTGTCGTGGAAGCCGTTGGTGAAGTCGAAGGCGAGGGCGGTGCCGACGACGATGACGAGGATTACGTCAGAGGACACGATGACGATCCGGGGCCGTCATGCGTTCTTTATCACTATTCCCTCAAGGATCTGCGCCGCGGTCTCGGTCGCGTCGATCGCGTTCTCGAGCACCGCAAACATGTCCTTCCAGCGGATCACCACCATCGGGTCGATGCCGTCGGAGAAGAGCGAGGCGACGGCGTCGCGCGAGATCCGGTCGCCCTCGTTCTCCAGGCGGTGGATTTCGATCCAGTACTTGTCGAGATCCTTGAAGTCCGGCAGGTGCTCGAGCCCCTCGGCGAGCTGCTCGCAGGCGCCGACCAGGACCTTCGTCAGGGACTGCGCCTGCTCCATCGGCGCCTCGATCTTGTAGAGGCCGAGCAGGTCGGCGGCCTCCTCGGTGTAGTCGACGATGTCGTCCATCTGCGTCGCCAGCCCATAGATGTCCTCGCGGTCGATCGGGGTGACGAAGGTCGAGTTGAGGCGTTTGACGATCTCGTGCGTGATCCGGTCGCCCTCTTGCTCGGCCTCGACGATCGAGCGCGAGAGCCCCTTGTCCTCGGGCCAGGTGCCCATCATCTCGTCGAGCAGCCGGGCGGCCGCCAAGGTGTTGCGACCGGCCTCGATGAAAAGGTCGAAGAAGGTGCGATCACGGGGCAGCAGGGAGAGGCGCGGCACTGAGCGCCATCCTATTGATTGAGTCGGGTTGCGCGGCCGGTCAGCCCGCCGTCGCCGCGAGGTGCTCGGCGGCGTGGGTCGCGTGCAGCTCGCGCAGCTCCTCCTGGACGCTGCGCCGCCGCCCGTTAGCCGGCCGCAGGCGCGTCCAGGTCCCCTCCGCGTCCAGCTCCCAGGCGTTGGCGTTGTCCTCGAGGCAGCGCTCGAGGACGTCGAGCAGCTCGTCCTTGAGAGCGGGGTCGTCGACCGGCGCGACCAGCTCCACCCTGCTGTCGAGGTTGCGCGGCATCAGGTCGGCCGAGCCCATCAGCACGCGCGTCTCCTCGCCGCGCTGGAAGGCGTAGACCCGCGAGTGCTCGAGGAAGCGGCCGACGATCGAGACGACGCGGATGTTCTCCGAGACGCCCGGCAGGCCGGGGCGCAGGCAGCAGATGCCGCGCACGTTGAGGTCGATCCTCACCCCCGCCTGCGACGCCTCGTAGAGGGCCCGGATGCAGGCGGCGTCGACCAGCGCGTTCATCTTCAGCGCGATCCGCGCCTCCCGCCCCGCCCGGTGCGCCTCGACCGTCGTCTCGATCTCCTCGACGATGCGGTCGCGCATCGTCGTCGGCGAGACCAGCACCTTGCGGTACTCGGCCGGCCGCCCGTAGCCGGTGAGGAAGTTGAACATCTCGGCGACGTCGGCGCCGGCCTCCTCGTCGGCGGTGAAGAGGCCGAAGTCGGTGTAGAGGCGGGCGGTCTTCGGGTGGTAGTTGCCGGTGCCGATGTGGACGTACTCGCGCACCCGGTCGCCCTCGCGGCGGGCGACGAGGATCGCCTTGACGTGGGTCTTCAGCCCGGGGATGCCGTAGACGACGTGGACGCCGGACTCCTCGAGCGACTTCGCCCAGTGGATGTTGGCCTCCTCGTCGAAGCGCGCCTTCAGCTCGACCATGCAGACCGCCTGCTTGCCGCGCTCGGAGGCGCGGATCAGGGCCGGCACGAGGGGAGAGTCGTCGCTGGTCCGGTAGACGGTCTGCTTGATCGCCAGCACGTCGGGGTCGGCGACCGCCTGCTCGACGAAGCGCTCGACCGAGGTGGCGAAGGAGTCGTAGGGATGGTGGACGAGGATGTCGTCCTGGCGGATCGCGGCGAACATGTCGACCGGCTCGTCGTCCTCGCCCTGCAGCCGCGGCTGGGTGACCGGGGTCCAGGGCGGGTAGCGCAGCTCGGCGTGCCCGGGGACGTCGGCGATCGCGCCGAGGTCGGCGAGGTCGATCAGGCCGTCGATGTCGTAGACCTCGCGATCCTCGAGGCGCAGGGCGTCGATCAGCTGCTGGCGCAGCTTCGGGTTCATCCCGGCGGCGATCTCGAGTCGCACGACCTCGCCGAAGCGGCGGCGGCGGATCTCGTCCTGGACCGCCTGCAGCAGGTCGTCGGCCTCGTCGGAGACGGTGAAGTCGGCGTCGCGGGTGACGCGGAAGTAGCCGTGGTCGACGACCTCGGTCCCCGGGAAGAGGCTGTCGAGGTTGGCGGCGATCACCTCCTCCAGAGGGACGAAGGCGCTGCCCTCCTCGCCGACCTGCAGGAAGCGGCCGAGCAGCTCCTTCGGCACCTTGACGCGGGCGATGATCTCCGAGCCGCTCTCGGGGTCGCGCAGGAGGACGCCGAGGCTGAGCGAGAGGTTGGAGATGTAGGGGAAGGGCCGGCCGAGGCCGATCACCAGCGGCGTCAGGGCCGGGAAGACCTGTTCGTGGAAGCGACGGTCGATCTCGCGGCGCTCCTCCTCGCCGGCGGAGGAGAGCGAGACGAGGCGGATGCCGTGCTCGGCCAGCGCCGGCCGCAGCGTGCCCTCGAAGCGGCGGTTCAGCCGCCGGTCGAGCTCGAGCACGCGCGCCTGGATCGCGTCGATCTGGGTGCCGGGCGCCAGCCCGTCGGGGCCGCGCGCGTCGATCCCGGCGTCGAGCTGCTCGAAGAGGCCGGCGACCCTGACCATGAAGAACTCGTCCAGGTTGGAGGCGTAGATCGAGCAGAAGCGGACCTGCTCGAGCAGGGGCACGTCGGGGTCCTCGGCCAGTTCGAGGACCCGCTCGTTGAAGTCGAGCCAGGACAGCTCGCGGTTGAAGTAGAGCTCCGAATCGTCGATCGACCCATCGTACGCCGCGGTCGTCATCTCAACCGCGTGGCGGTCGAGATGACGACCGCGATGCGGAATCGAGAGCGGCCCAGGTGGACCTGCTCGCCTGCAGCTGCCAGAGGCGAGCGAACTCGCGGTGCAGGCGGGCGCGACGGGCGCGGAGGGCGGCGGCCAGCGAGGGGATCGCCTCGACTCGCGGCAGGATGACGTCGCAGTCGTGCAGGTCGCCGAGCACCGACTGCAGATCCCTGGCGGCGATCCGCGCGGGCTCGGCGGCCGCGCCGATGCAGGGGCCGAGGATCTCGAGCGCGTAGCGCAGGCGCTTGGCGGCGATGCGCATGTCGTGCTGCGCGGTGACGGCATCCGGGGCCAGCGCCCGCTCGGCGAAGGAGCGCATCTCACCGAGCCTGGTGGCGACGATCAGGCGCGCGTTCGGCGCCAGCGGCGCGGCGGGATCGAGACCCTCGACCGCGCGAGCCTTCACACCCCCACCCCCTCGACCAGGCGGTCCAGGCGGCGACGCAGCTTGCGCAGTCGCTTGCCGGTGACGAAGGGGGCGAGATCGTCGTTGGCGCGTCGCTGGGCGCTGCGCAGCTCGTCGAGGAGAGCCGCCAGCGCGGGCCGGTCGTCCGCCGCGACGTCGGGCGCAAGCGTCTCCAACAGCTCGATTTCGACATCGATGTCGCGGCGCTCGCCGAGCGCGTCGGCCAGGGCTCTGACCCGCTTCAGCGCCTTGCGGCAGCGCTTGCGCCGGAAGGCCGGCGCGAAGATCTCCAGCGCCGCCCGCAGGCGGCGCGTCGCCACCCGCATGTCGTGCACGCGCTCGACGTCGTCGAGGTCGAGCACCCCGTCGGCCTGCGCGAAGACCTCCTCCGTGCGCACCGCGACGACTTGCGCCGCGACGGCCGCGAACGGCGCTTCGCAGTCGAGCTCGAAGTTCCTCGCCCGCGCCACGCTTCGAGGCTACCCGGACCGATCCCGGTAGGGGTGAAGCGTCTTGTACTTTTTCGCGAGCGCAGCAGCGGGCGCCAGCAATCCCCGCCCCTCGAAAAAGTTAAGCGAAACCCCTGCCGGGATCGGCCCTCAAGCCGCGACGCGCAGCGGAGAGCCGTTGGCGTTGCCGTTGAGCAGGTCGAGGACGATCCCCTCGCGCAGGCCGCCCTTGCCGATCTGCAGCGGCTGGCCGAGCAGATCGGAGACCTTCTCGAGCAGCAGCACGCCGGTGGCGAGGATGCGCACGCGTTCGGGGTCGAGCTCGAAGCGGCGGGCCACTTCGCTCGCCGGATCGCCGCAGAGGACGCGGATGCCGCGCTCGAGCGTCTCGTACTCGAGCACGGCGCCGACCAGGCGGCGCAGCGAGGTCGCGCTGCCGCCCACGGCGACCGCCTGGGCCGGGTGCTCGATCTCCACCCCGGCGAAGATGTCGTCGATCCGGTCGCGGACCTTGCGGATCTCGGCCGCCGAAGGCGGGTCGGAGGCGATCAGCTCGTCGGCGAGGACGCCGGAACCGACCTGCCAGGAGCGGACCTCCTCGGCGCCGCCGGGGACGCTGCCGAGGATCACCTCGGTCGAGCCGCCGCCGACGTCGACGACGCCGACCCGGCCCTCGACCGGGTGGCCGAGCGTCTTGGTCGCGCCGATGAAGGAGAGCCGCCCCTCCTCCTCGTCGCTGAGGATCTCGACCGCGACGCCCGCGGCGGCCTCGATCTTCGCCGCCGCCTCGGCGCCGTTGGCGGCCTCGCGCACGGCGGCAGTGGCGACCGCGCGGATCTCCTCGGCGCCGAGCTCTTCGGCCAGCCGCACCTGGGTGGCGACCACCTCGCAGACCTCGTCGACCTTGCTCGCCTCGATCGCCCCGTCGGCGTCGATCGCCTTGTTGATGCGGGTATACGCCCGCTGCTCCATCACCTTCTTGAGCTGGCCTTCGACCGGCTCGGCGACGAGCACCCGAGTCGTGTTCGACCCAATATCTATGGCGGCGCAGAGCGTCACGGGGCTGACCCCGAATACTCCCAGACGCCCCGGACTCAAGCTTCAGCTATGACCGCCTGAGGGTGCACGTCTACTGGCTGCGCTCCTCGCGACGGGTGGCACGGATTTGGGGGACCACCCCCGAGGAGGCAAGCTCCACGAGCTGCCGACGGCGTTGCTCGCGCGCCACCTACGCACTGGGGTGCGAGGCGTCCTCGAACTCCTGGAACAGCCCCGTGACGACGAAGGCGACCTGCTCGCCGATGTCGACCGCGTTATCGCCGATCCGCTCGATCGCCCGCGCCGCGAGCAGCATCGTCATCGCCCACTCGCGCTTGTCGACGTCGTCGCCGATCGCCAGCGCGTGGCGGAAGCACTCGCGGTTGAGCTCGTCGACCGCGTCGTCCTGGCGCACCAGGTCGCGCGCCAGTTCCGCGTCGCGCTCGGCAAAGGCCCGCTTGGCCTGGCCGATCAGGGCCTTGGTCTGACCCCCCATGTCGAGGATCATCCCCACCATCTCCTCGTCCGCCGGCGGCTCGTTGCCGGTCAGCGGGATCATCTTGCAGATGTTCACGCACTGGTCGCCCATCCGCTCGACGTTCTTCAGCACGTGCAGCAGGGCCGAGATCAGCCGCAGGTCGGTCGCCACCGGCGACTGCGTCGCCAGCAGCGTGATCAGCGACTGGTGCACCTCCAGGTAGCGCCCGTCGATGCGGTCGTCGTCGGCGACGACGATCTGGGCCAGCTCGACGTCCTGGTGCTCGATCGCTTCCAGGGTGCGGCTGAGCGCGGTGTCGACCAGGTCGAGCCCGCCCAGGGCGCTCGCCTCGAGGCGCTCGAGCTCCTCCTGGTATTCGGCCCGGACGGGTGTCGTCACGAGTGTCCCTCCGCAGGCCCACGCGTGCGGCTGGCGAGGGCCGGATCGAGCCGAGGTAGGACGCAGGGAGGCCGAATGGCGGTGCCATTTGGCCGACCGAGGACACCCCTCGGCGAAGTGTGTCCGGTGCCGCCAGGCGTGCGTGGGGGCCTGCGGAGGGACACTTAGCCGAACCGTCCGCTGACGTAGTCCTCGGTCGCCTGCTCGGAGGGGCTGGTGAAGATCTTCTCGGTCGGCCCGATCTCGACCAGCCGTCCCGGCTTGCCGGTTTCCTCGAGGTTGAAGAAGGCGGTGATGTCGCTGGCGCGCGAGGCCTGCTGCATGTTGTGGGTGACGATCGCGATCGTGTACTTGCTCTTCAGCTCGCCGATCAGGTCCTCGATCGCCAGCGTCGCCACCGGGTCGAGGGCCGAGCAGGGCTCGTCCATCAGCAGCACCTCGGGCTCGACGGCGATCGCGCGAGCGATGCAGAGGCGCTGCTGCTGGCCGCCCGAGAGGCTGGAGCCGGGCCGCCCGAGCCGGTCCTTGACCTCGTTCCAGAGGTGGGCGCCGCGCAGCGAGCGCTCGACGACCGCGTCCTTGTCGGCCTTCTTCGCCCGCCGCCCCCCGTTGAGGTTGAGCCCGGCGGCGACGTTGTCGTAGATCGACATCGTCGGGAAGGGGTTGGGCTGCTGGAAGACCATCCCGACCAGGCGGCGGACCTGGACCGGGTCGACGCCGCGCGCGTAGATGTCCTGGCCGTCGAGGGTGATCTCGCCCTCCATCCGCGCCCCCGCCGTCAACTCGTGCATGCGGTTGAGCGAGCGCAGGAAGGTCGTCTTGCCACAGCCCGAGGAGCCGATCAGGGCGGTCACCTTGTTCGGCGCGACCGTCATCGTCACGTCCTGCACGGCCTGGAAGTCGCCGTAGAAGAGGTTGACGTCGCGGATCTGGATCGTTTTCGCCAGGCGACCGGCGGCGGACGCCGGCGCCGGCGCCGCGGTGGGCGTCGTCGCAGCGGACGGCTGCATCTCCGCCTCGCTGCTCTCGGTCTGCGGCGCGGTTGCGCCCGTGGCTCGCATCGGTCGTGGTCTCCTTCCGTCCACTATCGATTCTCGGTCCTGTACCGGCGGTAGAGCAGACGGGCCACGAGGTTGAGCACCATGACAATGACTATCAAGGTAAGGGCGGCGGCCCAGGCCCGATCGTAGGACGCCTGCTTGAAGACGCCGGGGTTGCGGTACTCGCTGTAGGCGTAGACCGCGAGGTTCTGCATCCGGCCTGCGAAGGGGTCGGAGTTGATCGAGTCGACGACGCCCGTGGTCACCAGCAGCGGCGCCGTCTCGCCGATGATGCGGGCGACCGCGATCATCACCGCCGTGACGAGCCCGGCGAAGGCGGTCGGCAGGACGACCTTGACGATCGTCTTCCACTTCGGCGTCCCCAGCGCGTAGGCGGCTTCGCGCAGGTGGTTGGGGACGATCTTCAGCACCTCCTCCGAGGAGCGGATCACGATCGGGATCATCAGCACCGAGAGCGCCACCGAGCCCATCACGCCGAGCCGGATGCCGGGGCCGAGGAAGAGGGCGAAGAGGGCGTAGGCGAAGAGGCCGGCGACGATCGAGGGGATGCCGGTCATCACGTCGACGAAGAAGGTGAGGGCGCGGCGCAGCCGCCTGCCGCCGTACTCGGTCAGGTAGATCGCCGCCATCAGCCCGATCGGCACCGAGATCAACGCCGCGGTGCCGGTGATCACGAGGGTGCCGACGAGGGCGTGAGCGGCGCCGCCGCCGCCGATCTGCCCGCGCGCGTCGCTGGTCAGGAATTCGAGGCTGAGGCCCGGCACCCCCCGCTTGACGACCTCGAAGATCAGCGAGAGCAGCGGGATCAGGGCGAGGGCGAAAGCGCTGACGATGACCAGCGTGAGGAGGCGGTCCTTGGCCCGGCGCGGGCCCTCGACCGCGCGCGACCAGGAGTAGGTGACGATGCAGGCGAGGGCCGCGGTGGCGACCAGCAGCAGGGCGACGCTGAAGGAGCCGGCCGCGAGCAGGAGCGCCGCCGCGAGCAGCGCCGAGGCGCCGGCCGCGCCGTAGGGCGCCCAATCGGGCAGGACGCGTCCGTCGAGCGCCGTCACTGGACGTTCTGGCGGGCGATGATCGCGCGCGCGCCGAGGTTGGTTACGAGGGTGATCGCGAAGAGGACGAGGCCGGAGGCGATCAGCGTGTTGACCGCGAGGCCGGAGGACTCGGGGAAGTCGAGGGCGATGTTGGCGGCGATCGTCGAGGGGTTCGCCTGGCTGATCAGGTTGAAGGTGACGATCCCGGAGACCGAGAGGATGATCGTCACCGCCATCGTCTCGCCCAGCGCCCGGCCCAGCCCGAGCATCGCGCCGCTGATGATCGAGGAGCGGCCGAAGGGCAGGACGGTCATCTTGATCATCTCCCAGCGCGTCGCGCCCAGGGCCAGGGCCCCTTCCTGCAGCCGGCGCGGGGTCTGCGAGAAGACCTCGCGGGCGACGGCGGAGACGATCGGCAGGATCATCACCGCCAGCACCAGGCCGGCGACCAGCATCGTGCGGCCGGTGACCGAGGCCGGCCCGGCGAAGAAGGGGATGAAGCCGAGGTGTTCTTCCAGCCACCCCATCGGCCCGACCGCGGCCGGGCCGAGGACGAAGATCCCCCAGAGGCCGTAGATGACGCTCGGCACCGCGGCCAGCAGGTCGACCATGTAGCCGAGCGCGAGGACCAGCCGCCGCGGCGCGATATGGCTGATGAAGAGCGCCACCGCGACCGCCAGGGGGACGGCGATGACGACGGCGATCGTCGCCGCCAGCACGGTGCCGAAGGCGAGCGGCGCGATGTAGTCGACCAGGCTCTTGCCGCCGGGCAGCTCGGCGGGCGAGGCGGTGACCGCCGGCATCGCTTCGACGAGGAGGAAGAAGGCGACGCCGGCGAGCAGGAGGAGGATCGTCACCCCGGCCGCGACCGCGAGGTTGGAGAAGATCCGGTCGCCCCAGCGGCGGCTGCCGCCCGCGGCGGAGGCGAGGACCTGGCCGGCGTTGGTGGTGGTGTCGAGTCGGGCCTCCAAGGCTCAGCCCCGATCAAAGCGCACGGGGCCCCGTCGCGCGCGACGGGGCCCCTTTGAGTGCGCTCGTTCCAACGATTTCCTAGCCGGCTTCGATCGCTTCGATCGCCGGCATGATCTTTTCGCGCAGCGCTTCGGAGAGCGGCGCCGAGCCGGCGTTTTCGGCCGCCACCTTCTGCCCTTCGGCGCTGATCGCGTATTCGAGGTAGGCCTTGACGAGCTTGGCTTCGCTCGCCGAGCCGTACTTGGTGCAGGCCATCAGCGAGGAGACGAGCACGATCGGGTAGGTCCCGCTCGCTTCCGTCTTGCGGTCGAGTGCGAAGGCGAAGACGTCCTTGCCCTTGCTCAGCTCGGGGTCTTCCGGCGACTCCTCGAGGATCTTCGCCGCCGCTTCCGCGGTCGGGCCGACGTACTCCTTGCCGACCTCGATTTCGGCGATGCCGAGCTCGCCGGCCTGGCTGGCGTCGGCGTAGCCGATCGCGCCTTCGCCGGCGGCCACGGCTTCGACCACGCCGGAGGTGCCCTGCGCGGCCTCGCCGCCCTTGACCGGCCAGTCGCCGCTGACTTCGTGCGTCCAGACGCTCGGTGCCGCCTGCGAGAGGTAGTCGGTGAAGTTTTCGGTCGTGCCCGACTCGTCGGAGCGGTTGACCGGGGTGATCCGGGTGCTCGGCAGTTCGACTTCCGGGTTTTCCTTGGCCAGGGCCGGATCGTCCCAGCTGGTGATTTCCTGGTTGAAGATCTTCGCCAGGTTTTCGGGCGAGAGCTTCAGCGATTCGACCCCTTCGAGGTTGTAGACGATCGCGATCGGCGAGATGTAGTCCGGCACCTCGACCAGCTCGCCCGGTTCGCAGCGTTCCATCGCGCCCTTCAGCTCGCCTTCTTTTTCGGAGAGCGGCGTGTCACTGCCGCCGAAGGCGGTGCCGCCGGCGATGAACTGTTCGCGCCCGCCGCCCGAGCCGACCGGGTCGTAGGTGACCGTCGCACCCGAGTTTTCGTTCTCGAATTCGGCGGTCCAGGCTTCCTGGGCGGCCTGCTGCGCGCTCGAGCCGGCGCCGGCGATCTGGCCGGAGAGGCCGCTGGACGAGCTGCCGCTGCTGCCGCAGGCGGAGACGCCGACTGCGAGAACGGCCAACGAGGCGAAGACGGCCAACCATCTAAAGGGACTCACACGAACTCCTTTTCGTCGTAGGGCACGGAGCAGGTCAGGGAGCGACCCGCTTGCCGATCACACTCTCAACGCACCCCGGAATGCTTGTTATCCGGCTGTAGCGAGGATGTGAAAAAAATGTAAAAGCCCTCTGCGCCGTACCCGCAAATTGCGGAGATCTCAGCCGTCGGGCGAGAAGCGGTAGCCGATGCCGCTGTGCGTGTGGATCAGGTGTTGGCCGGGCAGAGCGGCGGCAAGCTTCGAGCGCAGGCGGCTGACGTAGACATCGACCGAACGGTCGGCGCGGCGCGGCGCGCGGCCCCAGACCTCGGCGTAGAGCTGCTCGCGAGTGAGGATGCGCTGCGGGTTGGCGGCGAGGATGGTCAGCAGCTGCAGCTCGCGCATCGTCAGGCT
The DNA here is from genome assembly GCA_050258095.1 of Chloroflexota bacterium. Taxonomy (GTDB): domain Bacteria; phylum Actinomycetota; class Thermoleophilia; order Solirubrobacterales; family 70-9; genus VRUE01. The sequence goes on from JBLMYD010000078.1 coordinate 17,997, forward strand.
GAGCGGGCGACCGTCGACCAGAGCGGCGTGTTCCTCGGGCCTGATCTCGAGCATGAGGAGCGAGCATCGCCGCTGCGGCGGCGACGGCGGTTACGCGGCCGTAAAGCTGTTGTGAACTGCTTGTGAATCCGCCTCGCGCGAGTCCGGTTATGACTTCGACGGCCGGTCACACAGCAACCGACACCAGGAGCCTCGCCGCCAGAACCAGCAGCGCGAGTCCGAGCAGCCGCCTGATGAGTGGACCGCTGAAGCGCTGCGAGAGGCGAGCGCCGACCTGCGCGCCCGGCGGCTTGAGAAGGATCGCCGGAGCGGTAGTCGATTCGACGCAGTCGCGCGTAGGCCATCGAGCCCGAAAGGGCGTTGAAGAAGACGACGAGCAGGCTCATCGAGGTGATCGTCGCCGCCGAGAGATCCGGGAAGAGGATCAGCAGGACTGGGGTGAGGATGAAGCCACCCCCGCGCCGACCAGGGTGCCGAACACCCCGACCACGAATCCGAGCAAGCCGAGGAGAACGTAGCCCAAGGGATCTGTCAGCTAGCGAAATCGCCCACTCAGGAGCTCAGGTTGTAGACGGCGCTGTCGAAGGGGGTCAGGGCCGGGTTGGCGGCATAGCCGATCGGCGCTAGGCCAAACAGTTCCTCGACGCTGCGCAGCAGCGAGAAGTGGTTGTAGTAGTAGCTGTCGTCGGTCGAGCCCGGTTCGACGTAGGGCGAGAGGAGGAGCATGCCGACGTGGCCACCGCCGCCGCTCGGTTTGACCGGGCCGCCGGCGGCCGGCGGTGTCGAGGGTGGAGGCAGGTTGGGGTATTCGGGCGAGCCGCAGCAGGCGCTCGAGTCGGCATTGGGGCCGCTCTGCGGCGCCTGAGCGAAGGTGATCGCGATCAGGCCGCTCTTGTAGGCCTGCGATTCCTGGATCTCGGGAACGATCCGTTCGAGGAACGGCTGTTCCGGTTCGGCGCCTGCGGCGACGTAGGCGAAGCTCGGCGTGGTCTTCGCCGATTCGAGGTCGGTCGCGAGCTGTTCCAGGCCGGCGCTGCGTTCGGCGCACTCGGGACCGTCGGCGAGCAAGTGAAAGTAGGCGAAGGGGTTGCGCGGCGTGCTTTCGGGGCAACCGCCGCCTTCGCCGTAGGCCTTCCAGGTCTTCTTCGCTTCGACCAGCTGGCCCGGCAGGGTCCGCGTCGCTTCCGGGTACACGCAGCCTTCGCCTTCGACCTGTTCTTCGGGGCCGACGGTCGCGGGGTCGAGATCGGCGTATTCGGCACACCCCGCTGCCGTCGCCGGGGTCGGCCCCTGGCCGCTGACCAGCGCTATCTCGTTCGCCAGGTCCCCCTGCGTCACCGCGTAGTAGTTGGAGAGCAGCTCACCCTTGGCGCGCAGCGTCTTGGCGAGGTAGGTGTCGCTTGATCCTTGGCCGAAAGCTTCTTCGTAGCCGTGGTCGCCGAGCACGAGGAGGAAGACGTGTTCGATCTCCGGCAGTGTTTCGGCGGGGAATTCTTCCGGCGACGGTTTGACCAGGGGCGGCGGCGCTTCCCCGCCGATCGATTCCGGCGGAGCCGAAGCAGCGGCTGCTTCGGGCGGTGGCGCTTCCGCGACCGCTTCGGGCAGTTCTTCGGCCACCGGCAGCGGCGCTTCTTCGCTCGCTTCCGGAGCCGCCTTGACGACGATCGTCGAGACGCCGGCGCTCTGCGCGAGCGGTCCGGTCGCGGCGCCGACGACGACGCCGAAGGCGAGCAGCGCCATCGTCGCGATCGCCGCCCCCCGCGGATCGGGCACGAAGCGCTCGGCGAGGCTGTCCGAGTGCCCGTCGGGACCTTCGTCGCGCTTGCCGGTCGCCACCGCCACGATTGTCGAAGGCGCGGCGCCGCCAGTTGTGACACAGCTGTGAAATTCGCACCGCCCGTCGAACGGGCCCGACCTTCACAGCTTCGCAACACCAGTGCGAGTGACGGAGAAGACGATGGGCGGCAGTGAACGTGGCCGCGGAGCAATGCCCGAACTGCCAGGCCTACCTCGCAGCCAACCAGCGGTACTGCCTCGCCTGCGGAACGCGCTGTGGCGAACCGCGGCTGCCCTTCATGGACGCAGTCACCTTCATGAACGCGATGCAGGCGACGCCGGAGGCGACGGTCGCCGCCGCGCCCAAGCCGGACCAACGGCGCATCTCGCCGAACGTCGCGCTGTTCGCGACGATCGGTGTGCTGCTCCTGGCGATGGGCGTCGGCGTCCTCATCGGCCGCTTGGGCAACCACTCGGTCGCGAGCGCGCCGCTGGCCCCGCAGGTGATCGAACTCGGTGGCAGTGGCACGACGGGGCCGAAGACCGCCGCAACCGAAGGTGGCGGCGCCAAGATCGGCGGCAGCTCGAAGAAGGCGACACCGAAGGCGCTCAAGAAAGCGGCCAACTCAGGGGAAGGGGCGGAAGAAGTCCTCAAACCCGCCAGCGGCGTCGAACTACCGAAAGCCAACGCCAAGGTCGGCGAATCGTGCAAGGAAGGATCGGCCGGCTGCACCAACGGCGAATTCACCGGGGAATTCTTCGGCGAATGAGGCTCCCGCTTCCCCACCGGGCAAAGGTCGAGCGCAACGGCGCGGCGCCGACACCGACCTCGCTCGATGTCCACGGCCGGGGTCTGGTCGTCGACCTCGAACGCCGCCGCGACCAGCTCGTCGCCAAGGTGGCCGAGCTGCAATGGGACCTCGGCGGGCTCGTCTACGAGATGGCCGTCCGCAACCAGATCAACGTCGAGATCCTGGTCAGGCGCGCGGTCGTCCTGCAGGACGCCGACGCCGAGCTGAGCGAGGTCGAACGGATCCTGCGCATGGAGCAGACCGGCACCGCCGGCTCCTGCGCGTCGTGCGGCGCGCCCCACAGCACCGGCGCGACCTTCTGCTGGCAGTGCGGTCAGCCGCTGCTCGCCCAGGTGCCGAGCGACGCGATCGTCCGCCGTTAGACGTGCCGGGCCGGGTGTGCCGGTA
>JBLMYD010000079.1:0-24267 GCA_050258095.1 Chloroflexota bacterium
CCTGAAGATCGAAGCCGAAGACGGCAGCAACGCCGAAGGAAAAACCAAGCGCTCGGGGATGAAGGACATCGCGGTCTTCCTCGACGGCAAAGAGATGAAAGTGCCCTGGGAAGCCCAGAAATGCCCGGCAAGCAGCTGCACGATGACCGAGACCTACACCGTGGATCTCAACGGTCTTGAAGGCGGCCCCGTCCATCACCTCAAAGTGCTCGCCGAAGACCAGGTCGGCAACGAACGCGAACGCGAACTGGAATTCGAATACATCCCGGCGACGGGGATGAAGGACGAATACGTGATGCAGTACTTCCCGCTGCCCGACGGCGAAGGAAACGAAGAAGAAGAAGAGCACCCGAAGCGCCCCGAACTGGCGGTGAACGTCACGAACGGCAACCTCGTCTACCGCCAGCGCGACGTCGAAGTCCCCGGTGCTGCGATCGACCTCGAGCTCGAACGCTTCTACAACTCCCAGCTGCCCGCGCAGGACAACACCGAGTGGGGCGACGGCTGGACGCTGGCCCAGACCCCCACCCTCGAACCCGAGGAAACCAAAGAAGAATCGGCGCCCACCAAGGCCTCGATGCTGCGCACGAGCGGGGTGTTCGAGAGCTCGGTCGGGCTGCCGAGCGAAAGCGGCGGCACGCAGTTCGACAAGAAGCTGGCGGCCACCGTGACCAAGGAACCGGGCGGCGGTTACGCGGTCGAAGACCAAAGCGGGGAAACCGATACCGCGCTCGTCTTCGACAGCACCGGCAAGGTGCGCGAAGAAACCACCTCGGGCTACGCCAAGGTCGAATACTCCTACAAAGAAGGCGACCTCTCCGAGCTGGCGGTAAACGACCCGGCGAGCTTCGGCGGCACGCCCCCCGAAGAACCCGCAGAAGGCGACCTCGAAGCTCCTGCCTACCTGAGGTCCTTCGGTGGCGCCGGCTCGGGCCCCGGTCAGCTCTCCGGTCCCGCCGGCATCGCCACCGACGCCGAAGGCGACCTCTGGGTCGCCGACACCAACCACAACCGCATCCAGGAGTTCAGCCCCAAAGGAGAATTCCTGCGCCAGTTCGGCGCCACCGGCTCAGGCAACGGCCGGTTCTCCTCGCCGCGTGGCATCGCCTTTGACGCCGCGGGAGACCTCTGGGTCGCCGATTCCGCCAACAACCGCCTGCAGAAGTTCAGCCCCAAAGGCGAATACCTGGCCCAGTTCGGCAGCAAAGGCGCCGAAGCGGGCCAGCTCTACGGCCCCCGCGGTATCGCCATCGACTCCCAGGGCAACCTCTGGGTCGCCGACACCTTCAATCGCCGCGTCGAGGAGTTCGACCCGGAAGGCAAATTCATCCTCAAATTCGGCGAAAAAGGCTCCGGCAACGGCCAGTTCTCCGAACCGAAGGGGATCGCCCTCGACGCCAAAGGACACGTCTGGGTCGCCGACACCGACAACCACCGCATCCAGGAGTTCAGCCCCAAAGGCGAATTCATCCGCGCGGTCGGCAAAGAAGGGACGGGAGAAGGCCAGTTCTCAAAGCCGGTCGGCATCCTCGCCGATCCCGACGGCAACGTTTGGGTGACCGACATGGGCGGCGACCGCGTGCAGGAGTTCGACCCCGAAGGCAAATACCTCGCCCAGTTCGGCAGCCCCGGCAACGACAGCGGCCAGCTCTCCGAACCGCAGGCGCTCGCGCTCGACGCAAAAGGCAACCTCTGGGTCGCCGACACCGCCAACAACCGCATCGAGGAGTTCACCACCGGCGAATTCGTGCGCAAGTTCGGCGGCGAAGGCTCCGAAGCCGGCCAACTCTTTGGCCCCAACGACCTCGCCACCGACGCCGAAGGCAACGTCTGGGTCGCCGACACCGCTCACAGCCGCATCCAGGAGTTCAGCGCCGCAGGCGAATTCATCCGCCAGTTCGGCGCCCCGGGCTCAGGCCCCGGGCAGTTTTCCTCTCCGTACGGAATCGCCACCGACGCCGCAGGCCACGTCTGGGTCGCCGACGGCGGCAACCACCGCATCCAGGAGTTCAGCTCCGAAGGCAAATTCCTCGCCCAGTTCGGCACCTCCGGCTCCGGCGATGGTCAGCTCTCGGTGTTCAGGGGCATCGCCACCGACTCCGCAGGCAACGTCTGGGTCGCCGACACCTTCAACTACCGCGTGCAGGAGTTCAGCCCCGAAGGCAAATTCATCCGCAAATTCGGCAGCAAAGGCACCGGCAACGGCCAGTTCTCCGAACCGAAGGGCATCGCCACCGACTCCACAGGCCACGTCTGGGTCGCCGACGCCGCCGCCAACCGCGTCCAGGAGTTCGCCGCCGCAGGCGAATTCATCCGCGCCTTCGGCGAAAAAGGGACCGAAAACGGCCAGTTCAAGGCTCCCGTCGGTCTCACCGTCGATGCCGAAGGAAGCCTCTGGGTCGCCGACTCGGGCAACGACCGCATCCAGGAGTTCGGCCCCGCAGGCGAATACCTGGCCCAGATCGGCGCCACGGGCAACGACAGCGGCCAGCTCTCCCAGCCGCTGGGGGTCGCCGCTGACGCAAAAGGCAACCTCTGGGTCGCCGACACCGCCAACAACCGCATCGAGGAGTTCACCACCGGCGAATTCGTGCGCAAGTTCGGCGGCGAAGGCTCCGAAGCCGGCCGGCTCTCGGCCCCCAACGACGTCGCCACCGACGCCAAAGGCAACGTCTGGGTCGCCGACACCGCTCACAACCGCATCCAGGAGTTCGATCCCGCAGGCGAATTCATCCGCCAGTTCGGCGGCCAGGGCTCCGGCGAATGCCAGCTCTCCTCGCCCCGCGGCATCGCGATCGACGCAGAAGGGGACATCTGGGTCGCCGATTCGGGCAACTCGCGCGTGCAGGAGTTCGGGCCGGCAGGCGCTTGCCTGAGCCGCTTCGGCAGCTCCGGCAAAGAAAACGGCCAGTTCGGCAGCTTCAACAGCCTCAAGGACCTCGCCATCGACTCCGCAGGGCACATCTGGACCGTCGAGGCCGGCGCCTACATTTTTGCTCCGGCGCGCGTGCAGGAGTTCACCGCCGCAGGCGAATTTATCCGCGCCTTCGGCTCAGAAGGCACAGCAGACGGCCAGTTCGCCTCGCCCCAGGGGATCGCCACCGACACCGCGGGCAACGTCTGGGTCGCCGACACCGGCAACCACCGCATCCAGCAGTTCAGCGCCGCAGGCGAATTCATCGCTGCCTTCGGCGAAGAAGGAGCAGGAAACGGCCGGCTTGAATCGCCCGCGGCGCTCGCCTTCTCCTCCGACGGCAACCTCTGGGTCACCGACAGCGCCGCCGACCGCGTTCAGGAGCTCACCCCCGAAGGCAAATACCTGACCAAGTTCGGCGGCGCAGGAAGCGACGAAGGCCAGCTCTCCCAGCCGCATGGCTTCACGATCGACTTCGAAGGCCACATCTGGGTCGCCGACAGCGCCAACAACCGGGTGCAGGAGTGGCAGATACCCGGCTACGCGCCCAAGCACTCCTCGATCTACCTCTCCTCCTTCGGCGCCGAAGGCGCCGGCGCCGCCCAGCTCAGTCACCCCGCGGACGTCGCCGTCGACGGCGAAGGCAACCTCTGGATCGCCGACAAGCTCAACCACCGCATCGAGGAGTTCGACGAAGCGGGCGAATTCATCGCCGCCTTCGGCAAGAACGTCAACCAGACCGCGGTGCAAGCGCAAGGCAGCGAAGCCGAGAAGAACCTCTGCACCGCCGCCTCAGAAGACACCTGTCAGGCCGGCGAAGCGGGCAGCGCCGACGGTCAGCTGAATCGTCCCTCCTCAGTCGCGATCGACGCCAAAGGCAACCTCTGGATCGCCGACAAGCTCAACCACCGCATCGAGGAGTTCAGCCCGACGGGCGAATACCTCGCCAAATTCGGCTCCGCGGGGGCGGGCAACGGCCAGCTCTCCCAGGCCGAAGGCATCGCGATCGACGCCAAAGGCAACATCTGGGTCGCCGACACCTACAACGGCCGCGTGCAGGAGTTCAACGGCTCAGGCGAATTCATCAAGGTCGTCGGCTCCTACGGCACCGGCGAAGGGCAGATGGGCGAACCGACCGGGATCGACATCGGCCCCGGCGGCAACGTCTGGATCGCCGACTGGCAGGACAACCGCGTCGAGGAGTTCGACGGAGCGGGCAAATTCATCCGCCAGTTCGGCACGCAGGGCGCCGAAAACGGCCAGTTCGTGCATCCCGACGGCCTCGCGATCAACGACAAGGGCCAACTCTGGGTCGCCGACGAAGGCAACGACCGCGTGCAGGCCTTCACCGAACGGGGCGAATACATCGCCCAGTTCGGCACCGCGGGCTCAGGAGAAGGGCAGTTCAACTTCGGCTGGCCGCTTGGCCTCGCCACCGACTCCAAGGGCAAGCTCTGGATCGCCGACTCCAACAACAATCGGGTGCAGCGCTGGGGCGTCTACAACTACGTCCCCGCCGACGAAGCCTGGGTGATCGAAAGCGATCCCAAGGTGGAAATCCAGGCAACGAACGGCCTCGCCGACAGCGTCGAAGGCGAAGAAGCGGGCCAGACCGCCTACTCCCACGAAGGCGAACTGCTGACCGCGGTCGACGGTCCCTCCGGCGAAACCGCCTACGAATACGACGAAGCCGAACGACTGACGAAAGTGACGCTGCCCAACGGGACCTGGGGCGCAATCTCCTACAACGAACTCGACGGCCGGGTCGAATCGGTCACCGTCGATCCGGCCGGCGAAGAACCGGCCAAGACGACTCACTTCGCATACCAGGACGCCCCCGGCCGGCGCACCACGGTGAGCCCGGAAGGCGAACCGGCGACGGTCTACGACATCGCCGCCGACGGCTCGGTGCTGAAGTGGTGGAACACGAAAGTCCCGCCGGAAATAGAACCTCTCTCCGGCAGCCTCTACGAAAGCAGGGAAACCGCCGAAGCGATCCTGCCCGGCGACTACGAGCTTTCCATCCGGGCCTACCACCCCGAAGGCATAGCTTCGATTGAAGTGATCGCCGACGGCTCAACCCAGGTCGACGAAAAGACCTGCGAACAGACGGCTGAAGAAAACTGCCATACCGTCGAAGACCTCTGGGTCACCAACACCGGCAACTGGGCGCCGGGAATCCTCAACCTCGAAGTGCTTGTCACCGATGCGAACGGCGGCGTGGCAAGCGAGAAATTCTGGGTCAACATCCCCTACACGCCCCCGCCTGAACCCGAAGCCGAAGAACCCCCCACGTTCGAAGAAGTCCTCCACTTCCGCGAAGAATACGGTCTCGACCTCGACCTGAAAGGAAACGAGCAGGCGATAGACGAACGGATCTTCAACCTGATCGGCGACTGGAACAACCCGAATACGCCAGCCGGCGAAATCGCGCGGGCGACAAGGGACAAGTGGGGCGTGCCGCTGCGCGCAGTGGATGCGGCAGAGTTGGAATACAGAGAACGTTACATCTCTCAAGCATCCACTCTCATTCCAGAATGGGCTGAAACCCACACTACAAACAACTATGCAGGCTATTACTTGGATCAGTCACGAGGCGGTATTATCCACGTTGGGTTTACTAGCAATCAAACAAACCTTGTAAACGAACTAAAATTTCAGGCTGGCTTCATGGCACCTGGTCGACTTGAACCATTTTTGACGGAACCTACCTTCAGTCTTCAAACACTTGCGACCGTTATGAACGAACTTCCAGCGAAACTTTATGGCCAAGCTGAAATTATCGGCATTTTGGCTAAGGCAGGTGTCAATACGAAAGCAAACATTGTCGAAGTTGTCGCCACAGACCCGGAGGCGGCAGAAAGCTTTTTCGAACAAACTTTTGGCTCCGGATCTCCCATCGAGGTAGTTCCCACTAAAAGTAAGCCTATTCTGAGAAACCAACCGCGATCAAGACCAAAAGATCATCAACTCTATGGTGGAGATTGGATCGCGGGCCCAGGCGGATACTGTAGCGTTGGTTTCGGGGCATCGGAAGAACTCCAGAAAAAACCAAACCAAGAACCGGTACATGCGCAGTTTGCATTGACTGCTGGTCACTGCTTTGTAATTGGGCAATCGGTGTCGCGTGTGTTCCGCAAGTTGGCCTCTGAACAGGGTAAATATGGAGAAATTCTGCTCGGGAACGTTAGGCGCCGCAGCTATCATCAAAGTGCCGGGGGACTGTTTGAATCAGACGGCGAGGCAATTCGTCTTTCTAACGTTGAAACGCCGAATAGAGTCTATCTCTCGAGTCGCCGAGCCCCTGTACGGGTAAAAGGCGTCGAGCCCTTTGTTGTTGGTTCAACACTTTGTACTTCCGGTACGTATAGTGGATATCACTGTGGAGTGGGGACAGAACCGTTTCTTGCGTTCCCCGAAGAAAGCATAGAGTATGTTGTTGAAACTACGTCAATAACCACCGAGGGAGATAGCGGTGGTTCGGTATGGAATGCAGCTACCGGCAAGGCGGTGGGTCTGGTTGAGGGTGGATATGATCCAACTGGTCCAACTTGGATAACTCCGCTCCGCCCGGTCCCGCTTCCAAACGGTGTCGGAACTGCACCAGGTCTCCTCGAAGAGCTCGATGCGCCAGGGGGAAGCTCCTTTAATATCGTGAGAGAGGCTAACCCGTGAGAATGTCTGGACATCAATATCGTGTCCCACAATGGGTTACACCTATAGCACGGTGGAGTTGGCAGTCCGCTCTTCTGGCTATGGCGATATGCGCGACATTTAGTGTTATTTGGCCCATCCCTGTAGATGCCGCAGATGGTCACGAGACCCAATCCGCCTGCAGTGTGCCAGCCTGCACAGACGTTGAATCAGCGAGCCCACGAATTAATGACAGTTCGGGAGCGGCTACCGCGCGGCCATGGCATTTCCGACGACAGCTTGGACGATCTACGGTTGAAATATCTGTGAGCTGGGCAGCCTGCAGGCGAACGGTTCCGAAGATCAAAGTTCGTGTTGTAGAACGCCCTCACCGGGCAGTGATTACTACGCGTGTCCACGTGCCGGCTCGACCGCCCGGCACGTCGTGCCTGCGACTGCGAGGAAGGCGGAGCATTCGGGTGCGGCTCGGAAGGCCTGTTGCCGGGCTCAAGTTGTTCGACGGCAGCTTCTCGCCTCCAAAGCTTCGTTGGCCCAAGTAGACAGGCGGACGTTTGGGCTAGACACGACTTGCTCCAGATTAGGCAGCCTCATGAGTATCCGGTTCGCTCAGGCAGGTTTACCTCGCATCGTGGGGACGATCTCGGAGCCGGTCAACGAGACCCGCGCATCCGACTTCGACCCCACTCGGGTGTGGTCAAAGTCGGATGCACCACAACAAAGCGCGTATCGCAAGGGCCGCGCGAGCCATCTCCGTATCAACCTGATGGAACCGGATAGTCATGAGGCAGCCTTTCGCTCAAGAAGAGATCGCGCTGCCGGCGGCCCGCCGCAGCTCCGCCTCGAGGCGGCTCTGCTCGTGCTCGACCTGGCGCTTCAGCTGCTGCAGCGTGCGCCGCATCTGGCGCCGCACGGCGAGGCTGGCGGCGACCTCGGTGAGCAGGCCGGCGATGCCGCCGCCGATGACGCCGTAGGCGAAGCGGTACTCGATCCGGGTGCGGCCGCGACCCTGCTCGCGGATCCGCCAGCGCCCGCGGTGGTCGACCCCGGTGACCGAGTGCCAGGCGATGTCGAAGGGCTCGTGCCACTCGACCATCTCGACCAGCCCGCCGACCTCGGCGGCGCCGACCCGGACGAGGATGCGGTAGCGGGCGCCGAGCCCGTTGGGCTTGTCGCCGACCACCTCCCAGTGGGTGATGCCCGACATGAAGTGCAGGTAGTTCTCGGGGTCCTCGAGGTAGCGCCAGATCGTCTCCGGCGGGGCGGCGACCGTCGTCGACTCGTCGATCCTCATCCGATCACCGGGAAGCGGCGCTCGGCGGCGAGGCCGTCGAGCGCCTCCTGCATGACGGAGGTGACGTGGTCGTAGACCTCGTCGACGTCGGGGTCGGGGCCGAACTCGCGCTCGACGTCGATCGGCGGCAGCACCTCGATCGTGATCTTGGCCGGCAGCGGGATGTGGCCGGCGAAGTCGCCGACGTTGAGGCCCCAGGGCAGGGCGAGCGAGATCGGCAGGACCTTGAGCCGGAAGAGCTTGTCGAGCCGCAGCGCTTTGGCGAGGCCGCTGCCGCGGCTGAGGAAGAGGGCCGTCTCCTGGCCGCCGATCGAGACGACGGGGACGATCGGCACGCCGGCGTCGAGCGCCAGGCGGATGAAGCCCTTGCGGCCGGCGAAGTCGACCTTGTTGCCCTCCCAGCTGGGGCGGTGCGTCTCCCAGTCGCCGCCCGGGTAGACGAGCACCGGGGCGCCGGCCTCGAGCGCCGCCTCGGCGTGCTCGTGCGAGGCGCTCAGCGTCCCCGACTTGCGCAGCATGCCGCCGGCGATCGGCCAGGCGACGGCGAGGTTGTGGGCGAGCTGGTGGAAGGGCCGCTCGACCCCGAAGTAGGTCGAGAAGGCGAGCGAGAAGATGAAGGTGTCGACGATGACGTTGCCGCCCGAGTGGTTGCCGACCATCAGCACCGGCCGGTCGGCGGGGACGTTGCCGAGGTCGCGCACCTCGGCCCGGAAGTAGAAGGTCGAGAGCAGCCAGAGCAGCGGCAGGGCCTCGCGCATGTAGTCGGGGTCGCGGTCCTCGAGGCGCGAGTCGAGCCGCTCGGCGAAGCGCCGGCGGACGAATTGCAGAGCGCTCGCCGCGATCCCCCGCGGCTCGTCGTAGTACATAGGCTAATCCTAGGCCGAGTTGGCCAATGCCGCAGGCTCCGAGGCGGGTCGGGTGCCCCCCGAGTTGATGAATTCGCGCACCAGGCCGTGGGTCTCTTCGGGCAGCTCGATCTGGGGCACGTGGCCGCACTCGGGCAGGATCGCCTGCGTGGCGCCGGGCAGCGCCTTGGCGACGTGGCGCGAGAAGCGGGCGGGCACGAGCGGGTCCTCGTTGCCCCAGACGAAGAGGGCGGGCGGTCGCAGCTCGGCGAGGCGCGTCCAGAAGCCGTGCGGCCCGTGCGGCTCCTCGAGGTAGATCTGGCGGGCGGCGGCGTAGAAGGCGATGCGCGCCGTCGGCGAGCGGTGCGTGCGCAGGAACTCGTCGGCGGCGATGTCGCCCAGGGCGGGGTCGATCCGGTCGGGGCGGGCGATCATCCGCCAGAAGCCGTCGCGCACCTGGCGCGGCCGGAAGACGGCGGGTAGGGCGCCCAGCTCGGGGCGCAGGACGCGGGCCAGCGGCACCAGCTCGCGGCCGCGGCGGAAGGCCATCGAGGGGGCGAGCAGGCTGAGGGTGCGGACGCGGCTCGGTGCTTTGAGGGCGACCTCGAGCGAGACGCGGCCGCCCATCGAGTTGCCGACCAGGTCGGCGCGGTCGATCGCCATCGCGTCCATCACGCGTAGCACGTGGCGGGCGAAGAAGGCGGGGTCGTAGGTGGCGAGCGGCTTGGAGGAGGAGCCGAAGCCGGGCAGGTCGATCGCGTGCACCGTGTGGTCGGGCGAGAGCGCCGCGACCGTCTCGTAGAAGGAGCTCTTGGCGCCGCCCAGGCCGTGGATGAGGATCGCGTGCTTCGGTCCGTGGCCGGCGGTCAGGCAGGAGATCCGCGCCCCGCGCACGCGCACGTCGTGGATGCGCAGCAGCGGCGCGCGGTCGTCGGGGAGCCGGAATAAACCCTCGAAGCCGACGGCGACGTCGAGGTCGCCCCGCGCCCAGAGTCGGCGCTGGCGGAAGGCGTCGAGGCCCGAGAGCCGTCCCTCGCGCAGGTCGAGCCAGGTCTCGGCATCGGTGCCGATCGTCACGTCGGCCTTGCCGCGCGGCGAGGGCCGCACCTTGCAGCGGTGCCCGCGCAGCTCGATCTCCCAGGTGCGCCCGACGTCGGAGAGCCGGATCTCGATCGTCGCGTGCCGCCCCTCCTCGCCGCCCAGGTAGCGCTCGGGCAGCGAGCCGAAGGCGTCCTCGACCCGGCGCAGCGGCAGGCTATCGGTCGACCTCAGCTCAGTCATGGTGATGCAGACGGTAGTGGACGGGGCGCCGGGAACGACGCCGGCGCGGCCGGCCGGAAGCCGCCGTCGCCGTGCCTATGCTCCGCGTCTTGCCGCGCGATCGCCGCATCCGGCCGGTGCCGAACGTCTGTGCAGGGCCGTTCGGACGGTTCTACGACTTCTACATAGAGCGTCCCTGGCTGGCGCAGGCGATCGGCCGGATCGCCTGGGGCGTCGATTCGAGCGTCCTCTACGCGAGCATGGAGCCGATCCGGAGGGTCGGGGGAGGGGCGACGATCGTCGACGCGCCCTGCGGGGGAGGCGTCGCCTTCCGTGCTCTACGCCCTGAGCAGGACGTGCGCTACGTGGCGGTCGATCTCAGCCCCGAGATGCTGAGCCGGGCCGAACGGCGTGCACGCAGGCGCGAGCTGACCCAGGTCGAGTTCGTCGTCGCGGACATGACCGCGTTGCCCTTGGGCGACGGCGAGGCCAACCTCTTTCTCTCCTACAGCGGCCTGCACATGGTCGACGACGCCGAGCGGGCCGTGCGGGAAATCTCCCGCTGCCTCAAGCCAGGCGGCGAGCTGGTCGGAACGGCCTTCCTCTCCGACGGCAGCAGACGGGCCCGGAAGCTGTACGAGATCGGCGCCCGCCGCGGCCACCCGATGCCACCAAGTCGCGAGGACCTGCTCGGCTGGCTCGGTTCCGCCGGTCTCGCCGAAGCGACGATCGGGCCGCAGCCCGGCTTCGCCACGTTCAGCGCGAAGAAGCCTCTGACCTGATGTGCTGACTCTCGGTTTGGCGGTTCAGAACCGGCCTACAGGTTGCGCACCCGGCGGCCGATCTCGCGGTCCAGCGGATAGCCGGCCGCATCCCAAAATCCTCCCGCCGTCTCGTCGTCGCAGGCGACGAGGGCGGTGACGCGGCGGGCGCCGCAGCCGCGCAGGTAGTCCTCGCCGGCCCGGATCAGGGCGGTCCCGATGCCCTGCCGGCGGCGGCCGTCCCGCACCGCCAGCCGGTACATGTTCCCCCGCCATCCGTCCCAGGCAGCGATCAGGGCGCCGACGACCTCCTCGCCGAGCTCGGCCACGAGCAGCGCGGCCGGGGAATCGGCGACCAGGCGCTCCACGTCCTCGACCCGATCCGGAATGCTCGCGTGCCGGCTCCGCTCCGCTTCCCACAGGGCGAGTACTGCCGACACATCCCCCAACCCGCACCGGCGCACGGTGACTTTCCCGTCGGTCAAGGCGGAAGCGTAACGTCCCGGGCCGGGATGACCCGCGCTACGGTCAGGCGGTGTTCGACCACGTCGCGATTCGCGTCGCCGACGGGGAGCCTGTCACCCGGCACCTCCACCTGGCCTTTCCTGCCCCCGACCGGCAGGCGGTCGAGGACTTCCACCGGGCCGCGATCGCGGTCGGCCACCGGGACCACACCCCTCCCGGCGAGCAGCCTGGGGCTCGTCCGGGCGAGTACGCGGCTGCCGTCCTCGACCCCGACGGGACGAGCGTCGAATCGGTCTTTCGCGAGCGCAGTTGAGATGACAGGCGTCCTGCCCGACGTCCTGTGTTCCGGCCTGCGCGTCGTTTTCTGCGGCACCGCGGCCGGCTCGGCCTCCGCCCGGGCGGGCGCCTACTACGCCGGGCCGGGGAACTCGTTCTGGGCGACGCTGCACGCAACCGGCCTCACCCCGGTCCGGCTGGCGCCGGCGGAATTCCAGCGCCTGCCCGAGCTCGGCATCGGCCTGACCGACGTCTGCAAGGTTCGCCACGGCTCCGATCGGGAGGTCGGCGCCGGCGGGTTCGACGTCGCCGGGCTCGAATCGCGCATCGCCGAGGCCCGGCCCGCCAACCTCGCCTTCAACGGCAAGAACGCCGCCCGCGCCGCCCTGGGCCGCAAGGTCGAGTACGGCCGCCGGCCGGAGCGCCTCGGCGACGCAACCGTCTGGGTCCTGCCGTCGACCTCGGGCGCCGCCCGCGGCTTCTGGGACATCGCGCCGTGGGAGGAGCTGGCCCGTGCGGCCAGATCGTTCGGCGCCTTAAGGATCACGCAGCCGATGCGGGCTCCGGTCAGACGGCGCTCGCTCAGCGCTACATCGAGGAGGGCATCCGTCAGGACGAGCACCCCCTGATCTACTTCCGAGAGGGAGCGGCCGGACGTCGCCCGGCCTTGCTCGGCTCTCGACTGGGCGTCGCCGAGGCGATCGAGACGATCCGCCAGAACGACGGCTCAGTCGAGGAGGCAGCCTCTTACCTCGAGATCCCGGTCGAGCAGCTGGAGGCCGCGGCGCGCTACTACGGCGAGTACGCCGATGAGGTGGACGCGCTGATCGAGCGTTCGCGCGCCGCCGGCGAGCGCGAGCGCGAGCTTTGGCGCCAGGGCCGCGAGGCTCTTGCGTGAAGCTCCTGCTCGACGAGATGATCTCGCCGAAGATCGCTCGCGAGCTACGGAACAGGGGGGACTTCGATGTCAAGGCGATCAAGGGCGATAGGCCGGACCTGGAGGCGGTCGCCGATCGCGAGATCGTCCGCCGCATAGCCACTGAGCAGCGGACCCTCGTGACCAGCGACGTGCTCGACTTCCAACTGATCCACAACCAGATGCTGGCCGCCGGCGAGGAGCACTACGGCCTGATCTTCACAAGCGACTCCACGATGCCGCGCAACAAGGCATCGATCCCGCTTTGGGTGGGGGCCCTCGAGAAAGTCTTGCCTGAACATCCAGTCAACGACGCGTTGAAGAACCGTGTTCGGCATCTTCCGTAGGCGCCCCTGATCGCCCAGCGGCCGTCGCCATCTGGGCTAAAACCACTTGAAGAGTGGCTGGGCGAAGGCGGTTGAGCTTCATTATGGGGCGTAGCGGGGAGCTCCGCGCAGGGACCTCTGGACCACCGCCGCACGTACCAGGTATGTGGCCACGGTTGACTGGATCGCCAACCCGATGCAGGCTGGGGCGATGAAGCCTGCGCTGGGGGGCGATGATGAGGATCGTCGCAGCGAGTCGGCACTCGTCAGGGCGGCTCAAGGCGGCTCCGAAGAGGCGCTCGAGACGCTCTTTCGCCGGCACTGGCGTGATGCTCACCGCGCCGCCTTCCTGATCGTCCGTGACGCGGGCGCTTCCGAGGACATCGCCCAAGAGGCTTTTCTCGCCGCGATCCGTGCCCTCGACCGCTTCGATCGGCGCCGTCCCTTCCGGCCGTGGCTGCACCGAATCGTTGTGAACCGAGCTATCGACCATGCACGCGCCCGGGCGCTTCGGCGGGAGGTACACGAGGAGGTCGCCGGCGAGACGGTGGCAGCGCCCTGTTCCTCGGAGCTCGACGACGATCTCATTTCGGCGCTGGCCGAGCTCGGAGTTGAGCAGCGAGCAGTGATCGTCCTCCGCTACCTGTTCGACTACACGCCTGGCGAGATTTCGCGAATTCTCGACATCCCACGCGGAACTGTGAACTCACGGCTTCGACGGGGACTCGATCAGCTCGCCCACAGGCTTGTTGAGGAGGCGACTTGACCGACGCCGAGCGCAAACTGCGGCGGGCGCTGCACGAAGAGCGTGTACCCGACGAACACGAGGCGGAACGTCGTGCCTGGCGTGTTGTGTCCGCGGCGGCGGCCGAAGGCGCCGCGGTCGGTGTCCACCGCAGTCGCAATCGTCGCCGTGCCCTGCAGGCGGCCGTTGCGATGGGCCTGATTGCGCTCGTCGCCAGTCCGGCAGGTGCGTCGGTCAGGCGCTGGATTGCCGATCGGATTGCGCCTGGCGTGGAGCACGCCAAGCCGGTCCTGAGCGGGCTTCCGGGCAGCGGTTCCCTCCTCGTGCAATCGCAGGAGGGACCCTGGGTCGTCCGCCCCGAAGGCGGAAAGCGCTTGCTGGGCTCATTCTCCGAAGCGAGCTGGTCTCCGCACGGCCTCTTCGTCGTCGCGACCGGCCATCACGAAATTGCGGCGCTCGAACCGAGTGGAACTGTGCGTTGGACCATCGCCAAGCGGGGTCCGGTTCGCCTCGCACGCTGGAACGGGCCCGACGGATACCGGATCGCCTACCTCGATGGCCGAGCCCTGCGGGTGATCGACGGCAACGGGCTCAACGACCGGCTGATCGCCCGCGGCGTCCCGCGGATCGCCCCGGCGTGGAAGTCGGGACCTGCCCATGTTCTCGCCTATGTAAAGGCGAGCGGCATGGTCGAAGCAATCTCGGCAGACACCCGGATCCCGCTCTTCAAGGCCGTGCCGGGGGCTGCCCCATTCTCGTTGCAATGGACCGCCGGTCGTCTCCTCATAGTGATGCCGGATGGTTTGCAGCTCCTGGATGCGAGCGGTCGATCGCTCTGGCGGTGGACGGCGCCGCGGGGTGCAGCAGTCTGGTCGGCGACGGCCTCGCCCCGCGGAGACGACATCGTCGCCGTCGTTCATCGGGGCGGTACGAGCAGGTTGCTGCGTCTCGGCCCCGGTCGTCCGCCGCGCGTCGTCTTCGCCGGCCCTGGTCACTTTGCGAAGCCGGTTTGGTCGCCGGATGGACACTGGCTTCTTCTGCCCTGGCCGAGTGCCGACCAGTGGCTGTTCATCAACCCCGAGAGCGGCTCGACGAGGTTGCACGCGGTCGCCAATGTCGCTGCACAGTTCGCGCCCGGAGCCCCGGCTCCAACCCGCTTCCCAACGGTTGCCGGCTGGTGCTGCACGCCCTGAGACGATCGCATCGGGATAGGGACCTCTGGCGAGGGACGGACCGTATGACTGTTGATGAAAAGCCCTCGGTCAGCCAGCGCTCTCCTTGTGTCCGTGCTTCTCGGTCTGGCCACGGTGTCGCTTTCCGCCTGCGGCTCGACCCCGCGAACCGACTCCGCGTCTACGCGTCCGACCGCGATTGCCGCCGAACAGCGGGATGACGATGAAAAGCTGTCGGCCTCCTTCGAGCGAGTTCGGGGCGCTGTCCTCCGGGGAGCGGCCAAGGACTTTGCGCAGGGAACGGGCATCGGCGGGCCGGCATTCGAGTCTTGCGTCCGCGGGCTCCTGGGTAAAGCCCTTGACCGGCCGACGATCGCCAGGCTGGTGCAGGTCTACAGGCGCCCGGACGGACAACAATTTGCCGCTCAGGCGCTAAACGCCCTCGCCTCTCCGCTGGGTGCCAAGTGCGGCCATCGTCCCTATGTCCCAGAGTTGGTGGAAGCGTCGCGCGGATTGCGAGAGGGAAAGTCGACCGGACTGGCCGTGAGGGCGCTTGGCGTCGCTTACGGACCATATCTGGGCGTCCGCTGCCGACGCGCGGGCCGTATCGGGTGTAACCGGGTTGGAATCGACATCGTTCTTTCCGCTGCTGCCACCAGCGTTACAGCTGTGGTCGGCGCTCGTCATCTCCAACTTCACACCCCGGGTATGCACAGCGGCGTGCGGTACCGCGATTGGGTTGGGACCTTCGCGAGGGCGGGCATGGACCGGCCCGCAAGTCCCTTCCATGTCCGCAGCTACGGCAGGGCCCACGCCGTGTGGGCGGGCAGCCCTGCGACCTATGTGCCGGTTGAGCTGCAGGTGGAGTTCGCCGATGGGCGCACCGCCAGGGCGCAATTCCCAGGTGTCTTCCTGAGTCCGGGATGGGGATAGCCTCGATGAGGCTGAAGACGGGCCATCGAGATGCGCCGATCGTGCTGCTCCTCGCAGTGCTGGTGGTTGTCGTCACGGTGACCGCCTGCGGAAAGGGCAACACTGCTTCGCAAGCCGGGAACTCTGGGCCCAGCATCCCCCTACCGGCCGGCTGGCGCGAGATCGGTAGGCCGATCACCGGAGTCCTCTATCCGAAGCAGGTTTTCGCTGCGGCGACCTATCCGATTGTGTTCCACCACAAGCCCCGCTCCTGTTTTCCGAAGGCCGCGTTGCGTCAGATGCCGGCGGACGGCATCCTCCTCCAGCTCATCGAATATTCACCCGCGGACTCCACCGGAAAGCCGGTACGCGTTCCAGTCCTGCCTTCACGGCCGCACCGCTTCTCTTACGCCGACGCGACCTACGCCATGTTCGAGTGCGCCGGACCGAGCTACAAGTTCGACTTCGAGCAGAGAAGCCGCGCATTCCAGGCCCAGGTCTGGTTCAACCGGAAGACCGTAGAGCCACGCTTTCGAGCGGAGGCCCTGCAGATCCTCGACAGCCTCCACCAGCCTCGGACGCATTAGGAACGCCCAGGCTTGGCGCTTGTTCGAGCCGGTGGGCTGTCGGGATAGGGTCGCCCGGCCATGGCTACGCCAGCCGTCTACTGCCGCAGCGCCTGCGGATCCGAACCCGTCGCCTTCGCAATGCGTAACAACTTGCCCGACCGGGACATTTCCATGAGATGACGCCGAGCGGAGATCGCGATGTAGCGAGCACGAAAGCCGATCAGGTCGCGTTCGAGCTTTGCTTCCGTGACCACTACGCGGACGTGCTTGCCTTTGCCCTGAGGCGGCTCCCCGAGAGACAGACAGCCGAGGATGTCGTTGCCGAGACGTTTGCCGTCGTCTGGCGACGGCCCGAGCGGATACCGGACCCCGCGCTCCCCTGGCTCTATGCGATCGCAGTCCGCGTGATCGCCAACCAGCGCCGGTCCGCGCATCGACGTTCGAATCTCGCGCAGCGCTTGGCGCACGAGGCGGGTGCAGCCACGCCTGGACGCGATCCCAGCGAGGCACTGCATCTGCGCTCCAGCTTCGCAAGCGCGTTTGGCCGACTGAACGAGTCGGAGCGTGAGGTGCTGTGCCTGATTGCTTGGGATGGTCTCAGTCCACGCGAGGCCGCCGCGGTTCTCGGCTGTTCATATGGGGCGTTTCGCGTTCGCTTCCATCGTGCCAAGCGCAAGCTGAAGAAACACCTTGCCGCGTCTGGACATCTACCTGACGAGCATCGCCCTGTTTTCTCTGACCCTGCTGCCGAGGAGATCAATTGAGCGCCGAGAGATACAACCGAGATGCGATGGCACGGTTGTCGGCTGCCAACCCCGCGTCGGCGGCGAAGCTGCGGGCGACGATCGGCGAGTCCGATCTCCGACAAAAGATGACCGCTGCGATCGCAGCAGGTAAATCGTCCGGCGATCCGGCATTCACGGGTCATGCGGCTGCGACCGGCTTCGGCATTCCACGTATCGGCCGAAGAGGCTTTCTGACGGATCGTCGTAGGGCGACGCTACTCGCGGGCTTCGCCGGAGCCGGCCTCGCCACGTTGGTCATCTTGCTCGTCGGTATGCCTGGGAGTGGGAGCCATCCGCAGTTCGCGACTGCCGCGATCGAGGTCGCGGAAGCGAATCCCCGCTTGCTGGTCACCGAGCCCGGCTGGTCGGTTACTCACGCTGGCGAGTTCCAGGCAGACGAGGGGGAAGTGACCTTCAGCGGGCGTCGCCACTGGCTCAGCGTCAACTGGTATCCCGCTCGCCAGTACCGCAGCTACCTCCGCGACCGTGCCTCGGTCAGCCGGCCCCAGACATCGAGGCTGCTTGGGCGGGTCGCGACCACGGTCCGCTACGGGCCGGCCGAATACGCGACGATGCTCTCGCCCCGGGGAACGGTCTTCATCGAGGTCCGCGGCCGGCTGGGCAGTCATGCCGAATACGAGGCGGTACTGCATTCCCTGCGCTCGGTTGACGTGACCACCTGGCTCAGCGCCATGCCGCCAAGCGTGGTGCGGCCGGACGCTCGCGCCAAGGTGGTCGAGCGGATGCTCCATGGCGTCCCGCTGCCGCCCGCTTTCGATCTTGCCCGCCTGGAGGGCGGAAGCTGGGTTGCGGACCACTACCAGCTCGCCGTCAAGGTGGCTGGAGCCGTGTCGTGCGGCTGGGTCGAAAGCTGGCTCGCGGCGACCAAGGCGGGCGATGACTCCCACGCCCGGGAAGCCGTCGAGGCGATGGCGACTTCACGACGCTGGCCGATGATGCCCACGCTGACCAAGGGGGGTGGCTGGTCGGCGAACGTGTTGCACGTCGCGGATGAAATCGAGCGGGGCCATCTCGACCGCGGGGCTGTCGGCGAGCTTGTAAAGCCCGATGGCACGGGATACAAGCTCGGGCCCTCGTGGGCTATGGCGCTCGGCTGCGAGTCTCACTACTGGCGCCGGCCGCTTCACCGTTAGGGATTGCATCGCATCGGCCCGATTGACTGGCGCACGAGCGGCCCACGGAAACCGTGCCGCGTTGCTGTGCGAACGCAGGACCGGCAGATTTCCAGGTACTTCGAAGTGCGGCTGAGAGGAGTCGAACCTCCACGGACCTTGCGCCCGGCCTACCCCCCGCCGTCGGCGGGGTCATCCGCCGTCGGCCGCTCGAAGTCCTCGGCTGGTGCTGGTTTCGTCCCCCATCTCTCTTCAAGCTCAGCCATCGGCGTGATCGACGGCTCAATCGTCACCCCACCCATGCGGTCGGGGACGACCTCATAGCGCCGGCCGTCGATCTCCACGAGGTCGCCAACCTCCAAGGCAAGTCTTCTGATCCGGGTCGCCACGCTCCGATGGTAGCCCGTGCCTTCCTCGACGGTGTATATTGTGCTCATCCCGCCTCCCTTTGGGAGGCTTTGGAATCGGGCCCCATTGGGGCCCTTTTTCTGGTGCAGCAGTGGCACCACTTCTTCGTTCAAGGCGTCGAGAGTGACCGGCCCCTTCCACATCAGCCGTACTCGTCCATGCGGGTCAATCAGAAAGTTTTCGGGAAAGGCGGAAGCGCCGAAGTCATGCGCGGCGCTGCCGTTGCCGTCGCGTAGCTGGGGATAGCTGATTCCGTAACGATCTACGAAGGCCTCTCCGTCTTCGCTGAGGTCGCGGCTGTCAATGCCGAGGATGGTGAATTCGGCGTTGCCGTGCCGCCTCTGGAATACCTCCAGCGCAGGCGCCTCTCCTCGGCAGGGTGGACACCAGGAGGCCCAGAAGTTGACGAGAACCCAACGGCCGCGATAGCCGGCCAGCGACTCTTCGCCATTGCCTTCGAGTTTGGGAAGCGTCACCGCGGGGGCGGGGTCGCCAACTGCGAGGCTGGGACCTCCCTGCCTCAGCAGCCCATAGACAAGCAGGCCGACGACAGCGGCGACGGCGATAAGGCTGATAAAGGATCGAACGTTCAGCGGGCTCTCAAGCTAGGTCGCGGCAATCTCCGTGCCGGGTTTTGCAAGACGCGAAGCTTCGATATTAGCCGTCGTCTTCGAAGCGAATGCCCGGCCGCGTGATCGCGTTGTGGGAGCGCGTTTAGGTATTGGGGGGCGTATGGCGTAATCGGGGACGCACCCGGACTTCCTCCGAAAGCCCGTCCGACTGCTGAGGCTGGTGATAGGCCCGTGCGGACTGGCCGAGCCTTCCGGGGCGCCGCCGCTGTGCCGAGACAAGGTGGCGAAAGCCTGTTCGTCCAGCCGCTACTACAAAAAAACTGAAAATTCGATAGGGTCAGAGCATAGGCTATAAGCCCGCACGAATTCTGCCTTCGGCAATGCCGGGGGGGGGGTGAAAGGAGAAAGTTATGAGACGAACTAGTCTCGCTGCTATCTGCCTTGCCCTCGTTGGCATAGGTGTCCTCACAGGAGCTTCTACTGCTAGTGCCGAAGGTTGCCATGAAAATGTGATTTGCGTGTACAAAAGTACGAATTATAACAATGCATACTATGATCTTTTTTGTAGTTCTTCAGGGGCGTAGAAATCTGCAGTTAACCTCAACTCGGCCTTAAACCGATGTGGCAACAAGACGGACTGGCTCAGGTGGAACGGAACCGTCATCGCCTGCATGAATCCTGGCGGCAACCGGCCTAGTCCGGGCACATTCAATGAAGTGTTCGTTGCCAAAGAATATGGCGCATTCTGCTGAGCGTTTGTTCCCTCGGGAGTAAAACTGGTTGAGGGGATATCCTCTGTTCTTCCTGGCCTTTTGGGGGGTGTGACCTATAGCTCCACTCCCCTGGTCAGGATTTTCGCTGCACCCTGCTTCTTAACCATCGCAGTCGATACACGATTCTGGATAATTGAAGGGCGATGAACTTCCGCCGAAACGGACCCGTGGGGCTATTGGTGCTGACTTGCGTGATAGCTCTCGCAGGATGCGGCGATTTGTCTGGCAGTAAGCCTCCTGACTACGCCAAGGCGCTTCAAGATGCACCGGCACCCCTTGCTGGCCTTTACTCCCAGGCCAACCAGCTGATTCCCGGTGGGAAGGACGCGCTTGAAAGGCGCCTGCAACGGCTGCACGGCTTTCCGGTGGTCGTGAATCTCTGGGCTTCGTGGTGCGGCGACTGTCGCTTTGAGTTCCCGTTTCTGCAGAAGCTTTCTGCCCGCTTCGGCACCCGGATCGCCTTTGTCGGAGTCGACTCTGAAGATTCGAATGGCTTCGCCGCCACATGGCTCAAAGAAGCTCCGGTCCCGTATCCAAGCTATACGGACCCCAAGCACGAAATGGCGCACTCGCTCAAGGTGATCGGTCTCCCCGATACAGCCTTCTACGACAGACGGGGAAGGCTCGTCTCTCTTAAGCAGGGCGTGTACCACGAGGACAGCGAATTCGAAGATCAGATCAAGAAGCTCCTCGCGGAAAAGTCATAACCAGCTCACCTGAACTCGTTTGCCTGGCGGCTGTCTGACTGGCGCACCGACTGGCGCACCGGCGCTGTTCCACAATTCGAGACTAAATCGATCTACAACGCAAAAACCGTAAGCGTTCAGTTACCTCCCCAAGCGGGCACGACCGCGGCGACCGACGGCAAGGCGCTGTAGATCAGGCCAGCAGCGGCGCAGGATCGCCGCGAACCCTGGCGCCGAGCGCCTCGGCCAGGTAGGCGAACAGCGAGCGGCCCTGCAGGCGGCAGGTGACCGAGGCCGAGAGCAGTCGCTGGGTCGTGGTCTCGCCGCGCTCCGATTGGCTGCCGAGCGAGAGCTTGCGGTGGATGACCGGGCCGCGCAGGGCGCGCTCGGCGCGGTTGTTGGTCGGCTCCACGCCCTCGACCTCGACGAAGGTCCATAGAGCCGGCCAGATCTTCAGCAGGTTCTTGGCAAAGCCCCAGGTGAGCTTGTTGCGCCGGCCCTTTGAGCCGCGCTCGAGCAGCGCTTTCAGCTCTCGCTTGAGCGGGGCCACCTCTCGCTTCAGACGGGCGCGGTCGCCGTGGGAGTGGAAGTCATCCCAGGCCGAGAAGAGACGCTTGGCTATATCGAGCCCCTGCTCCCCGAACTCCTTCTGGGCGGCAAGCCCTTCGGAGTGGGCGGTCAGGTCGCGGATCAGGTGCGACCAGCAGGCCTGGCGCCGCTTCGGGTCGAAGCCCCGGTAGGCCCACCAGCGATCGGAGCCTAGGATGCCGGAGAAGTCCTCGCCCAGCAGGGCCTCTGCCTCGCGCTCGTGGCGGTCGGGGGCGATGCGAAAGACGGCCTCCCGCGAAGCGACTGCGCCCCACAGGGTGCGCCGCTCGCCGCGCAGCTTCCAGCCGGTCTCATCGACGTTGAGCGCCGGTGCGGCGCGGATGCGCTCGAGCAGGTCCTCGTAGGGCTCCGCCAGGGCCTCGCCCGCTCGGGCGAGGATCGCGTCGACCGTGCCGCTCGCCAGCCTTGCGCCGAACAGCTCGTCCATCAGCTCGACCGTGTCGCGGCGCGAGACACGGTTGCGGATCGCGAGCGTCGCCACGGCGGCTTCCATGCGCACTCCGAAGGCTCCGGCCGGCACGTCCTCGGGCAACTCGGCGCGGGTCGCCTTGCCGCAGTCGGGGCAAAGGCGGCGGTGCAGGCGGTGCTCGGTGATCGCGACCGCGATCTCGGGCAGCTCGGTGATCTGGTGGCGGGCGGGCTCGCCGGCCTCCTCGTCGCCCTCGGCGAAGGCATGGCCGCAGCCGCAGCTCCCCGGCCAGTGGTCGATGACCCGGTCGACCGCCTCGGCCGGCAGGAGCTTCCTCCCTTTGCCCCGGTGGCCGGGCTGGGCGCCCTGCGAGCGCCCAGACGGATCGGGGCGCTTGCGCTCGGGCGCGCCCGGCGGGTCCTGGCTCGGCGGCACCGAGGAGTTCTGGGAGTTGCGGTTCAGGCGCCGCTTGAGCTCGGCGATTTCCTCACCCTGCTTGGCGACCTGCTTGCTCAGCTGCTGTATCTGCTCGTCCATCCGCAGCAGCACCGCGACCACCGTCTCCCGGCCGGAGTCGTAGATCGCTTCGGCCTCGGCGCGCTCCACGCCGAGGAGTTCGCCGGGCGGCGGTTATGTCCCCCTGACCGACTGAACGCTTACCAAAAACCCCCGGTTTGCGGGGGCTTTCTCATGCGGCTGAGAGGAGTCGAACCTCCACGGACCTTGCGGTCCACAAGGCCCTCAACCTTGCGCGTCTACCAGTTCCGCCACAGCCGCTCGAGGGGGCGTCGATTCTAGATGTTTGCGCCCAGCGGGCGCTTGCGGTTGCAGGTATCCGGGGAGGGCGCTACGCTTGCGAACAAGTGTTCGGACATAACAAGAAGAGATGCGCGCGGCTGGGAGGGAGTTGAGCTTGGAGCTGGACCTGACCAAGAGGCAGAAGGAGATCTTCGACTTCATCCGCCGCTACGCGGCGAAGACCGGCTACCCGCCGACGGTGCGGGAGATCGGCAAAGCGGTCGGCCTGCACTCGTCCTCGACCGTGCACGCGCACCTCGCCAACCTGGAGAAAATCGGTCTGCTCAGGCGCGATCCGACCAAGCCGCGGGCGATCGAGCTGCTCCTCGACAAGGCGAAGCGGACGATCCGTCCCGAGAGCGGCCTGCCGCTGGTCGGTCAGGTCGCCGCCGGCGAGCCGATCCTGGCCGAGGAGAACGTCGAGGACTACATCGAAGTGCCGGACATCATTGGTGGCGAGGACGGCGACTACATCCTCAACGTGCGCGGCGAAAGCATGAAGGACGCCGGCATCTTCGAGGACGACTACGTCATCGTCCGTCCCGCGCAGGATGCCGCCAACGGCGAGATCGTCGTCGCCCTGATCGGCGACGAGGCGACGGTAAAGCGCTTCTTCCGCGAGGACGACCACGTTCGCCTGCAGCCCGAGAACGAGACGATGGAGCCGATCCGCACCACCGAGGCCAGCGTGATCGGCAAGGTCGTCGGCGTGTTCCGGAAGATCTAGCGTTCGCCTACGGCCACTGACCGGCGGCGATCCGCTTCGCGTAACGCCGTTGCCGGCGCCGCGCGTCCCTCCATATGAGGGGCAGGAACCGCAGGATGAGGCGGGGGAAGATGTCGAAGGGGCGCAGCTGCCCGGAGAACGAGGCGGCCCCGTCCTGGTCGTCGAGTTTGTCCTGCAGCATCGGCGTCCAGATGCCGTCCGGGCAGACGGCCGAGAGCTCGACGCTGCGGATACCGGCGCGGCGCAGGTCGAAGAGGGTGCCGAGGGTGAAGGCCATCGCAGCGTGCTTGCTCGCCGAGTAGTTGACCTCGCCCGGCGCGGCGACGATCCCGGCCAGGGAGACGACGTTGATCACGTGGCCGCGGCCGGCGGCGATCATCGGCTCCAGCGCGGCGATCGTCCCGTTCACCCCGCCCAGGGCGTTGATCTCGATCATCCGCCGCTGCGTCTCTCCTCGTCCTGCTCCCAGGAGGAGCCGGTGACCAGCACGCCCGCGTTGTTGACCCAGAGGTCGAGCGAGCCGTCCCGCGCGACCTCGGCCCGCGAGCGCCCGGCAGGCTGGCTCGTCGCGCACGGATCGAGCGCCGCTGATTGCGCCCCACCCCCGATCTCCGCCGCGGTCCGCGCCGCCGCCTCGGCGTCGACGTCGGTCGCGTGCACGAGGTAGCCGTGGCCCCCGGCTCGAGCGCGATCGCGCGGCCGAGGCCGCTCCCCGCTCCCGTCACGACCGCCGTCGGCATCGAGTGGACGATATTGCTCCCTGGCGACTTTGTCGCGCATACCGCAACAAAGTCGCCAGGCGACGCCCCCGGCGCTACCATCGAGTGGCGGGCCGAGCGACCGCGGGGGGAGAGAAAACCCCTCGAGGAAAGTCCGGACACCACAGGGCGAGGCGGTGGGTCACGCCCACCCGGGGAAACCCGCGGGAAAGTGCCACAGAAACACACGGCCGATGGCGCGGCCACACGTGAGCCGCGTACAGGCAAAGGTGAAATGGTGCGGTAAGAGCGCACCGGCGCCGCGGCGACGCGGCGGCCAGGCAAACCCCGCCCGGTGCAAGGCCAAGCAGGACCGTCGACCCTGCCCGGCGAGGTCCAGGTAGGCCGCAGGGCCGCTTCGGCGGCCCCCCGGGGCGCAGGCCCCGGGAGACAGATGGTCGCTCTCGACAGGATCCGGCTTACAGGCCCGCTAAGGAAAAGGCCCCAATTGGGGCCTTTTCTATGCAATTTCCTTGCGGTGTGCGAATTCCGTCTTAGCGTCT
>JBLMYD010000080.1:0-4412 GCA_050258095.1 Chloroflexota bacterium
GCTATGCGTCGGTTTTAGGCCCGTCGGCGGCGGGGTCAGCCGCCGATTGGCGCGCGCGGGGTCGAGCCCCAGAAGACGACGGTGCCGAGCATGCCGATGATGTGGACGAGGACGATGTTGACCGCCATCGATTGCGCGGTCGCAGTGCCGACGCCGACCGGCCCGCCCGAGGCCGTGTAGCCGTAGTAGCAGCCGACGAGCACGATCGCGGTCACCATCGCCATCCCCTTGATCAGGCTGAAGGTGAGGTCGACCGGGTCCTGGTACATCCAGAAGATCAGCAGGTAGCCGCCCGCCGAGACGTCGCCGACCTGCTGGACGACGGAGACGTAGCTGGCGAGGTAGGCGACGCCGATCCCGACCAGGTAGAGGAAGGGCAAGGCGATCCAGGCGCCGAGCAGCCGCGTCGCGGCGAGAAAGGTGACCGGCTCGATGCCCATCACCTCGAGCGCGTCGATCTCGTCGGAGATCCGCATCGCGCCGATCTCGGCGACGATCCCCGTCCCGACCTTGGCCGAGAGGATGTAGCCGAAGGCGTAAGGCAGGCCCTCGCGCAGGTCGCAGTAGGCCGAGAAGAGGCCGGCCAGCGAGGGCGCGCCGATCGAGCGGTTGAAGTAGGCGCCCTGCAGGCCGCACTGGAGCCCGAGGATGAAGACGAAGGCCCAGATCACCAGGGCGGAGCCGAGGATCAGGATCCCGGCCTGGCGCAGGCTCTCGCCGAAGTGCTTGAACACCCGGCCGCTGTAGACGAGGGCGGCTACGCGCGAGCCGAAGCGGGCGATCTCGCCGGTCGCGTCCAGCCAGGCACGGGGGACGTCGAGCCAGCCGATCATCTGGCCCCGCCGGGAGATCACCGGATGCTCTGCAGTTCGGGGTTGGTGGCGAGCAGCACGGCCGTGAAGGCGAAGTCGAAGAAGAAGACGCCCATCAGGGCGATGACGACGGCCTGGTTGACCGCGCGGCCGACGCCCGCCGCGCCGCCCGATGCGGTCATCCCCTTGAACGAGCAGACGACGGCGATGATCGCGCCGAACATCGTGCACATCAGGACCGACCCCCAGATGTCGGTGATCGAGGCGTTGGCGTAGAGCGTGGCGAAGAAGCCGCCGAGCGACTGCTTGTAGAGCAGCTCGGCCGTGATCCCGGCGGTGAGGCCGAAGACGATCGCGAAGACGTCGAGCAGGCCGGTGATCGCTATCAGCGCCAGGAAGCGCGGCACGACGAGGTTCTTGACCGGGTCGACGCCGAGCACCTGCAGGGCGTCGAGCTCCTCGCGGATCTTGCGGGCGCCGAGGTCGGCGGTGATCGCCGTGCCGGCGACGCCGGCGACGACCACCGCGGTGACGAGCGGCCCGATCCAGCGGATCGCGGTGAGCACGAAGAAGCCGCCGAGCCGGTCGAGGGCACCGAAGAGCGAGAGCACCCCGGCCGCCTGCAGGCCGGGCGCGCCGAGGCTGAGCGCGAAGGTCGAGACGAGCAACGGGAACCAGGAGAGCTTGAGGACGAAGAGGAACTGCCAGACCAGCTCCTCGCCGTAGGGGTATGGAGGCCGCACCGCCGAGGCGATCGTCCTCGCGGTGAGGATCATCATCTCCCCCACCTGCTCGAAGACGGACGTCGCTGCCAGCGCTCGGCTCACCGAGCCAGCGTATTTCGCCCCCGCGCAGCCGACGGTTAACGCGAGATTAGGTCGTCAAGGCGCGCCGCCAGCTCGGCCGGGTCGAGCCCGCCGGCCCTGAGGACGCTCCACTCGCCGTCCTCGTCGAAGCTCGTCAGGTCGACGACGGTCGAGGGCAGGCCGGTCAGCACGCCACCGTCGATGGCGAGGTCGGCGGCCGCGACCACCCCGGCCGGAATCTCGTCGAACGAGGCCGGCGCGGGCTCGCCGCTGAGGTTGGCCGAGGTCTGGAAGAGCGGGCACATCGCCCCGGCGAGCGGGCCGTCGATCAGGCGGACGCCGAGCCGCTCCGGGTCCTCGCGGCAGGCGAGCGGGTAGCGGCGGCCCGGGTTGGCGACGACGAGGGTGACCGGTCCCGGCAGCAGGGCGCCGACCGCGCCTCGGGTGCGTGGGCCGAGCCCCTCGACCAGCTCGCGCATCGCCGGCGGCGAGAAGTAGAGGACGGCCGAGGGCTTGCCGTCGTCCCGTCCCTTGATCGCATGGATGCGCGCGATCGCGCCCGCGTCGAGCGGGTCGCAGGCCAGCCCATAGAGGCCGTCAGCCGGGAAGACGGCGACGCCACCGGCGGCGATCGTCCGCTCGAGCGCGGCGCGGGCCACATCGGCGCCATCGCGCTCAATCGAGATGACCTCACCCATCCGCCGCCGACTTCGTCTTTTTGGGGTCCATAGGACGAAGAAAGGCGAAGTCAGCGGAATGGGCGCGTCCGACTACGACGCGCTCGATCCCGGCGAGGTCCTTTCGCACCTCGATCGCCTCGAACCCCGCCTCGCGCATCAGCTCCCCGACCGCCTCCGCCTGTCCCTCCCCAACCTCCAACCCCAAGCAACCGCCCGGTGACTTCGCCTTTATTCGCCATATGGACGAAGAAGGGTGAACTCGATCGGAGAGAAAAAGGGAACGGATCGCGTCGAGGCCGTCGCGGCCGGCGAGCAGCGCCTCGCGCGGCTCCCACTCGGTCACCTCGGGCTCGAGGCCCGGCCAGTCAGCCTCGCTCACGTAGGGCAGGTTGGCGAGGACGAGATCGAACCCAGCGTCGCCGGGCGGCAGCGTCCCTTGATGGAACGAGACGCGGTCGGCGAGGTCCAGCCGCTCGGCGTTGGCGCGGGCGACTTCGAGTGCCGCCCGCGAGGTGTCGACGGCGACGACCTCGCACTCGGGCAGCTCGTCGGCGACCGCCAGCGCGATCGCCCCCGAGCCGGTGCCGACGTCGAGCACCCGCTCCGGCTCCATCTCCACCGCCAGCTCGACCAGCAGCTCGGTCTCCGGCCGCGGGATCAGCACCCGCCGGTCGACCGCGAGCTCGATCCGCCGGAAGCCGCGGCGGCCGACGATGTAGGCGACCGGCTCGCGCCGCAACCTGCGCCGCACCATCTCCGCGAACCGCCGCGCCGCCGCGGAGGGGATCTCCGCCCCCGGCTCGGCAGCGAGTCGCGCCCGGTCCCAGCCCGTCGCCTCAACCAGCAGAAATTCAGCGTCCAGGCGAGGGGTTTCGATTCCGGCTGCCCGCAGGGCATCCGTCGCGGCATTCAGTGCCTGTCTCATGGAACTGGCAGGTCAGCTTACGGCGGCAGTCTCCAACCTCTGCCGCTTCTCCTCGGCGGCCAGCGCCTCGGTGAACTCGGCCAGCTCGCCCGCCAGCACCCCGTCGAGGTTGTGCGAGGTGTGCTTGATCCGGTGGTCGGTCACTCGGCCCTGGGGGAAGTTGTAGGTGCGCACCTTCTCGGAGCGCTCGCCGCTGCCGACCTGCGCCTTGCGCTCGGAGGCGATCTTCGCCTGCTGCTCGGCCAGCTCGCGCTCGTAGAGGCGGGCGCGCAGCACCCGCATCGCCCGTTCCTTGTTCTGCAGCTGCGACTTCTCGTCCTGCATCGAGACGACGATGCCGGACGGTTTGTGCGTGATCCGCACCGCCGAGTCGGTCGTGTTGACCGACTGGCCGCCAGGCCCCGAGGAGCGGTAGACGTCGATCTGCAGGTCGTTGGGGTCGACCTCGACCTCGACCTCCTCGGCCTCGGGCAGCACGGCCACCGTCGCGGTCGAGGTGTGGATGCGGCCCTGCGACTCGGTCTCGGGCACCCGCTGCACGCGGTGCGTGCCGCCCTCGTACTTGAAGACCGAGTAGGCGCCCTCGCCCTTGATCTCGAAGGTGATCTCCTTGAAGCCGCCGACCTCGGCGCTCGAGTGCGAGAGCGTCTCGGTCGAGAAGCCGCGCTCCTCCGCGTAGCGGCTCAGCATCTTGTAGAGGTCGCCGGCGAAGAGCGCCGCCTCGTCCCCCCCGGTCCCGGCCCGGATCTCGACCAGGACGTTCTTGGCGTCGTTCGGGTCGCGCTCGACCATCGCCAGCCGGATCTCCTCCTCCAGCTCCTCGATCCGGCTCGGCGCCTCCTCGACCACCTTCCTCAGCTCGGGATCGTCCCCGTCCTCCTCCAACAGCTCCCTGGCCCCTTCCAGATCGTCCTTCAGCGTCCGGTACTCCGCCGCCAGCGCCTCCGCCGGCTCCAGCTCGCGGTATTCCCGCCCAACCTCGGCGTATCGCCCCCGGTCGGCGATCACCTCGGGGTCCGCCATCTGCTTCTCAAGCTCCGAGAACCGGGCTTCTATCTGCTCGACCAGAGAATCGATCACGTCCGAGCAACCTTAGCTGCGGAGCCCCGCTTCTCGCGCGGGTGGTGTGGACGGGTGCCCCTCGAACCGGCGGATACTCAAAGCGCCGAGCCAATTGGCTCGGCGCTTG
>JBLMYD010000081.1:0-21201 GCA_050258095.1 Chloroflexota bacterium
CCTAGTCAGACTTGCGTCAGGCCGCTTCGGCCTCGGTCGCCGCCTCGAGCTCCTTCGGCTCGTCGACGAGCACCGGGCGCACGGCGCGGTCGACGCGGCGCGGCTCCTCCAGCTCCTTGCCGGAGGCGGCGCCCATCTCCTCGATCCGCCGCAGCTGCGGCATGATCCGACTCTCCAGCGAGCCGACCGCGTCGTCGAAGGATTTCGTCGCCGAGTTGAGCTGGCGCCCGGCCTTGGCGAAATGCTCGAGGAAGGAGCCGGTGCGGCTGTGCAGCTCGCGCGCGGCGGCGGCGATCTCCTGCGCCTGCTCGGCGATCTGCTCCTGGCGCCAGCCGAGCTCGACCGTGCGCAGCAGCCCGACCAGCGTCGTCGGTGTCGCGATCAGGATCTTCTGCTCGAGCGCGTAGTCGTAGAGCGAGGCCTCGGCCTCGAAGGCAGCGTGCAGGGCGGCCTCCGAGGGCATGAAGCAGACGACGAAGTCGGGCGTCTCGCCGCTCTCGAACTGGTCCTGGTAGCGCTTCGAGGAGAGTTTCGTGATGTGGTCGCGGACCTGGCGCGCGTGGCGGATCAGCTCGCCCTTGCGGGTCGCATCGTCGTCGGCCTCGAGCACCTCGAGGTAGGCGTCGAGCGGCACCTTGGAGTCGATCACGACCCGGCGGCTGCCAGGCAGCATCACGACCGCGTCGGGTCGCAGCACGGTCTCGCCGTCGCTCATCGTCTGCTGCAGCTCGAAGTCGACGTGCTCGGTCATGCCGGCGATCTCGACGCAGCGCTTGAGCTGCACCTCGCCCCACTTGCCGCGCGTCTGCGGCTGGCGCAATGCCTTGACCAGGGTGCCGGTCTGGGTGCCGAGGTCGCCGAGCCCCGCCTTCATCTCGTCGAGCAGCGTGCGCATCGCCTCGTCGGCCTTGCCGCGGTCGCGGCTCAGCGTCGTCACCTCTTTTTCGATCCGCTCGAGGTTCTTGCCGATCGGCTCGGTCAGGCGGCGGAACTCGGCCTCGCGCTTCTGCAATGCCGCCTCCGCTTCCTTGACATCGACCTTGCGCGACTCCTCGTTGACGCGCAGCAGGTCGGCGACCGCCTGCGCGGTCGCCTCCTGGATCGCCGGTCCGTGATCGACCGGCGCCTGCTCAGCCGGCCGGCGGGTCGCCAGGTAGGCGACGACGGCGACGAGGGCGAGCACCGCTATGGCGAGAGCTACGGTCACTCACCGATCGTCGCAAGCGGGCCAGACGGTTCAGCTGTGCGAGTCGAGGAAGGCGAATGGATTGAGGAACTGACGTTCCCAGAGGGAGTCTCGCTCGGTTCTCGTCAAGCCGGCCTCGTCGCAGACGTCGTGCCAGTTGTCACGGATGGCGTCGACCTGGCGGTCGACGAGCTCGCGCGCGGCCGCTTCGCCGAGGTGGTACGCGGCGCTGCGGGCGACGCAGCCCGCCAGCTGGCTGTAGCGCCACCCGTCCTCGCCGATCGCCATCACCTGCTCGGCCTCGCCCCCGGAGCGCGGGCAGGGGGTGATGTCGTAGGCGGGGGTCAGCATGAGCTCATTTCCATCCCAGAAGGCCGCCTGGTTGCGGGGGTGATCGTCGGTGTTCGAGGTCAGGATGTTGAAGGCGATGCGGCCGAAGAGCTCGCGCAGCGTCGCGTCGGGGTCGGTGAAGCGGGCGCGAACGACCTGGGCCAGCTCCGCATAGCTGCCGTAGCGCCCGCCGGCCTGGCCGAGCCCGAGGATCGTCAGCGCCGAGACCATCGCCCGGCGCCCTCCTGCCGGCGGGCGGTCGAAGCGCTCGACGAGCAGGACCTTCTTGCCAAGCGCCTCCGCGATCTCGACCCTGGCCGCGTTCAGCCCGGCCAGGCGCGCGAGCCGCATGGCGACGAACTCCGCCTGCACGACCGGGTAGGCGTCGGTCGTCGAGCTGAACTTGGCGATCCAGCGCCGCTCGCCCTCGTCGAGGAGCGCCTTGGGGCGGGCGCCGCCGATCGAGGTGCCTCGCAGGAGCGCCGCCGAGAGAGCCGGGGGGAGCGGCGTTCCCTCCTCGACGTGTTCGGCGGCCGCCAGCAGGTCCTCGAGCGAAGCGGCCCCGGCCTCGCGGGGCACGTACTCGGCGGCGGACGGCTGGAAGTCGAGGGCGCCGATCCGGTCCGAGCCGGAGGCGAGGAGGTAGGTCAGCGGACCGGGGTCGGCGCCTTCGCCCCCGAGCTCGTGGAGGATCACCCTTTGCCCCCAGGAGTCGGGTCCGGCGTCGGCGATGCAGCCGTGGATCGTGTCCGCCGCCGGCACCTGTTCGCCGGGGACGAGGGGCAGCTCCGGCTCGTATATCGCGATCGCGTCGGGTCGCTCCAGGTAGAGGCGGCCGTAGCGGAAGACGAGCGACTCGCCGACCTGGTCGAGACGGCCCGCCGGAATCGGCTCGGCCGCTGCGGGCAGCCAGATCCAGACGTAGGCCGTCTCCGGCCGGCCGGCGCGGTCTTGCCTAGAACTCATCGTCGACCTTCTTCGGTCGCCTCGCCCGAGCCGGGATCAAGGCCAGGCGCGCCTGCACCTCGCGCCGCTCCAGGGCGAGGCGCTCGCGGTCGGCCTGGAAGAGGGGCACCCCGACGAGAGTGGCGGCCTCGAGTGCCGGGCCGAGGCCGACGCTCAGGTCGCCCCGCTCGACCTTGCGCATCGTCGTGTGGTTGACGCCCACCCTCTCCGCCAGCTCCTCGAGGGTCCAGCGGCGCTCGAGGCGCGCCAGGCGGACCTGCTCGCCGAGCAGGCGCGCGGCCTCCTGGGATTGCGGAGAATACGCGTGCGGTTTGCGCATTTCCGACAGTATGGCATAGGTAAAGGCTCTAATCTACATTTGAGTATCGATCACACCCAACAGGAGGTCGGTGGCGTCCGCGGGCGAGCGCCCGCCCTACGGCAGCAGGACGTCGTTCTGCGAGGAGGTGCGATACGGGCCGACGACGAAGCGGGCGGCCTTGGCGGCGGGGATGTCGGCGGCGCTGAGGCGGTAGACGCCGGTCGGCAGGCTCGTCTGCAGCGAGCCGTTGCCGTTGGCGACGAGGGCGTCGGAGGTGACGTTCTTCGGGCCGTGGACTACGAGCCTGGAGTCGAAGTCGGTCAGGTTGGCGGCGACGAAGACGACGTCGAGCGGCTCGTCCGAGCGGATCGGCGGCTGTCCGGCGTGCTGGTTCTGGGGAATCTGCTGCGTCGGTTCGGGGCCGATCGCGATCCGCGGCGGCCGCACGGTGATCGACTTGGGCGTGATCGAGACGCTGACCCGGGTCGGCGGTTGCGGCCGCGGTTCGTTGACTCTCTCTTCGGCGCCGCAGCCGGCGACCGTGAGCGCCGTCGCCGCCAGCGCGCAGATCGCCGTGACTCTGCCTCCGCCAAGACCCATCGCGGCGGAATCTAGCCGAAGGGCAAGTCGACGACGCGAGCCGTAACGCCATCTTCACCTGCGGTCAGCTCGCTGCCCGGCTCGGCCTCGCGGCGCAGGATCGCGAGCGCGATCGGGCCGTGGGCGGGGGAGACGCAGCTGCCGCCGACGGCGCCGACCTCCCTGTCGCCGAGCCGCAGGGCGGTGCCGCTCGGCGCCGGCGCGCTCAATCTCAGGCCGCGCAGGTGCCGGTTGGGCTTGCCCCTGTAGTGGAGGCGGGCGACGGTCTCCTGGCCGATGTAGCAGCCCTTCTCGAAGTCGACCGCCGCCTCGACGATGCCCGCCTCGGCCGGCATCGTCGCCGTGTCCATCTCGATTCCGAAGCGCGGCACGCCGGCCTCGATGCGAAGGATCTCGGCGGCGTCGGGCGAGACCTCGGCGGCGCCCGCATCGAGCAGGGCGGCGCGCAGGCGCTCGGCGTCGCCGCTCGCCGCGATCAGGTCGATCCCGCCGCGGGTGCCGACCGCGACGCACTCGGCTCCCGCCACGGCGTGCGACTGGCAAGCGTGCTCTGACAACGGCGGCGAGCCCGCGATCTCAGCGGCCCGCGGCCCGATCAGCGAGAGGATCGCCCGCGCCGCCGTCACGTCCTCGACCTCCACCTCCCGCCCGATCTTGTAAGTCTGCAAATGGCGCCGTGTCGCCTCCAGCGTTGCCGGCTCGGTGTCGATCCAAAACACCGCCTCCTCCGTTCCGGTGCGCTTTATGGACCCCACAGGTGCAAAAGGCGCACCGGAAAGGTTGAGGACACGCATATCGGCCTGCATATGCCCCTTGCGATCGAGCAGCGCCGCATAACACCCCTCGCCAGCCCCGAGTCCCTCAACATCATTCGTCAGCTGTCCCTGCAGATACTCAGCCGCCTCCGTCCCTCGAACGAGCAACTTCCCCCTGTCCGAGCGATTGAGCAGCCCGCACTCCTCCTTCAGCTGCCGATACTGCGCATCGAGCTCCACCGCGACGGTCTGGGTCATGGCTCAATTCTAAGAAGCTGTCCGTCGGGGGGGATGGGGATGACCCGAACGAGCCTCCCTGCTGTTGCTCGGACGGGGGTCATCCCCATCGCCTC
This sequence comes from Chloroflexota bacterium, assembly GCA_050258095.1. GTDB lineage: Bacteria > Actinomycetota > Thermoleophilia > Solirubrobacterales > 70-9 > VRUE01. The sequence goes on from JBLMYD010000081.1 coordinate 4,492, forward strand.
AACACTCCGTTTTCGATACCCCTAAACTCTTTCGACATGCCTAAACCCTCCGAGGCCATCGAGGACTACGCGAAGGCCATCTACACCCTCTCGCGCCAGCGCAAAGGCCCGGTCCTCAACGGCGACGTCGCCCAGCGCCTCGGCGTCGCCCCGGCCACCGCGACCGCGATGCTGCAGAAGCTTGCCGCCCTCGAGCTCGTCGACTACGTCCCCTACCGGGGCGCGACGCTGACCCCGGCGGGGGAGAAGGTGGCGCTCGAGGTGATCCGCCACCACCGGCTGATCGAGACCTACCTGGCCGAGGCGCTGGGGATGCCCGAGGACCGGGTGCACGCCGAGGCGGAGGTGCTCGAGCACCACATCTCCGAGGAGCTCGAGCTGCTGATCGCGGCCAAGCTCGGCGAGCCGAGCCACGACCCGCACGGGACGCCGATCCCCGGCCCCGACCTCGAACTCCCCAAGGCGTAGGCATGTCGGACGCCCCCCCTGCGGGAACCCGCATTGATACGGCCTCCAGGGATCGCGCCGGGGAGGGCTCCAATGTTCCCGCAGAGGGGACGTCCGACATGCCTACAGGTGGCGCGGCCGTCGAGGATGTCCTCCCCGGCGAGGCGGCGGTCGCGCGCGCGGCGCGGCGTTCGCTGGAGGGGGAGAGCCGTGGGATGCGCCGCGTCTGGCCCTTCCTCGGTCCGGCCTTCATCGCCGCCGTCGCCTACATCGACCCGGGCAACTTCGCCACCAACATCGCCGGCGGCGCCAAGTTCGGCTACCTGCTGCTCTGGGTCGTGCTCGCCGCCAACCTGATCGCGATGCTGGTCCAGACGCAGTCGGCGAAGCTCGGCATCGCCACCGGCCGCAACCTCGCCGAGCTCTGCCGCGAGACCTTCTCGCGCCGCACCTCGATCGGACTCTGGCTGCAGGCCGAGCTGGTCGCGATGGCGACCGACGTCGCCGAGGTGGTCGGCGCCGCGCTCGGCCTCAACCTGCTCTTCGGCGTCCCGCTCTTCCCCGCCGGCCTGATCGCCGGCGCCGGCGCCTTCGCGATCCTCGCCCTGCAGCAGCTGGGCCTCCGCCGGCTCGAGGCCGGGATCACGGCCCTGGTCGGCGTCGTCGTCGCCTCCTTCGTCTTCGAGCTGGTCGACGCCGGGCCGTCCGGCGCCGAAGTCGCCAAGCACCTGGTCGTGCCCGGCTTCGCCGGCACCGAGAGCATCCTGCTCGCCACCGGGATCATCGGCGCGACGGTGATGCCGCACGTCGTCTACCTGCACTCCGCCCTGACCCAGCGGCGGATCGTCGGCCGCGACGAGGCCGAGAAGAAGCGCATCCTCGGCTTCGAGAAGGTCGACGTGGTAATCGCCCTCTCGCTCGCCGGCCTGGTCAACCTCTCGATGATGATCGTCGCCGCGGCGCTCTTCCACACCAGCGGCCTGACCGGCGTCGACACGATCGACGGCGCCTATGAGGGACTGAAGTCGCTGGTCTCCGCCAACGCAGCCATGGTCTTCGGCATCGCTCTGCTCGCTTCGGGGTTCGCCTCTTCCTCGGTCGGGACGATGGCCGGGCAGGTGGTGATGCAGGGTTTCATCCGCCGCCGTATCCCGATCTACCTGCGCCGCGCGATCACGCTTGCCCCGGCGCTGATCGTGCTCGGCGTTGGCCTCGATCCAACCGACGCCCTGGTCGCGAGCCAAGTGGTCCTTTCGTTTGGGATCCCTTTTGCGCTCGTCCCGCTCCTGATGCTGGCCTCCCGGCGCGAGGTGATGGGAGCTCTCGTAAATCCGGGCTGGCTAACGGTGATCGCGGGAGTACTTGCGGCGCTGATCATCGCCTTGAACGCCTTCCTGCTTTGGCAGGTCTTCGTCGGCTGAAGCCGAGAAGGCCGATCGGGGTCCCGATCGGCCAGCCCCGCTTAAGCGTGAAGCAGCTTCGCTACGAGGGTCGGCAGCTCCCTGGCCATCCGGGAACGGGGGACGGCGAGCGCGATGCCGGAGGCTTCGGCAGCTTCTCGGGTCTCTGCGTTCACGTGCGAGTAGTAGCCGAGGACGGGGATGGCGGTTGCGGCGAGAGCTTGTGGGTCCTCGGCGTCGAGGTCAGCGACGAGGAGGTCGATGTCGCCCAGCTGGGCATCCGAAAGGGTGGAGACGAGCGTCACGTCGTGACCCGCCGTCTTCAGCATTGCCTCGACCTTGCTGCCGAGGAGGAGGTCGGCGGAGATCGCGAGGACGCGGGCCACTGCTAGAGCGAGCGGCGTTCGCGGAGCTCCTCGCGAACGCTCTCCGGGCGGCCCCACATCTGCACGACCTCGGCGCGGCCCTCGCGCACCTCGCGCACGGCCATCTCGCCGCGGACGCCTTCGGCGTCGAGCTTGGCGAGCACGCCCTTGACCGTCTCCGGCGCCGCGGCGTGGCCGAAGCTCTGGGCGACGGCCAGGCGCCAGTCCCAGTCGGCCTTCGAGTAGGGCCGGGCGTTGACCTGGCTGAGCGCCACCGCGGTGTCGACGTAGCGGCTCTCGTCCGCGATTCGCAGGTCGAGCTCAAGGTCCGTCCAGTCGGGCGGCAGGGAGTCGAGCACCTGCTGGAAGTCGTCGGCCAGGCTCACGGCGCCAAGCGTAGCCGCCCCGGCCGGCGGGCGGCTCACGGTTCGTCGAAGGCGGCGCCGACGTCGAGCGGTCGCTTCAGCAGGCCGTGGTCGAGGTCCCAGCGCGCCCAGGCGCGCAGGACGGTCGGGTCGAAGGGGGCGGGGGCGAGGACGGGCAGCAGCGCCTTCATCTGCGTCGCCTCGCCGGCGCGTTCGAGCCCCGGCGCTTCGGCGAGCAGGTCGGCGAGCGCCCGGCCCGGGTGGGCGACGGCGAAGGCGTATCCCTTCTTCGTCGCCCTGACCACTGAGTCGACCAGCCCCGGTCTGCGCTCGACGGTCTTGCGCGAGGCGACGAGGACCAGCTCGGGATAGGGCGGGGCGCCGTAGCGGTCGACCTTGAAGATGCGGACCGGAATGCCCCGGCGGCGCAGCGCGACGCCCTCGGCGTTCCAGAAGCCGGTCGCCGCCACGACCCTGTGGGCGGCGAGCGCGGAGACGGCGTTGAAGCCGATCGTCACCCGGTCGACTCTGGCCGGATCGCCGCCGTCGGCGCTGACCTCGGAGTCGACGACGGCTTCGTCGGAGGGCAGGCCGGTGACGCCGACCCGGCGGCCTTCGAGGTCGCGCGGGCCGGTGACGCCTTCGCCGGCGCCGGCGATCACGGCGGCGAGCGGGCGCTGCACGATCGGCATCAGGCCGACGACGTCGAGGCCGCGCTCGCGGGCGATGCCGAGGTCGTGGATGTCGAGGATCGCGAAGTCGGCGCGCCCGGCGGCGAGCAGCTTCGGCGCGTCGGTCGATTCGCCCGGCTGGCGGACGGTCAGCTTCACGCCCGCGTCGCGGTAGTAGCCCTCCCGCTTCGCCGCGTAGATCCCGGTGTGGGCGGCGTTTGGCACGAAGTCGAGCACGAGCGTCGCGCCGACCGGCGCGCCCGGTTCAGCGCCGCTCCCACCGCAGCCGCCGAAGACGGCCAGCAGGACGGCCGCCAGCAGCGCGAAGACCACCCTCATTGCGGCGGGCAGCATATTCGCTCCTCCGTTCCGGGTAGACTGGCGCCGCCCAATCGAACTGACTTACGGAGGAGGCAGTGTGGAGGAACGAGGGCTTGCTGCATATCTAGCTGAGTTGATCGGCACCTTCCTGCTGGTGTTCTTCATCGCCAGCGTCGTCGTGCTTTTCGTCTCGACCGGCGAACAGGCGAGCTTCGGCTCCGATTTCGCGGTGATCGGCCTCGTCCACGCCTTCCTGCTCTTCGGCCTGATCGTCATGTTCGGCGTGGTCAGCGGGGGGCACTTCAACCCGGCCGTCACTCTCGCCGCTTGGGCGATCAAACGGATCGCCACGGTTGATGCCGCGATCTACATGCTCGCCCAGTTCATCGGCGCTGTGCTCGGCGCCTGGCTCTGCAAGGGACTGCTGCTCGACGAGGGACGGGCGACTCACTACGGCGCGGCGACGGTAAGCCCGCTCCTTGGGAGCGCCTTCCAGGGCTCGATCGTCGAGGCGGTCGGCACCTTCTGCCTGGTGCTGGTGATCCTCGCTGCGGTCTTCTCGAAGAAGAGCTTCAAGGACTGGGCGCCACTGGCGATCGGCACGACCCTGGGCTTCATCGTCATGGTCGGCGGCCCGCTGGACGGCGGCTCCTTCAACCCGGCCCGCTGGTTCGGCCCGGCGCTCGTCGGCAACGAATGGGGGTCCGTCTGGCCCTACCTGCTCGGCCCGATCGTCGGTTCGCTCCTCGCGGCTGCGGTCTTCAAGTTCGTGCTCGAGCCGGGCGGACCGGCCCCGACTGAGTCGCCCGAGCGAGTCAAACGGCCATCGCCTTCCAAGGCTTCGCCGAAGCCGCCTCCTCCGCCGCCGAAGCCGGCCTAGGGTCAGCCGCTGGCGGCGGCAGAGAGAAGAGCCACCCACACCGCGATTCCGGCGATGAACACGACGGTTGCCGTGATCACGATGGATGTGCCGCGGCTGTCTCCGCGGCTTCCGAGAATGATTCCGACGACGATCCCGATGATTGGGAAGAAGATCGCGGTTATCCAGCCGATTGTCGCGAGGGAGTCGTTTCGAGGGTCGGTTTCTTCGCCGCCTGAGCGACCGTCGTCCGCGTCATAAGTCTCATCCGTCCAGTCGGTCCACTCCGTTCCGTCCCAATAGCGCCGCAGATGCGTCTCATCGGGATCCGTGTACCAGCCAGGAGCCGCAACGCTGCCTTTGTCGCTTTCGTCATCGTCGTCGGGTGAGCGCGTGTCGGGCGCGGGACTCGCCTCCTCTGTCGGGCGCTTGGTATCCGTTGACGACGCCAGCGGCAGGGGGGCAACGTCGTCGGTCCATCGCGCGCCATCCCAGTATCTCTGCAAGTTCTCGGCGTCTGGATCCGGGTACCAATCTGCCGGAACGTCTTTCGGGGGTGGCGGTGCTTGCCTTTCCCGCGCTCCATCACCACCCGTCAGCTCTCCACCCATGCTGGCGGCATCGTACATGCAGCCGTCGGTGCTCCTATGACTTGACTTACCGTCCTGTGCGTGCCGGTTGGCATGTGCAGTAGCCTCGCTCGCGTGCGCCGGGTCACCTTCTCGCGGAACTACACGCTCTCGCTCTCGCGCACCTGCCAGTGCTACTGCAAGTACTGCGCCTTCGCCACGCACCAGGCGCACATCCGCGACCCCGGGGAGGTCGAGCGGCTGCTCGACGAGGCGCTGCGGCGCAACGCCAAGGAGCTGTTGGTCCTGACCGGCGAGCGGCCGGAGGTCAACCCGGTCGTCGCCGCGCGACTCGCCGAGTGGGGCCACGATGACTTCACCTCCTACGTAGTCTGGGCCTGCGAACGGGCGCTCGAGCGCGGCCTGCTCCCGCACACGAACATCGGCGTGCTCGACCGCGACGACCTGGCCCGGCTGCGCGAGGTCACCGCCTCGCAGGGGCTGATGCTCGAGTCCGTCTCGGAGCGGTTGATGGACACCGTCCACGCCGGCTCGCCGACCAAGCACCCGGCGGAGCGCTTGCGGACGATCGAGACCGCCGGGGAGCTGAAAATTCCCTTCACGAGCGGCATCCTCGTCGGCATCGGTGAGAGCGAGCGGGAGCGGGTCGAATCGCTGGAAGCGCTGGCGAAGCTCCACGAGCGCTACGGGCACCTGCAGGAGGTGATCCTGCAGAACTTCGTGCCGCACCCGCGCTACTACGGGGCCGAAGTGGCGGATATCGCGGACGCCGCCGCTCGCGAAAGGTGGTTGGCCGATGGGCCCCCCTCTGTCGGAGCAACAGCCGTGGAGGCTCCGCCAGAGGGGGGCCCATCGGCCATGCCGACCTGGGCGAGCGAGGTCTCCGTCGACGAGATCAAGCGGCTCATCGCTGAGTGCCGGAAACTCATGCCCGATGTCGGCATCCAGATTCCTCCCAATCTCTCGGACGCCTGGGGGGAGCTTGTGGAGGCTGGGGCGACCGATCTCGGGGGGCTGTCGGCGAACGGCGACCATATCTCTCCGGAGGAGCCGTTCCCGAGCCCGCATCAGGTGCGGAAGGAGCTGGCGCCGCGGGGGTATGCGCTGACCGAGCGGTTGTGCGTGTACCCGCAGTACATGGACCCGGAGTGGATGGAGCAGGGGGTGCTCGACGTCGTCAAGCTCAAGTACTGGAGCTTCATCCCGAGGCAGGGGTCGGGGCGGAGGAGCGAGGAGAAGCTGCCGGCGGGGTTGGCTGAGCGGGCGATTGCCAAGGGGCGCGAGGGTGAGGAGCTGAGCGAGGACGAGCTCACCGCTCTCTTTGCCGAGACAAGGCCCGACGCGATCGAGGAGATGCGGGTCGCGGCCGACGAGCTGCGGGCGGAGCTGGCCGGCGAGCGGGTGACCTTCGTCGTCAACCGCAACATCAACTTCACCAACATCTGCACGGTCGGCTGCGCCTTCTGCGGCTTCGGCCAGGGGCGGCGCTCGCCCGACGCCTACGAGGTCTCCGAGGAGGACTTCGCGGCGCGGGTGCAGGAGGCGGTCGAGTTCGGTGCCACCGAGATCTGCATGCAGGGCGGCATCCATCCCGACCTGACGCTCGACGAGTACAGCCGCTGGCTGCGGCTGGCCAAGGAGGTCGCGCCGCAGCTGCACCTGCACGCCTACTCGCCGATGGAGGTCCACTTCATGTGCGAGCGCTCGGGCAAGAGCCCGGACGAGGTCTTCGCCTACCTGATCGAGTGCGGCCTCGGCTCGACGCCGGGGACCGCGGCCGAGGTGCTCGACGACGGCGTCCGCCAGCGCATCTCGCCCAACAAGCTGCCGGTGGCCCGGTGGGTCGAGATCATCGAGGCATCGCACCGGGCCGGCCTGCGCTCGACCTCGACCGTCATGTTCGGCCACATCGAGGAGCCGCGCGAGCTGGCCCGTCACATGCGCGTCGTCCGCGCCCTGCAGGAGCGCACCGGCGGCATCACCGAGTTCGTGCCGCTCAGCTTCATCCCCTTCAACACGATGCTCGGCCGCACGCACGGGATCGAGGAGATCTCGGCGGCCGAGAACCTCAAGCACACGGCCGCCTTCCGGCTGGCGCTGGGGCAGACGATCCCCAACCTGCAGGCGAGCTGGGTGAAGATGGGCCTCGACGCGGCGACAGAGGCGCTGCGCTGGGGGGTCAACGACCTCGGCGGCACGCTGATGGAGGAGAACATCTCGCGCATGGCCGGCTCGCAGCACGGCGTGCGCCTCGAGCCCGAGCAGCTGATCGGCGCCGCCCGCGCCGCCGGGCGCGAGCCGGCGCAGCGGACGACGCTGTACGAGATCATCGAGACGTATGCGAGCGATGGTCCTCGAGCGACAGCGGCAGCCGCTGCGGCCGGCTGAGCTGCCCGAGCCGCGGCCGGGCGCCGGCCAGGTCCTGGTCTCCGTCCACGCCTGCGGCGTCTGCCGCACCGACCTGCACATCGCCGACGGCGAGCTGAGCGAGCCGAAGCTGCCGCTGGTCATGGGGCATCAGATCGTCGGCACGGTGGTCGAGGCGGGGGAGGGAGCGGAGCGCTTCGCCGCGGGGGACCGCGTCGGCGTGCCCTGGCTCGGCTGGACCTGCGGCGAGTGCCGCTACTGCATGAGCGGGCGCGAGAACCTCTGCGACCGCGCCCGCTTCACCGGCTACGACATCGACGGCGGCTACGCCGAGCTGGCGGTCGCCGACGAGCGCTACTGCTTCCCGCTCCCGGGGGGCTATCCGGACGAGCAGGCGGCGCCGCTGCTCTGCGCCGGCCTGATCGGCTACCGGGCGCTGCGCCTCGTCGGCGACGCCGAGCGGATCGGCTTCTACGGCTTCGGCGCCTCGGCCCACATCCTCTGCCAGGTGGCGGCGCACCAGGGGCGGCGCGTCTTCGCCTTCACCCGCGTCGGCGACGAGGAGACGCAGGCGTTCGCGCGCGAGCTGGGGGCCGAGTGGGCGGGCTCCTCGGACGAGGCGCCGCCGGAGGAGATCGACGGCGCGATCGTCTTCGCCCCGGTCGGGGCGCTGATGACGACGGCGCTGCGCGCGAGCGCCAAGGGGGCGCGGATCGTCAGCGCCGGCATCCACATGAGCGACATCCCGAGCTTTCCGTACGAGCAGCTTTGGGGCGAGCGGTCGCTCGCCTCGGTTGCGAATTTGACGCGGCAGGACGGCGAGGAGTTCATGGCGCTCGCGGCGGAGGTTCCGATTCGGACCGAGGTTGAGCTGCACGAGCTTGAGGGTGCGAACGAGGCGCTGGATTCGATTCGCACGGGCGCGCTCAAGGGTGCGGCTGTGTTGGATGTGGCCGGGCCATCCCGGTAGGGGTTCCGCTTAACTTTTTCGAGAATCGCCGATTGCTGGCGCCGCAGACGAGCGCCCGCGAAAAGGTACAAGACGCTTCACCCCTACCGGGATGGCCCGGCGTCAGCGGAATAGATCCTCATCTCGCGGGCGCCGAAGGGCGGCAGCGCCGGGCCCGTCCTCTGTGGTGACGAAGCGGGCTAGACCGCGGAGGATCACGGCTGGGACCCGGCTGTCCTTGCTTCGCGCTAGATCGGCAGCTCCTGCGGCCTCGTCGGCGATTGCAATTTGGGTTGCTTCCAGCTCCCGGCCCTGAGCGTCAGCACGGCCGCGCCAGTCGTCCAAGGGCGTCAGGCCGGCGCAGCCGATGGCTACCTCGGCCTGACCGAGTCTCCACGCTCTCCCGAAGCTGTCCGCGATCACGACGCCGATGGCTCCGATTTCAGCTCGTATTCGACGGGCGGAGGCATCTGGATCAACGGGCAGTAGGCAGACGGTGTTGTCGTCGGGGAGGTTGGAGGTATCTATGCCGGCGTTGGCGCAGACGAAGCCGTGGTGGGTCTCGGTGATGAGGACGCCGCGCTCGGCGCGCAGCACCTCGGCGCTCTCGTCGAGGATGAGTTGGATCAGGGCCGGCTCCTTACCCAGCGCTGCCGCCAGCTTGCGAGCCTCGGCACCGGGGATGACGGATGAGAGGTGGCGAACACGGCCCTCGGCCTTGGAGACGACCTTCTGCGAGATGACCACCACGTCGCCACCTGCTAGTTCGGCGTGCGCGGCGATCAGCTCCCCGAGATTTGCGCCGGTCTCGATCTCGGGAAGGCCCGTGACGGGGATGACGCGCAGCTCGCTCATATGCCCAGCGCTTTCGCAGTCCGCCGCGCTCGGCTCCGGTCGGCTTCGATCGCCCGCGTCAGCGCGATCGTGTCGGCGGGGGTGTCTAGGTCGAGGGCTAGGGACGGCAGCTCCTCCACCGCGTAGGGGACTCCGGCCTCGCGCGCGGCGGTTACGTGGCGGGCGCAGCTGCCCTCGCCGAAGGCGGGCTCGATCGCGTCGGGCGGGGCCAGCGCCAGGGCGTTCGTGCCGGTGCCGTGGCGGTCGGGGACGACCGCGACGAACTGCCCCGGCATCCCGGTCAGCAGCCGTTCGAGCTCGCGCGGGTCGAGCAGCGGGCAGTCGATGGGGAGGAGGACGGCGCACTCGGCGCCGAGCTCCCGCGCCCGGGCGATGCCCGCCAGCGCCGCGCCGGAATGGCCGCCCTCGTCCGGGTCGGGGGCGACCTCGGCGCCTGCCGCGGTGGCCAGCTCGACGGCCCGCGGCTCGCTCGTCACCACGATCGTGCGCTCGACAAGGTGTGTCTCGCCGATCGCTTCGAGCACGTCCTCGAGCATCGCCTCGACGATCGCGGCGCGGCGCGCCTTGCCCACGCCGACGGCGAGCCGCTGCTTGGCCGCGCCGAAGCGCTTGACGGGGAGGATCGCGGTCGCGTTCAAGCCTCGGCCAGGCTAATGGCGTAGTCGAGCACGATGCGGGCCAGGCGCGCGCGGCCGGCGGCACCCTCCATCAGGGTCGGCGCGGCGAGGGTCGGGATCTCGGCCGGCGGCGGGTCGGGGTCGCCCTCGTCGACCACCATCGCGTCGATCAGGCCGGCGTAGAGCGAGGCGACTCCGGCGACGGTCGCGGGCCGGCCCAGCGCCTGCATGAAGCGCTCGGTCGGTCCCTTGACGACCTTGCCGGCGACGAAGGGGCTGACCGCGACGACGGGCACGCCGGTGGCGGCGATCGCCTCCCGCATCCCCGGCACGGCGAGGATCGGGCCGATGCTGATCACCGGGTTGGAGGGGCCGATGACGATCGCCTCGGCGGCGCGCAGCGCGGCGAGCGCCTCGCGCGTCGGCTCGCTCGCCTCGATCCCCTCCAGCTCGACGCCGAGGACCTCGGGCCGGCCGCGGTCGACGATCAGGTACTCCTGCAGGGCGCGCCGGCCGGCCGCTGTCTGCACCTGCGTGCGGACCGGCGCCTCGCACATCGGCAGCACCCGCGCCGCGACCCCCAGCGCGCGGCAGATCTGCGCCTGGGCGTCGGTCGCGCTGCCGCCCTCCTCGACGAACTGGCGCCGGTAGAGGCAGGCGGCGAGGTCGCGGTCGGAGAGACTGAACCAGGCGGGGGCGCCGAGCTTGGTCAGCCGCTCGAAGACTGTGAAGCCGTCGTCCTTCAGGCCCCAGCCGCGCTCCTCGTCGATTTCGCCGCTGAGCCAGTAGGTGACGAGGTCGGGGTCGGGAGAGACGTGGACGCCGAGCGTCTCGATGTCGTCGGCGGTGTTGGCGATCACGCTGAGGTCGGAGCCGACCTCCTCCTGCATCCCGGCCGCCAGCTTGGCGCCGCCGGTGCCGCCCGCGAGCAGCGCGATCCGCACGGCGCGCGCCCTACTCCCAGTGGTCGCCGTCGGGGAGGCCGGTGAGCTTGATCCCGGCGTGCGCCTTGTAGCGGACGTTGACCGAGATCAGCAGCGGCGTCAGCTGCTCGACGATCCGCGCCGTCTCCAGCGGGCCGGCGTTGACGGCGCGCAGGCCCGGGATCAGCTCGATCAGCCGGGCGACGCGCGCCTTGTCGGCCTTGCGGTCGCCGCAGACGAGCACGTCCTCGTCGAGCGCGGCGTCCGGGTCGCTGAGCGTCGGCGCGCCGACCGTGTGCAGGGCGGCGACGACGGTGACGCCCTCGGGGACCATCTCCTGCGCCTGCTGCGCGGCGCTGCCCTGCCAGACGCCGAGCGAGCGGGTCGCCTTGCCGCTGATCGCGGCGGCGAGCGGCACCGTGCAGTCGACCAGGATCTGGCCCGGTTGCAGCGCCTCGCGCAGGTTGTTGAGGTTCTCCGACTGGGCGCGGAAGGGGACGGTGAGGAAGACGATCTCGGCGGCGCCCGCCGCGTCCTCGTTGAGCAGGCCCTGGATCTCGGCGCCGGGGACGGCCTCGCACAGCTTCGCCGCCGCCTCCTCGGCGCGCTCGGCCGAGCGCGAGCCGATCGCGATCGGCGCCCCGGCTCGGGCCCAGCGCAGGGCGAGGCCGGCGCCGAGGGCGCCGGTGCCGCCGACGATCGGGATGGTGGGGAGGTCTGCCATGAGCCGCGCCAGTCTATGCTGCCGCCTGATGAGGCTGGAGGGGCGCAAGGCGCTGGTCACAGGCGGCGCGAGCGGCATCGGCGCCGCGATCGCGGCGCGGCTCGCCGCCGAGGGCGCCGAGGTCTGGATCGGCGACATCGACACGGCCGGCGCCGAGCGTGTGGCGGGTGAGATCGCCGGCCACGCGCTCGAGCTCGACGTGACGAGCCTCGACTCGGCCCGCGCCGCGGTCGCGGCGACGGGCACCCTCGACATCCTCGTCAACAACGCCGGCACCGACGAGTTCGGCTTCTTCACCTACACCACCCCCGAGCAGTGGCAGAAGCTGATCGGGATCAACCTGGTTGGCGTCTTCAACTGCACGCACGCGGCGCTGCCCGGGATGCAGGAGGCGAAGTACGGCCGCATCCTCAGCATCTCCTCGGAGGCGGGCCGCGTCGGCTCCAAGGGCTCGGCCGTCTACTCGGCGACCAAGGGCGGCGTCGTCGCCTTCATGAAGGCGATCGCCCGCGAGAACGCTCGCTACGGGATCACCGCCAACTCGATCGCCCCGGGCCCGATCGAGACGCCGCTGCTGATGGGCGCCAAGGAGTTCGGCGAGATCGGCGAGAAGGTGATCGAGACGATGCGCTCGGCGACCCAGGTCGGCCGCCTCGGCCAGCCCGAGGAGGTCGCGGCCGCGGTCGCCTTCCTCGTCTCCGACGACGCCACCTACGTCACCGGCGAGACCCTCGGCGTCTCCGGCGGCCTCGGCATGGTCTGAATCCCCCGGCGGGGACAGCTCAGCGGTCGCTTTTCCCGCAAATAGCGTCCTCCACCCCGGAGAGATCGCGCCGCTCGATGCATTGAGCACACTGGGATGTGCTCAATCGATCGCGCAGCGAGTGGGGGGCGGGGAGTTTGGGAGCTCGCCGAGGCGCAGCACGGCGTCGTGTCGCGCCGGCAGTTGCTCGAGGCGGGGCTGAGCCGGCGCGCGATTCAGCACCGCTTGGAGCGCGGGAGGCTGCACTTGGTGACAAGCGGCGTCTATGCCGTTGGGCGGCGGGAATTGAGCCGACGGGGGGAGTGGATGGCGGGGGTGCTCGCCTGTAGCCCGGGTGCCATGCTCAGCCACCGCAGCGCCGCGGCGCTCTGGGCAATAGGGCACGAGGGCGACGACATCGAAGTGACGGTGCGCACGGCTTCGCCGCACCGCAGGCCGGACATTCGCGTCCACCGTCGCCCGACCCTTCCGGATCGCGATGTCGTCGCTCGCGAGGGCATTCCGGTCACCGGACTGGTCCGAACCTTCGTCGACCTCGCCGCGATCCTCAAGCCGCAGATGGTGGAGAGAGCAGTCAACGAGGCCGACCGCCTCGACCTGATCGACCCGCCCACGCTGCGCATCGAGCTGCAGCCCCACCGCTGCGAGCAGGGGGTCAGGCCGCTCCGCGCCCTGCTCGACCGGCGCACGTTCCGGTTGACGAGGTCGGAGCTGGAGCGCCTCTTCCTGCCGCTCGCCAGGCGGGCGGGACTGCCGCTGCCCCTGACCAAACAGTGGGTCAACGGGTACGAGGTCGACTTCTACTGGCCCGACCTCGGCCTGGTTGTGGAGACCGACGGCCTGCGCTACCACCGCACGCCGGCCGAGCAGGCGCGCGACCGGCTCCGCGACCAGGCGCACACCGCCGCCGGTCTGGTCAACCTCCGCTTCACCCACGAGCAGGTTCGCTACGAGTCCGAGCACGTGCGCTCGGTCCTGGAAGCGACGGTGCGCCGCATGAGATGAACTCTAAGCTTGCGGACGTGACCGAGCTGCCGAAAGCAGTGCGCATCCGCGAGGTCGGGCCGCGCGACGGCTTCCAGAACGAGCCGGAGACGATCCCCACGACGGAGAAGATCCGGCTGGTCGACATGCTCTCGGCGACCGGACTGCGGCGGCTCGAGGTGACCTCGTTCGTGCGATCCGACGTGATCCCGCAGCTCTCCGACGCCGAGGAGGTGTTGGCCGGGATCGAGCGCCGCGCGGGCGTCGCCTTCTCGGTTCTGATCCCCAACGAGCGCGGCTTGGAGCGGGCGCTGGCGCAGCGCGATCGCTTCGACGAGATCAACGTCTTCGTCTCGGCCTCCGAGACGCACAACCGCAAGAACGTCAACCGGTCCATCGAGGAGTCGCTCGCCGGGCTGGAGCGCACCCTGGCCGCTGCCTGCGCGGCCGGCCTGCGCTGCGAGGGCGTCATCTCCGTGGCCTTCGGCTGTCCCTACGAGGGCGAGGTGGCGCCCGAGCGCGTCTTCGGTATCGCCGAGCGGCTCGCCGCGGCGGGCTGCGAGGAGATCGGCTTCGGCGACACGACCGGGATGGCCAACCCACGCCAGGTCGGCGAGCTCTTCGCCGCCGCGCGCGAGCGCCTCGCCGGGGTCGAGCTGACCGCCCACTTCCACAACACACGCGGCCAGGGCCTCGCCAACGTGCTCGCCGCGCTGGAGGAGGGGATCGAGTCCTTCGAGTCGAGCTTCGGCGAGCTCGGCGGCTGCCCGGTCCCGCCGGGGGCGACGGGCAACGTCGCCACCGAGGACGTCGTCTCGATGCTGCACGAGATGGGGGTCGAGACCGGGATCGACCTGCCGGCTCTGGTCGATGCCTCGCGCGCCGCGCAGGAGGCGCTGGGCCGGCCGCTCGGCTCGCACGTGCTGCGCGCCGGTCCCGTGGACTGGCACCGCCAATAGGCTGCGACCGTGACCGAGTTCGCCGAAGCGCTCGAAGCCGCCCTCGCCGGCGGCCCGCAGCGCCACCACGAGAAGACCGCCGAGCAGGGCAAGCTGCCGGTGCGCGAGCGGGTCGAACGGCTCGTCGACGCCGGCTCCTTCGCCGAGGAGGGGGCGCTGGCCAACTGGGAGAAGGAGGGACTCGGCGCCGACGGCGTCGTCACCGGCCTGGCGAGGATCGACGGCCGCCGCGTCGCCCTGATGGCCAATGACCCCACCGTCAAGGCCGGCTCCTGGGGCCCGAAGACGGTCGAGAAGATCCTCCGCATCCAGGAGCGGGCCCTCGCCCTGCAGGCGCCGCTCGTCTACATGGTCGACTCGGCCGGAGCGCGGATCACCGACCAGGTGCAGATGTTCCCCGGCCGCCGCGGCGCCGGGCGCATCTTCCACAACGAGGTGCGGCTCTCCGGCCAGGTTCCCCAGGTCTGCCTGCTCTTCGGGCCGAGCGCCGCCGGCGGCGCCTACATCCCGGCCTTCTGCGACGTGGTGATCATGCGCGACGGCAACGCCTCGATGTACCTGGGGTCGCCGCGGATGGCGGAGATGGTGATCGGCGAGAAGGTGTCGCTGGAGGAGATGGGCGGCGCCAAGATGCACACCGGCGTCTCGGGCTGCGGCCACTTCCTGGTCAAGTCGGACGAGGAGGCGATCGGGCTGGCCAGGCGCTACCTCTCGTACATGCCCTCCAGCTGGCGTGAGGAGCCGCCGCCGGCGCCGCCCGCCGATCCCGCCTCGACGACGGCGATCGAGGAGGTCGTCCCAGCCGACGAGAACCAGCCCTTCGACATGCGCGAGGTGATGCAGGCGCTGCTCGACGCCGACTCCTTCCTCGAGGTGCACGCCCGCTGGGCGAAGGAGCTGATCGTCGGCTATGCGCGCCTGGACGGTCGGGTCGTCGGCGTCGTGGCCAACCAGCCGCGGCAGAAAGGGGGCGTTCTCTTCGTCGACTCCGCCGACAAGGCGGCTCGCTTCATCCAGACCTGCAACGCCTTCAACGTGCCGCTGCTCTTTCTCGCCGACGTGCCCGGCTTCATGATCGGGACAGCGGTGGAGCGCCACGGGATCATCCGGCACGGGGCCAAGATGATCAGCGCGGTCTCCGAAGCGACGGTGCCGAAGCTCTCGGTGATCGTGCGCAAGGCGTATGGCGCCGGCCTCTACGCGATGGCCGGCCCGGCCTTCGAGCCCGACGGCTGCATCGCGCTGCCGAGCGCCTCGATCGCGGTGATGGGACCGGAGGCGGCCGTGAACGCCGTCTTCTACAACCAGATCCAGGAGATCGCGGACGAGGCCGAGCGCGAGCGGTTCGTCGCGGAGAAGCGCAGCGAGTACGCCGCCGACATCGACATCCTCCACCTCGCCTCCGAGCTTGTGGTCGACGCTGTGGTCGAGCCGGCGCGGCTGCGCGAGGAGCTGATCCGGCGCTTCGCCGCGGCCGCCGTAAAGGACCGCGGCTTCGCCCGGCGCCGCAATCCGGTGACACCGGCGTAGACCGTCCCGCGTTACGTATGCTCGCCTGGCGATGGCGAGCGGCGCCGCGATAGAGGTCGCCGGGCTTCGGATCCGCCGGGGCGGGGCGGAGGTGCTGCACGACCTCTCGTTCGCGGTCGCTCCGGGCAAGGTCACCGGCCTGCTCGGGCCGAGCGGCTGCGGCAAGACGACGCTGATGCGCTCGATCGTCGGTGTGCAGATCGTCGAGTCGGGGACGGTCGAGGTGCTCGGCGAGGCCGCCGGGGCGGCGTCGCTGCGTGCCCGGGTCGGCTACCTGACGCAGGCGCCGTCGGTCTACGGAGACCTCACCGTGCGCGAGAACCTGCGCTTCTTCGGGCGGGTGCTCGGCGTCAGGCCCGGGCGGGCCCAGGAGGTGATCGACGCGGTCGATCTCGAGCCGCATGCAGAGCACGTCGTCGGGCGGCTCTCCGGCGGCCAGCAGGCCCGGGTCTCGCTGGCGACGGCGCTGCTCGGCGAGCCGGAGGTGCTCGTGCTGGACGAGCCCACGGTCGGCCTCGATCCCGTCCTGCGGCGGGACCTCTGGACGATGTTCGCCGGGCTCGCCGCCACAGGTGTGACACTGCTCGTCTCCAGCCACGTGATGGAGGAGGCGGAGCATTGCGACGAGCTGCTGCTGATGCGCGAGGGGCGGCTGCTCGCAATCGACTCGCCCGAGGGGCTGCGCCGGCAGACCGGCTGCGAGCAGCTCGACGAGGCCTTCCTGGCGCTGATCGAGGCGGAGGCCGCGCGGTGAGCCTTGGCCTGACCTCGGCGGCGGCGGCGTGAGCCTGCGCGTGACCTCGGCGGTGGCGCTGCGGGTGTTGCGCCAGCTCCGACGCGACCCGCGCACCGTCGTGCTGATGCTCGGGGTGTCTCCCTTCCTTCTCACGCTGCTCCGCGGCGCTTTCGACCAGAACCTCGACGCCTTCCAGCAGGTCGGCGGCCCGCTGGTCGGCCTCTTCCCCTTCAGCACGATGTTCGTCGTCACCTCGATCACGATGCTGCGCGAGCGGACGACGGG
>JBLMYD010000082.1:0-22169 GCA_050258095.1 Chloroflexota bacterium
GCGCGCGGCCACGCCGGCGAGCGCCGCGCCCGCGATCTTGCCGGCGCGGTGCAGCGGCCGGCTCAGGCCACGACCTCCATGCCCACGAGGTCGTCGCCGCCGGCGGTGCGCGGGTCCTCACGGTCGAGCACGGCCTGCATGGCGGCGATCGCCACCGCGAGCTGCGCGTGGTCGGGTTCGCGCGTGGTGAGCCGCTGCAGCTGCAGGCCGGGCCACATGACCGCGCGCACCCAGGCGCGGCCCCGGTTGCGGCCGGCGAACTTGATGATCTCGAACGAGATGCCGGCGATCAGCGGCACGCCGAGGATGCGCGTGGCCAGCAGCAGGTACCAGGCCGGCAGCCCGATCGGCGCGAACACGAAGATCGCCACGATCATGACCACGAGCAGGAAGCTCGTCCCGCAGCGCGGGTGCAGGCGCGAGTACAGCGCGGCGCGCTCCGGCACGAGCCGGTCACCGGCCTCGTAGCAGGCGATCGTCTTGTGCTCGGCGCCGTGGTACTCGAAGACGCGGCGCAGGTCGCGCAGCCGGCTGATCACGGCCAGGTAGCCGATGAAGATCCCGGTGCGCAGCAGGCCCTCGATCAGCCAGAAGAGGAAGGGCGAGCCGAGCTGGTCCTTGATCAGGCTCGTCAGGCCGACCGGGACGACGAAGAAGAGGCCGATCGCCAGCGCCAGCGACAGGACGATCGTCAGGCCCCAGACCCAGCCGCCGATCTCCTCCCTCTCGCCGTCCTCGTCCTCCTCGATCTGGGCGTTGGCCGAGATGCCGAGCGCACGGAAGCCGATCTTCAGCGACTCGCCGAGGGCGACGACGCCGCGCAAGACCGGCAGGCGCCAGAGGCGCCGGCGCTGCGCCCACGGCTTGATCGACTCCGAGGCGATCTCGATCTCGCCGTCGGGGCGGCGCACCGCCACGGCCCAGACCGAGATGCCGCGCATCATCACGCCCTCGAGCACCGCCTGGCCGCCGACCGGGGCGTCGCGCTTGGCGACCAGCGCCCCGTCGGGCATGCGCAGCGGATCGCCCCCGTTGGGGGAAGCGGCAGGGGCCTCGGCAGAGCCCAGCTCCGGGCTCATGGCTTACTTGCTCGC
This sequence comes from Chloroflexota bacterium, assembly GCA_050258095.1. Taxonomy (GTDB): domain Bacteria; phylum Actinomycetota; class Thermoleophilia; order Solirubrobacterales; family 70-9; genus VRUE01. The sequence goes on from JBLMYD010000082.1 coordinate 1,095, forward strand.
CTTGGCGTGCTTTGCGGCCCGGCGCTGGAACCGCTCGACCCGGCCACCCGTGTCGACGAGCTTCTGCTTGCCGGTGTAGAACGGGTGGCACTCCGAACATAGCTCGACGTGCAGATCGGCCTGCGTCGAGCGCGTGTAGAACTGGTTTCCGCACGAGCAGTGCACGTTGGCGAGGACGTACTCGGGGTGGATTCCGGCCTTCATCGTCCTTCAGTCTAGATGACGCGCGCAATTGGCCGTTTCAGGCTATTGGGGCCCGCGGTACGCGCCGATACCTGTGGCGGTGGAAACGCCGCGATCGACAGCACGCCGGGGACCAGGGCTCCTCGGGCTGATCCTGGGCGCCGTCATCTTCGGCGGCACGGCGCTGGTCGTCCTCTGCGACTGGTTCGGCGTCGGCAGCCGGGGCTTCGCTGACTTCGCGGGCAGCGTCGTCTACGACTCGGTGGTGCTCGCCGCGGGCCTGGCCTGCCTCCTCCGGGCCCGTGCGGTGCCTCGCGAGCGCGCCGCCTGGACGCTGGTCGGGATCGCGGTCCTCTTCTGGGGCGCCGGCGAGGTCTACTGGGCCCTGTACATCGAAAACAACAGCGCCCCGCCGTACCCCTCCCCCGCGGACGCCCTCTACCTCGCCTTCTACCCGCTTACCTGCGCCGGGCTGGTCGCGCTGGTCAGGGTGCACGCACACCGGCTCGACTGGCGGCGCTGGACGGACGCGGCGATCGCGGCGCTGGGCACGGCGGCGCTGGGCACGGCCTTCGTCTTCGACTTCGTCGCCGACCACACCTCCGGCAGCGGCATCCAGGTCGCCACGACCCTGAGCTACCCGCTCGGCGACATCGCGATCTTCTCGGCGATCGTCGGCGTGATCGCGCTCAGCGGCTGGCGGCCGGGCCGCACCTGGACGCTGCTGTTCGCCGGCCTCACGGCGCAGGTCGTGGCCGACATCGCCTACACGCTGCAGTCGACCGACGGCATCGCTCCGGAAGGCGCCTGGATCGACCCGATCTACCTGATCTCGGCCGCCTTCCTCGGCGCGGTGCTCTGGCTGCCGAGAGCGGCTGAGATCGGCCAGTCCGGCCGCGACGAGAGCTGGCGCGAGCTGATCGTCCCCGCCCTCTTCTCCGCCGTGATGATCGGCCTCTTCGCGATGCGGTATTTCAGCGCCGGCAGCGCCCTCTCGACCGCGCTCTGGGGACTGACGATGGTCGCCGTCGTCGTCCGCCTCGCCCTCAGCGTGCACGAGAATCGCTCGCTGCTCGAGCAGGTGCGGACCGACCCGCTCACCGGCCTCGGCAACAGGGGCGGGATGCAGGTCGACCTCGATGCCGCCTGCGCGCAGGGCGGCGGCGAGAGCGCCCCGGTCACGCTGCTCCTCTTCGACCTCAACGGCTTCAAGCGCTACAACGACAGCTTCGGCCACCCCGCCGGCGACGAGCTGCTGCTGGTCCTCGGCGAGGCCCTGCAGCGCGCCGCCGGATCGGCCGGGACCGCCTACCGGATCGGCGGCGACGAGTTCTGCCTGCTGACGCACGCGTCGGGCGGCAGCCTGGAGGCGCTGACGCGCCGGGCCGCGCAGGCGCTGACCACCGTCGCGCGCGGGGTCCCGATCGGCGCCTCGTGGGGCGCCGCCACCATCCCGGCGGAGGCGTCGACGCCGAAGGAGGCGCTGCAGCTGGCCGACGTGCGCATGTACGCGCAGAAGGAGTCGCGCCGCCTCGCGGCCACGCTCCCCCGCGAGCAGGCCGCTAAGGTCACCGCGTGGCCCCAGGCGACACAGGGCACGTAGGCAAGCAGCTCGACCTCCCCGCCGGCACGGTCCGCTATCGCGAGGCCGGCGCGGGCAAGCCGATCGTCTTCGTCCACGGCTACCTGGTCGATGGCCGGCTCTGGGACGGCGTCGTCGACGGCCTCGCCGACCGCTTCCGCTGCATCGCCCCCGACTGGCCGATCGGCGCCCAGCGGATCGCGATGAAGCCCGGCGCCGACCTCACTCCCTACGGCGTCGCCGCGATCGTCGCCTCCTTCCTCGACGCGCTCGCGCTCGAGGACGTGACGATCGTCGGCAACGACTCGGGCGGGGCAATGTCCCAGATCCTCGTCACCCGCCACCCGCAGCGAATCGGCCGCCTCGTCCTGACCAACTGCGACACGCACGAGAACTTCCCGCCCGGCGTCTTCAAGGCGCTGCCGCCGATCGCCAAGCTGCCCGGCGGGATGACCGCCATCTCGGCGCCCTTCCGGATCGGCGCCATCGCCCGCGCCGCCTTCAAGCCCTTCGCCAAGACCCGGATCCCGCCCGAGCTGATCGCCTCCTGGATGGACCCAGGGCTTCACGATCCGGCTGTAAAGCACGACGCGAAGAAGGTCACCGCCGGGATGAACAAGCGCTACACGCTCGAGGCCGCGGAGAAGCTGCGCGGCTCGGAGCTGCCCCTGCTGCTTGCCTGGGCGCCAGGCGACCGCTTCTTCCCGATCTCCTACGCCGAGCGCCTCGCCGCCGCGATGCCCAACGCTCGCATCGTCCAGATCCCCGGCGCGAAGACGTTCGTCCCGCTCGACCAGCCCGGGCGGCTGGCCGAGGAGATCGCGACGTTCGTCCAGGCCGGCTGACAAAGAACCCGCATTCTGCGGGCTCTTTTCGCTAGTTGCGGGTTTTTCGTCCGATCGGCGGGTGAATATTCCGCAACGCCCCCTACAGGACGGAGAGCCACAGTGGCCAAGGAAATCTTCGACCAGGAACGGCCCCGGAGCACGATGGCGCGGCGCCTCGACGAGGCGTTCGCCGGCTGCGAGGACTGGACCCTGGCGCCGCCTTCTCAGCGGCGCAGGGACACACTCTTCAGCTCGCGCCTCTCGAGCTCGGTGAGGATCAGCGGCAGCGCCGCTGCGGTCCGCACCCAGGAGCCGCGGGCGCTGTAGTAGTCGGCATCGTGCAGGAGGACGACGTCGCCGGCCTCGATGCCGGCGGTTGAGCGACGGGCGATCGACTCGGCCGTGGCGCGGCGAGCCCAGTCGCGGCCCCAGCGCGACCAGAGCACCGGGCGCCAGCCGCGCCGGCGCACGGCGCGCAGGGTCGCGGCGCTGAAGATGCCGTAGGGCGGCCTGTAGCCGGCGATCGCCTGTCCCGTGGCGTCCTCGATCGCCGCCCGTCCCCGTTCCGCGTCGGCGAGGAACTCCGCCACGGTCAGGCGCAGCAGGTTGCGGTGCCGGTGGCAGTGCAGCTCGACCCGGTGGCCGGCGGCGACGATCTCGGCGGCGAGCGCCGGGCGCCTCTCCACCTGCTCGCCGGCGAGGAAGAAGGTCGCCGTCGCGCCCGCCTCGCGCAGCGCCTCCAGCACCGCCGGCGTGCCCTGCGGATGCGGGCCGTCGTCGAAGGTGAGGGCGACCCCGTCGCAGCCCTCCTGGCGCAGCTGGACGCCGAGCGCACCGGCGAGCCCGGGCATCACCGGCGCCAGGGCCGGGCCGGCGTGGAAGACGGCCGCAGCGCTCGCGCCGGCGCCGAGCAGGCGAATCAATTGCCGTGGGCGGCGGCGCGATGCGCGTGCCGCGTCGCGGCGCGGGCGCGATGGCTTCGCCGCACGCCGGGCGTGCTTTCGTCGGGGTCCCTGCCGAAGTGGATGCGTCCCTCCAGCGGCTTGGCCGCCTTCGAGACCAGATGGGCGGGAGTGTCCCAGTCGCCCGCAAGGCTGAGGGTGACGATCAGCGCGATCGCCGCGACGGTGGCGCTGACGGCTGCCGTCGCCCTGCCGACCCGCAGGCGCCAGACCGGCTGGGGCTTGACGCGCGGGCGCACCGCCAACGCGCGCGAGGCGATCGAGGGGAGCGAGGCGAAAGAGGAGTCCGGCGCGCGCCGTTCGCGGGTCAGGTGACGGAGGACGGACTCGAGCTCGTGCGGGGAGCGCGCGACCTCGGCTAGGCCGAAGCGCTCGAAGGCGGCGTTGTTGGCCCGCAGGTGACCGGCCGAGAAGCCGAAGGAAACGACCGGGCAGCCGCGGATGTGGGCCTCGAGCACGGTCAGGCCGGCGGTCGAGTGGACCATCGCGTCGGAGGCGGCCATCCAGTCGCTCATCTGGTCGGTGAAGCCGAGGATTCGCACCCGCTCGTTGCCGCCGTAGCGCTGTTCCAGCTTCTCCCTCGCCACCTCGTTGCGACCGGTGATGCAGGCGACCGTGGTGTCGTCGGCGGCGAGCGCCGCCTCGATCGCGCCCTCGAGGTCGCCGATTCCCCAGCCCCCGCCCGAGACGAGAACGAGGCGGGCGTGCACGTCCAGGCCCAGCGCTTCCCGCGCCGCGCCGCGGGTCCGCGGCATCAGGAAGTCGCGCGAGATCGGCGGGCGCGTCCACTCGACGCTGCCCGGTCCGGCCAGGCGCTCGACTTCCTCGATCGACTCCGGGTGGGTGACGAAGTGCATGTCGACGCCCGGGTGGGCCCAGTAGCGCAGGCCGGCGAGATCGGTGATCGCGGACTGCACCGGGGTCAGCAGGCGACGGTTTTCGCGCAGCATGCCGAGCACTGCGGTGACGCCGGGGTAGGTCGAGATCACTACGTCCGGTTCGTGCTTCTCGATCAGCCTCAGCAGGCCGTGGGCGCCGAGGGCGTAGTTGAGGTGGTGCGCCAGCCAGCGCGTCGGCGCGAGCTTGGTGATCAGCAGGTACTGGATGTCGAAGAGCCAGGGCATCCAGCGGAAGGTGACCTTCGACCCGCCGCGGACCACCGCCGTGAGGATGCGGCCCATCGCTTTCAGGCCGTCGGCGATCTCGACCTCGGCGCCGGGGACCTCCTCTTCGATCTCGGCCTTGATCATCCGCGCCGGCAGGTCATGGCCCTCGCCGATGTCGGCGGTGAGGACGAGCGCGCGCGGGGCATGGTCCTCGCGGCCGGCCGCGCCGGCCAGCAGCGCCCCGGCCGCGTGTTCGTTGCCGTTCAGCGTCGGTTTCTTGCCCGGGACGGGGTCCGGCGCCCGCGTGCTGCCGCGCACCCACTCGACGTACTTGCGCACGCCCTCGCGGAAGCTCGTCTCGGCCTTCCAGCCGATCTCGGCGAGCGCCCGCTCGTTGGAGATCGTCTTGCCCGGGAAGTCGCCGGGGCGCGGCGGCGTGTGGACGATCTCGCAGCCGCCGGTCATCTCCTGCACCGTCTCGGCGATCTCGAGGATCGTCACCACCTCGTCGCCGGAGAGGTTGTAGGTGCGGCCCGCCGCCTCGGGGGCGAGCGCCGCGACGATGCCGGCCGCCAGGTCCTCGACGTAGATGAAGCTGCGGCACTGGCTGCCGTCGCCGGCGATCGTCAGCGCCTTGCCTTCGAGGGCGAGGTCGGTGAACTTGGCGACCACGCCCGCGGCCCGCGCCCGCGGCCCGTAGGGGATGCCGAAGCGCAGCACCGTCGACTCGAGCTCGAAGAGCTCGGCGTAGCCGGCGCAGTAGGTCTCGCCGGCCAGCTTGGTCGCCGTGTAGAGGTGGCGCGGCGCCGGGATCGGCGTCTCCTCGTCGACCTCCTGCTCGGCGCAGTCGCTGTAGACCCAGGTCGTCGAGCCGTAGACGACGCGGCCGACCTTCGTCCGGCAGGCGGCCTCGAGCACGTTGAGGGTGCCGCGCGTGTTGACCTCCTCGGCGAGCACCGGGTCGGCGTGGACGTGGGCGACGTCGGCGACGGCGGCGAGGTGGATCACGGCGTCGCAGTCGCGCATCGCCAGGTCGAGGTTGGCGGGATCGGTGATGCTGCCCGTGAAGGTCTCGACTTCGAGCGGCGTGTGGTAGGGCGAGGCGCTGAGGTCGAAGATCCGCGGCGTGATGCCGCGCTCGATCAGCCGATCGACGACGTGAGAGCCGATGAAGCCGCCGCCGCCCGTCACCAGAACTCTCATCACGCCTCCTCTCCCAGCGCCGCTGCGCGGCTCTCGGGTCTGTAGTAGAGCGGCACGCACCAGTGGTTCTCGGCCACCCAGTCGGTGTTGGGCAGGTCCTCCTGCCGCCCCATGATCCGGTGGCAGGGCTGCTCGTAGACGCGCCCCGTCCCCTTCTCGATCGGGTCGAAGACGATGTACTTGTAGAAGCCGGAGGTCATCCCCTCGGGCAGCTCGACGCGAGCCGGATGGATCGGGTCGAGGTGTTCGCGCGCGTACTCGCTCTTCCAGGCGACGATCTCCTCCATGCGCTCGGCCTGGACGAGGGCGAGGGCAGCGGTGAACTCGCTCATGCGGAAGTTGAGGCCGTCGACCTCGTGCTCGAACTTGCCGTAGTTGCGGAACTTGCGGGCGAACTCGATCAGGTCCGGGTCGGCGGAGACGAGCACGCCGCCCTCGCCGCTGGAGATCGTCTTCGTCGCGTACAGGGAGTAGACGCCGGCGTCGCCGAAGCCGCCCGGCCTGCGGCCGCTCCACTCGGCGCCGTGGGCGTGGGCGCAGTCTTCGAGCAGGAAGATGCCGTTCTCGCGGCAGTAGGCGGCGATGCGCTCGGCCTCGAAGGCGAGGTGGCCGCCGATGTGGACGAGGATCGCCGCCCGCGGCTTGTGCCGCTCGGCCTTCGCCTCGAAGTCGGCGAAGGACATGCAGAGGTCGTCGCGGTTGCAGTCGACGAGCTCGACCTCGGCGCCGGCCTTGATCGCCGCCAGCGGCGTCGCCATGAAGGTGTTCGACGGGCAGAGCACGGTCTCGCCCCGCACGCCCGCGAACTCGAGTGCCGCCAGCGCGCCGCCGGCCCAGCTGGCGAGGCCGAGGCTGGGCAGGCCGTTCCATGCGGACCAGCGCTCCTCGAAGCGCTCCAGCATCCGGCCCTCGGACCACTGCTCGGAGTCGAGCACCTCTCGCCAGAGCTCGAAGAGCTTGGGGCGATCACGATGGTCGAACCCGATCGCGAATTTGCTCGCGTCGATCCGGCTTGTCTCTGCGGACCCTACGGTGGCTCCTTGAAGGTGTGTGGCTGGGAAAAGCCGTCGCGGGACGAAATCGACAGATGCGCGAAGGCGCCGCAAGGCTACCAGTGGAGGCGGACCGGAATCAGCCAGGCTCGCCGGAATGAGCGCTCTCGATGACCGCGCCAACCGCGCGCGAGCCCGCCAGCAGCACCGTGCCGGCGACGGCGAGCGCCATCGAGGCGACGAGGACGGCGCCGTGGAGCGGCGTCGAGCCCCACGACTCGCCGAAGATCAGCGGCGCGAGGAGGACGGGCACGAGCACCTGCACGGCGAACATCGTCGGCGCCACGTGCGTGGCCGGGCGGCGCTGCAGGGCGCTCATCTCGCTGAGCAGGCCGAGTCCCTCCGAGGCGACGACCGTGGCGAGCCAGGCGAGCCCGACGAGGGCGCTGCCGGCGGCGAGCTCGTCGGTCAGCAGCTTGCTGGCGATCGCGGTCCAGGCATAGCCGCAGCCGGCGCTGACCACGGCCAGCGTGGCCAACCCGGTCCCCCATCCGACTTCGACCCCCCTCTGGTGTGGTGAATGTCGGAAGCGCAGGCTCAGGACGTAGGGGGAGACGATCGGGATCGCGACCAGCGCCAGGGCCAGCGCGATCGCCCCGGCGCCTGCGTGGTCGGTCGTCCGCTGCGGGGCTGCCAGGGCGATCCCGATCACACCGGTCGCGATTGCCGCCACCGCGACCGCCTCCCGCGCGCCCGGCCTCTCCCTCAGCCGCGTCGCACCGAGCCAGAGCAGCAGGATCAGCCCGCTGGTCAGGCACGGCTGGACGACGGTCAGCGGCGCGAGCAGCAGCGCGGCGATCTCCAGCGGCCAGCCGGCGATGCCGATCGCCGTCGCCCCCAGCCACCTCCGATTCCGCAGCAACTGCCCGAGCAGCGCAGGCCGCAGCGAGTGCTCGTGGTCCACCTGCCGCGCCTCCAGCGCCTGCAGCGCGATCGACGTGTTGTAGAGCAGCGAGGCCGCAATGGCCGCGACGATTCCGAGCGCCAGCACGGCAAAGACGCTACTGGCGGGAGGGGCCGGAGCGCGCTACCGCGACAGCAGGATCTCTTCGCGCTTGCGGCGCTTCTTCAAGTCGGTGTAATGAGAAACGATCAGCGATGAGAAGAAGCCACCAGCCGCACAGAAGAGGACCAGCAGCAAACCGAGCACGGTTCCACCGGCACCCAGCTTGATGGCGACCAGAGTTGTCACGCACACAGCCACGAGATATCCCACTGCAAAGATGACGAGGGCTTTGGCTTCGCTCATTCGATTCTCCTATTGAAGACAATACATTACGCCACGGCGACAGACAGGGCAGCCAGCCCAACCGCGCAAGCCAGACCCAATAGACCGCCGACGGTGGTCGCCCGTCTGAGATCTGGCTCGGCGTCTCCCCGGAGGCTCGGTGGGACATGCCCGAGGAAACCACCAACCGCAATTCCTCCGGCAAGCAGACCGACGATGGTTGCCATCTGGCCGAGCAGAGAACCCACGACGACGACCGTAACTGCGTTCGACGCGCGCGTGGCGCGCAGAGCGCGCCGAATTTGTGACGCGACCGCTACGTCTCTTGGTACAGCGGGCCGTCGCCGCCCTCGGGCAGCGTCAGGCGGCCGCCCTTGGCCGTGATCGCCCCGCACTGCACGCAGTTGGAGGCGGTGACGTGGACGTCGACCTCGGCGGCGCCGTTCTCGAGCTGCTCCTCGGGGATCTCGTAGACCTGCGCCGGGCACATCGAGACCCAGGTTTGGGCGATCTCGCGCGGCACCCTGGTCTGGATGCGGACGTGGTTGGGCGCGTCGTCGCGGGTCGCGTTGCCGGAGAGGAAGACGGAGTCGAGCTTGGCGAAGGTGAGCTCGTTGTCGGGTTTGGGGTACTTGGAGCCGGCGCTGCCGAGGTGCATCGCCGGCTCGGCGTTGTCCTCGACCTTCCAGTGGCCGCCCGGGAAGGCGCCTTTGGTAGCGACCATCGCCGAGCCCATCATGCCGCCGAAGATCAGCCCCTTGGAGAGCGGCTGCTTCATGTTGCGCGAGCGGTAGAGGTCCTTCTCGATCTGCGAGTCGCGGATCTTCTTGTCGTAGGCTTCGAAGTTGACCGCGTCGATGTCGGCCTTGAGCGACTCGACGATCGCTTCCGCCGCGTACATGCCGGCGTGCATCGCGTAGTGGACGCCCGCCAGTTCGGCGATGTTGACCATGCCGGCGGCGTCGCCGGCGATCAGCATCCCGGGCACCGAGAAGCGCTTCGGCAACGCCCAGTAGCCGCCCGAGGGGATCGTCTTCGCGCCCCAGCCGACCCGTTTGCCGCCCGCGAGGATCTTCTTCATGAAGGGGTGGGTCTTGAACAGCTGCAGGGCGTCGTGGACGCTGAAGGTCGCGTCGGTGTAGTCGAGGCCGACGACGAGGCCGAAGCAGACCTTGTCCTCGCCCATCGGGTAGATGAAGCTGCCGCCCGCCTCCTTGTAGCGGGGGCTCCAGCGCAGCGGCCAGCCGAGGGTGTGGATCACCCTGTCGAGCGGCTTGGGGACCTCCCAGACCTCCTTCACCCCGAGCTCCCAGGCCTGCGGGTCGGAGCCGTGCATGTCGAAGTAGTCGAAGGCGGCGTAGGTGAGGTGGCCGAGCGTGCCCTCGGCGAGCACGGTCGCCTTGGCGACGACGTCCGAGCCGGGCTCGAAGTTGCCCAGCTCCTCACCGTCCTTGCCGCGGCCGCGGTCGCCCGAGCGGACGCCCTTGACGATCCGGTCCTCGACCAGCAGCTTGGTCGCCGCGGTCTCGCTGAGGATGTAGACGCCGGCCTCCTCCGCCTTCTCGGCGAGAAAGCGGCCCAGCTTCGAGACCGAGAGCGTGTAGTAGCCCTCCTTGCGGAAGTTGGGCGGCGGCGGCTTCAGCGGGACCGCGGCCTTCGAGGTGAGGAAGTAGGTCGCGTCCTTGGTCACCTCCTGGTAGACCGGCGGCCAATCGCCCGGGTCGAGGTCGGGGAAGAGCGCCCGCATCGCCGAGGGGTTGACGTTGGCGCCGGAGAGCAGGTGGGCGCCGGCGACCTTGCCCTTCTCGATCACGGCGACCGGCACTTCGCCCAGCTTCTCGGTCAGCTCCGGCTCGTCCTCGAGCAGCTGCATGACCTTGATCGCGCAGGCGAGCCCGGCGGGCCCGCCCCCGACGATCGCGATGCCGACCTCGATGCGCTCGTCCTCGGGGTCCGTCGGCGGGCCGATCACGTCGGCCGAGTCGAACGGCGGCGGGAACTCGCTGGGGGAAAATGCCGGCATCGCGTCTTCTCCTTCCAGAGGGCCGAGCCGGAGCTCAGCCCCCCTTCTTCGCCTTGATCGCCTCGGTCAGCTTGGGGACGATCTTGTGCAGGTCGCCGACCACGCCGAGGTCCGAGAACTCGAAGATCGGCGCGTTCTGGTCCTTGTTGATCGCGAGGATGTTCTCCGAGCTCTGCATCCCGACCTTGTGCTGGATCGCGCCGGAGATGCCGGCGGCCAGGTAGAGCTTCGGCGCGACCGTCTTGCCGGTCTGGCCGATCTGGGTCGAGTACGGGTACCAGCCGGCGTCGACGACGGCGCGGGTCGCGGCGACCGCCCCGCCCATCGCCTCGGCCAGCTCCTCGCAGAGCTTGAAGCCCTCGGCGGCGCCGAGCCCGCGGCCGCCGCCGACGAGGATCTCGGCGTCCTCGATGTTGACGTCCTCGCCGCGCTGCTCGCCGCGCTGGACCATCGTCGCTTTCGTCGACCAGGGCGAGAGCTCGACCTGGACGTCGACGACCTCGGCCGTGCCACCGCTCTCGTTGACGTCGAAGGCGTTGAGGCGGCCGATGATGATCCCCGGCTCGGCGACGTAGCCGACGTCGGCGATCTGCGAGTCCTGCAGGATCGGGCGCTCGGCGACGAGCTTGCCGTCCTGCACCTTGACCTCGGTCACCTCCATCGTCACGCCGGCGTTCAGGCGCGCGGTGAGGCCGGCGCCGATCTCGAAGCCGAGCAGGCCGCCGCCGAAGAGGGCGTAGCCGAAGCCCTCGTCGCTAATCACCTTCGCCATCGCGTCGACGATCGGCTGGGCCAGGCCCTCGGGCACGTCCTTGGCCCGGTAGACCTTGGCCGCACCCCAGTTGCCGAGCGCGGCGCAGGCGTCGTCGGCGATGTCGCCGACGACCAGCGCGGCGGCCTCGCCGCCGATCTGACCGGCCAGCTTCGCCGCCTCGGAGATCGCCCCGAGCGAGTTCTTGTTGAAGTTGCCCTCGTCGTCGTGGAGGGCGTAGGTCAGGATCCCAGCCATCTAGATCAGCTTCCTCTCGTCGAGCCAGGCGACGATCTTTTCGACCGTCTCGTTGGTGTCCTCGTCCTCGATGATCTCCCCGGCCTCCTTGGCGGGCGGCGGGTTGAGGGCGAGCACTGAGGTCTTCGAGCCGCTCTCGCCGACCATGCCGCCGTCGATGCCGACGTCGCCGGTCGCCTTCGCGTCGAGGGGCTTCTTCTTCGCCCCCATGATCGCCTTCAGGCTCGGGTAGCGCGGCTCGTTGTTCGCGTCGCCGACGCTGATCACAGCCGGCAGCTCGACCTCGACCGTGTCGTAGCCGTACTCGGCCTGGCGCTCGCAGCGCAGCTTGCCGTCGTTGACGTCGATCTTGATCACCTGCGTCAGCGAGGGCATCTGCAGGTGGTCGGCCACGACCGCGCCGATCGTGTAGCACTCGCCGTCGTCGGACTGCTGGCCGAGCAGGACCAGGTCGGGACTCTCGGCCTCGAGGACCTTGGCCAGCGAGTAGCCGGTGGCGCAGACGTCGGAGCCGGCGAGCGCGTCGTCGGAGAGGTGCACCGAGCGGTCGGCGCCGAGCGCTACCGCCTTGTGCAGGGCGCGGACCGCCGAGTCGGGGCCCATCGTCACCGCGACGACCTCCTCGACCGGGATCGCGCCGCCCTCCTTGATCTGCATGGCGGCCTCGATGGCGTGGGTGTCGAACGGGTTGAGGTTCTTCTCGCCGCTGCGGTCCAGGCGCATCGTGTTGGGGTCGATGCGCTTCTGAACGGCGGCGTCCGGTACCTCCTTGACCAGGACGCAGATCTTCAAGACAAAGCCTCCTTAAAGCGGGTTCTGCTGGTTGACTGACCAGTCAATCAGTCTATCTATACATCAGGTCGTGTGACGTTCAAGGTGTCTCTCGTCACGCTTCGTGGCGCGCCTCGGCACCCTCGCGAATGAACTCGACGATGTCGTCGGTGCCCGCCCCCGGCGTGAAGACGCCGGCGACTCCGAGCTTCTTCAGCTCGGGGATGTCCTCGGCCGGGATCGTCCCCCCGACCGTGACCATCACGTCGTCGACGCCCTGCTCCCCCAGCAGCTCGACCACGCGCGGCACGAGCGTCATATGGGCGCCGGAGAGGATCGAGAGACCGACCGCGTCGGCGTCCTCCTGGATCACCGTCTCGGCGATCTGCTCGGGCGTCTGGTGCAGGCCGGTGTAGATCACCTCCATGCCCGCATCCCGCAGGGCGCGAGCGATGATCTTGGCCCCGCGGTCGTGCCCGTCCAAACCGGGCTTGGCGACGACGACGCGGATCTTGCGGGCTGTTGCGGTGCTCATGCGGGGCGGAAGATTAGCGCTGAAGCTATGGCAAGCGGCCAGAAGCGCCGATGGCTCGGGCATCACCTGGGTGGCATGAGTCCGGGCGACACTCCCTCGCAAGAGGGACAGGTCACGGGATTGTCCAGGTTCCTCGACCCCCCGAGAAGCCGCCGCGGTGTGGTACGGCCGCTCACTGATCCGGTACGTCCGAGATCTTCGCTACGGTGGCTGCATGCCGACCTCGGCAAGTTCCTTTACGCTATCTGTGACCCTCGGCGAGCACTCGTTCTCGGCCTCGGGGAAATCTAACCTCGTCTTCAAGGCATTCGAGGACTTCAAGGTGCTAGCGGGACAGGGTGATGCACCCGACGATGCCGAACGGAAAGGCGCCACCGCCGGTAAAACAAAACCGTCGAAAGTTCCGAAACCTCCTGGCAACATGACTCTGCCGGCGTTCCTTGCGCGGCTCACACTGAAGGGTGGCGCACAAATCGGAACCGCGATTGTCGTGTGGAGTGCTCAACACTCCGACAAAAACAAGCTGACCCCCGCCGAGATCCAGGCCCTTTGGAAACAGACGAAATACAAGCTGCCTTCGAACCGTGGCAATCTGAGCAGAGACCTAAACAAGGCAGTCAAGCAGGGTTTGCTCAGGAAGGAAGGCGAGCGTCAGAGCCAAGTCTTTTACGCGGACGCCTACGAGCAGCAACAGGTCGAGGCGTGGGCGACAAGCAGCGGGGCGTAGTCCGATTGACTCGGTAGGTCGCAGGCTTCAGAAGGTTGAGATCGGAGAGCAGGCTCTCACCCTGGCACGTCTGTGTCAGTCACGGGCTGCAAACGGCCTTTTCGCACCCCGCGATGTCGAGGCTCTATTCGATGAAATCGGACTTCCTCGTCCCGCCAGGATTTCAAACTGTTTGGCGGCGCTGCAAAAGAAAGGGTTGTTGACGCGAGTCAAGGGTGCGAGCGGCACCGCATGGAAGCTGACGCCGGAGGGCAAGGGGCAGGCCGAAGATCTTGCGACGGACATGGATCTAGCCGTATTGCTGACGGAGGCGAATGAGCCTGCCGCCACCCTGCTTGGTGAGACGGAGCACCCAGTCATTCCTCCGAGTCTCGCCCCGCCCGCGCTCATCAAGCCCCTGCACGCATTTCTTGAAGAACACCCTTTCGAGACAAACGTCTTCGGAATGACTCGGTTCCCAGGGCCACAAACCGGCAGCAAGCCCGACCCGATCGGCCCGGCCCTTGAAGGGGCCAAAAAGGTCTGCGAGAAGCACGGGCTGACGTTCCACCTCGCCTCGGATCGAAGCATTGTCGATGACCTTTGGCCCAACGTTGCGGCTCACATGTGGGGCTGTCGTTATGGGATCGCGTTCTTCGAGGCGGTGAGCGACAAGGGCCTCAACTACAACCTGAACATCGAGGTAGGTAGCTGTCTTGTCCTTGGGCGACGACTTGCCCTGCTGAAGGATGAGTCGCTAAAGGTCATGCCAACGGACCTGGTTGGCCAAATCTTCTATGAAGTGAAGCTCGACCAACCGAGCACTGTGACCAAAACGCTAGAGGATTGGATTAGCAGCAGCTTGACCTGACCAGCGGTACCTAGGACAGTGAGGACGCTCGGCCATAGCGCGAATTGAAGACACTTAAAGACTGTGGCCGTCTGAGGCCACAATCGGGTGAATAGTGCGTTGAGATACCGCACCTGCTATTGATTTCTATGATTGGTAGATATACTTATTCTGATATAGGGCCTGAGTCGGCTCTTTCGATGGCTTCCGGCGCGACTCAAATCCGTCCGTCGCTGGTTCGAGTCTAGGTCGGTCCATTGACGAACGCTCCGGGTTGCGATCAGCGACCTCAGCATCGAATTTAGAGGAAGACGCGGAGGTTGTCTGTGTCGCCGTTCGCGCATCCAGCGATTGAAAGCCCCATGTCAAACCTCGGTCATCAGCAGAGAGCATTGCCTGCCCACCGACCGACTTCATCGACCAGCTCAACGGTCGCCTCGCGGTCGAGCGGCTCGGCATCGAGCAATTCGTCGTAGCGCATCGGCACGGCGTAGATGGTCAGCTCATCGAGTTGTTCTGCATTCGCGGGCAGCTCGGCGCCGTCGTTCTGCAAGAGCTGGAGAAGGCGGCCGATGTCGTGGATTCGGACTTCGTCCATGCCCCGGTGCGCCATCAGCGCCTTCAACCACTTCTCGATTGCCTGCTGGGCGTGGAAGCCGATGATCTCGTCGGTTATCTCAGGGTTGCCCGCGAGTTCGCGGACGGCGATCGCATCAGCCTCCGCCTTCCGGGCCAGGACGGCCGTCTGGTTGGTGCCCTCAGGCATCGACGAGGACACGGCCGTCTCGGAGCGCCTCGTTGACCATCGTGCCCGGGACATTGCCCCACTCGTCAACGTGACTGGCGCTGACGACAACGACGTCGAGGGCAACTTCAAGACTGCGCAGCTCACGACGCAGGCGAGCCGACTCGGCTCGGCGCTTCGTGACCTCGCCGGGCTCGATGACGAGCAGGTCGAGGTCGCTGTCCGGGAGGGCCTCGCCGCGGGCGCGCGAGCCGAAGAGGATCACCCGCGCTCCGGGCGCCGCCCTGGCCAGTCGCTTCCCGGCCTCCTCGATCAACCTCTCGTTCGTCATGACGTCAAGGTAGCCCACCGTCTTGACGGGGTCGGGTTCGTCGTCCCATCCGTCCTCCTCTCCTTGAACGTTGACGGGGTTGACGCTAAGCTTTGAGGCCATGGCATCCAACCCAGCCCTTCTCAACCGCACCGTCGAGGAGTTCCGGCGCACGCTTACCGAGATCGGCGGGCAGCCGAGCTCGGTTGACGATGCCGAGGTGCTTGGCCGGCGGGCGGCGATGGTCGTGCTTGCGGGCAGCGCCTGGGAGCGGGCTCTTGGGGAGCTGCTGACGAGTGCTGAGGCACGGGCTCTGCTCGGAGGGATAAGCCGGGAGGCGCTGCGCAAGCGGGTCGTCAGTGGATCGGTGATCGCACTGCGCGACGACGCCGGTCTGATTCGCTACCCGCGCTGGCAGTTCGATGCTTCCAGCGGGGCACCCTTCGGGGCAGTCAAGGAGCTCAACGAGATCTTCGGCGATGCGGGGCTCGATTCGTGGACGCTCGCCGCGTTTGCCACCGCGCCTCAGCCGGAGCTCGACGACCGGACTCCGATCGATGCCTTCGGCGACACGGATCCCGAGCCGCTGCGTCTCTCGGCTCACCGCGCCGTGGTCGAGTTGAAGCATTGACGCCGCGCGGCCTTCCCGCGCCCCCAGACGAACTCCCCGAGCTCCCCAGCACGAAGCTCGGGACGATGGCCCTGTGGCGAATCCATGCGGCCGACGCTGCCCCCTGGTTCTTCGACGTCGGCCCAGACGGCAGGTTCAACCTTGCCGAGTCCGGCACTTGCTACCTCGCCGAGGAGCCGATTGGCGCCTTCGTCGAGAAGTTCGGGCGCCTGCTGCGTCCCGGCGGGGCAATCCCTGAGCCACTGGTCAACGCGCAACGTCTTTCCAGGCTGCGCCCCCCAAGGGCGAAGGTCGTCGACTTGACCGACCCAACCGTCCTCGGACTCGTCGGCCTCACCGCAGAGATCCACTCGACGACCGACTACAACCAGACTCAAGGCTGGGCGCTCGCCCTTCAAGAGGCCGGCTACGCAGGCATTCGCTACAGGGCTCGCCACGACCCGCGGGGGCAGCTGATCTCCATCGCTCTCTTCGGCGCGAGCAAGCTGCCGAAAGGCGGGGTCACGACGACGGCCGTCCCGGTCGACCTGATCCACGAAGCCTCCTCGACCTTCGCGATCACAGTCCTTCCCAGGCGCCACTCGCGGCGGGGGTGAGTTCGATACTTGCTGGATTCGCCAGCGAGTGTCGGACTAGAACACCGGGCTCTCTGTGTAGGTCCCGAAGACCTCCTGCAGGGCGGCGATCATCTCGCCCTCGGTGGCGCGGGCGCGGGCGGCGGCGATGATCGGGGGCATCAGGTTGTCCGCGCCGGCGGCGGCGCGCTTGAGCTCGGCCAGGGCGCTCTCGACGGCGGCGGCGTCGCGTTTGGCGCGGGTCGCCGCCAGGCGCTCGACCTGCTTGCGTTCGAGGGCCGGGTCGATGCGCAGGATCGGCGTCGGCTCCTCGTCCTCGGCGGCGAAGTCGTTGACGCCGACGACGATGCGGCGGCGCTCGTTCAGCTCCTGCTGGAAGCTGAAGGAGGCGTCGGCGATCTCGCGCTGGGGGAAGTTCTGGCGGATCGCCTCGACCATCCCCCCCAGCTCGTCGATGCGGGCGAAGTAGGCGTAGGCCGCCTCCTCCATCTCGTCGGTCAGCTTCTCGACGAACCAGGAGCCGCCGAGCGGGTCGGGCGTGTTCGGCGCGCCCGACTCGAAGGCAATGATCTGCTGCGTGCGCAGCGCCACCCGCACCGCCTCCTCGGTGGGCAACGCCAATGCCTCGTCGAAGGAGTTGGTGTGCAGCGACTGGGTGCCGCCGAGCACCGCCGCCAGCGCCTCCAGCGAGGTGCGGACGACGTTGTTGAGCGGCTGCTGCGCGGTCAGCGAGACACCGGCGGTCTGGGCGTGGAAGCGCAGCCGCATCGACTCTTCGCGCGTCGCCCCGTATCTCTCCTTCATCTCGCGCGCCCAGATCCGTCGCGCCGCGCGGTACTTGGCGATCTCCTCGAAGAAGTCGATGTGGGCATTGAAGAAGAAGGAGAGGCGGGGGGCGAAGTCGTCGACGTCGAGGCCGCGCTCGAGCGCCCGCTCGACGTAGGTGAAGCCGTCCTTGAGCGTGAAGGCGAGCTCCTGCTGCGCGGTCGAGCCGGCCTCGCGGATGTGGTAGCCGGAGATCGAGACCGGGTGCCAGCGCGGCATGTGCTCGGAGCACCACTCGATCATGTCGGTGACCAGGCGCATCGCCGGCTCGATCGGGAAGCACCACTCCTTCTGGGCGATGTACTCCTTGAGGATGTCGGTCTGGATCGTGCCGCCGAGCTGCTCCGGCGGCACCCCCTGGGACTCGCCGACCAGGACGTAGAAGGCGAGCAGGATCGCCGCCGGCGCGTTGATCGTCATCGAGGTGGTGACGCCGCCGAGCGGGATCCCCTCGAAGAGCTGTTCCATGTCATCGAGGCTGTCGACGGCGACGCCCTCGCGGCCGACCTCGCCGAGGCTGCGGGCGTGGTCGGAGTCGTAGCCCATCAGGGTCGGCATGTCGAAGGCTGTCGAGAGCCCGGTCTGGCCGTGGTCGAGCAGGTAGTGGAAGCGCTCGTTGGTCTCCTCGACCGTGCCGAAGCCGGCGAACTGGCGCATCGTCCAGAGCCGCCCCCGGTACATCGACTCGTAGGGGCCGCGCGTGAACGGGTACTCGCCGGGGGCGCCGATCGTCTCCTCTGGATCGGCGGGCGCCTGCTCGGGCCCGTACAGCGGCGCGATCGGCTGTCCCGACATCGTCGTGAACTCCGCCTCGCGCTCCGCGGGCTTTGGCTTGGCACCGGGCTCGACGGCCATTGGCGGAGTTTAAGTCAGTGGTTTCTACGGTCGCGGGCGGCGGGGTTCACCGGGGCCGATCCGCGGCAATCACCGGTGGCGACAGCTGTCTGCGCATGAAACCGTTCGCCGCCGTTCGGTTCCCTGCCGAGCGGACAACAGACAAGCGAACAAGAGGAGGCTCAATGCGCAAGGGATTGGAGATCGGAGGAATCGTCGCCGGAATCGTGCTGGTCGCGTTCGGCGTCGCCGCGATCGTGTTGGGGGCCAATGGCCGGAATACGGTCACGACCGAACTGGAACGACAGAGCATCGTCGGCACGCCCGACATGTCGCCGTCGGCAATCGCAGCCGAGGCGAAGGAAGCCGGCCTGCCGGCGAGCACCGAACTGCCCAGCTGCGACGTCGCCGAAAAGCCGATCGACTCCGGCGACAGCGCGCGCTGCTTCGCCTCTTACATGCGGATCCACGCCCTCGAGGCGACGGGAGGCTACGTCTACGCCGAAATGGGCCGCTACGAAGCGAAGCCGAACGCACCGAAGGGCGAACTGGCCGCGGGCGGTGGCACCGACAACGAAGAATTCGCCGTCATCGACGCCGAAACCGGGCTGCCGGCCGACAATGCGGCGCGCGAAACCTGGGTCACCGAGACGGCGCTCTCGACCGCGCTCAACGCCAGCTACATGGCCGACCGGCTCTCGATCTTCGGCATCGTGATCGGGATCGCCCTGCTGCTGACCGGGATCGGCTTCCTCGTCCTGGCGCTGGGCGGATCGATCCGCGACCCGGAGACCGTGATCCGGTTCCTGCGCTCGCACAAGCCCCACATGCCGCACCGAACGGCGACGCAGGAGGACTGAGCTCCGCATCCCCTCCATTGGTGCAACGCGTTTGCGGCCCATAAGGCGGCAAACGCGTTGCACCCGCGTCAGCGGCGGGGCGGGAAGCGCCGCGGCGGAGCCTTGCGGCGGGCGGCGATGCGGGTGCCGCCGAAGCCGGCGACCGTCGCCAGCAGGGTGACGGCGATCGCGACGAGGCGGCGGCCGAGGCGCTCGAAGCGCAGCGTCTGCCAGCCCTCCTCGCGGGCGATCTCGAGCAGCGGCGGATCGGGGTTGACGACCACCGGGTTGCCGACGGCGCGCAGCATCGGCAGGTCGGAGATCGAGTCCGAGTAGGCATAGGAGGCGTCGAGGTCGATGTCGTGCGCGGCGGCGAACTGCTCGAGCGCCTCGACCTTGCCCGGCCCGTAGACGAAGGGGCCGTCGAAACGGCCGGTGAGGGCGCCGTCCTCGCCGACCTCGTAGCGGGTGCCGACGCCGCCGTCCATGCCGAGCACGGCGGCGAGCGGTTCGACCACGCCGCTGCCGGCGGCGCTGACGATGAAGGTCGGCCGGCCGGCGTCCTGGTGGGCGTAGACCTCGTCGAGCATCTGCGGGTAGACGCGCGGCAGGATCGCCGCCATCACCTCGGGGTTCATCCGTTCGAAGCTCGATGCGGGGACGCCGGCGATCAGCTCGCGGGCGACGCGCAGCACCTCGGCGGTGCGCTCGTCGGTCGTGCCGCGCAGGCGGTAGCGCAGGTGCTCGACGCCCCAGCCGGCCAGCTGACGGCGGCGGACGAGCCCGTGCCGCCGCGCGACGCGGGCGAACTGCATCCCGCTAGACCCCGCCATAAGGGTCTTATCCAGGTCGAAGAAAGCTGCGGCTCGGCTCATTGCGTCCCTCGAACGGCCGCGAAAACCAAGCAGGTCGGGGGACGCAGGGAGCGAGGTGAGGGGAGCGCACTAACTGGTGCGTGACCCGATCCGAGCGACCGAGGACCCCGAGATGCGCCGGTTTGCAGCGGCCGCGCTACTGCGAGGCCACCTCCAACACGATCGCGTCGCCCTGGCCGCCGCCGCTGCAGATCGCCGCGACGCCGAGGCCGCCGCCGCGTCGGCCCAGCTCGTGGACGAGCGAGCCGACGATGCGGGCGCCGGAAGCGCCGATCGGGTGGCCGAGCGCGATCGCGCCGCCGTTGACGTTGACGTTGTCCTCGTCGACGCCGAGCATCCGCATCGAGTTGAGGGCGACCGAGGCGAAGGCCTCGTTGATCTCCCAGAGGTCGACGTCCTCGGGGCTCTTGCCGATCTTCTCCAGCGCCTGCTTCGCCGCGTTGGCCGGAGTTTTCGCCAGGTAGGGGAAGTCGTCGGCGACCGTGCCGTAGGAGACGACGCGGGCGAGCGGCGTGCGGCCCTCCTTCTCGGCCCACTCCGCGGAGGCGACGACCACGGCGCCGGCGCCGTCGTTGACGCCGGGCGCGTTGCCGGCCGTGTGCGTCGCGTCCTCGCCGCCGATCGCGCGCAGCCCGGCCAGGGTCTCGACCGTCGTCTCGGGACGGATCGCCTCGTCGACCTCGATCGTGTTCTCGCCCTTGCGCGACTTGACCGTGACGCCGGCGATCTCCTCGGCGAGGCGGCCGGCATCGGTCGCCTCGGCGGCGAGCCGGTGCGAGCGCTCGGCGAAGCGGTCCATGTCGGCGCGGGTGATCTCCAGCTCGTTGGAGACCTCGCTCGCCTCGTTGATCATCTGCTTTTCGGTGAAGGGGTTGGTGAGGCCGTCGTGGACCATCGCGTCGATCGTCTCGACGTGGCCCATGCGGTAGCCGAAGCGGGCGCCCGGCAGCAGGTGCGGGGCGCGACTCATCGACTCCATGCCGCCGGTGACGGCGACCTCGGTGTCGCCGGCGCGAATCGCCATGTCGGCGATGCCGAGCGAGCGCATGCCCGAGGCGCAGACCTTGTTGATCGTCTCCGAGGGCACCTCCTTGGGGATGCCGCCCTTGATCTGGGCCTGGCGCGAGGGGATCTGCCCCTGGCCGGCCTGCAGGACCTGGCCGAAGATGACCTGCTGGACCTGCTCGGCGCCAACGCCGGAGCGCTCCAGCGCAGCCTCGATCACATGGCCGCCGAGGTCGGTGGCTTCGAGGGAGGAGAGGGTTCCGCCCATCTTGCCGAAGGGCGTGCGCGCTGTTCCGAGGATGACTGTGCCGGGCATTTGGCTGCCTTTCTTCTAGTGGTTATGCCGGATCTCGGCTCGATAGAGGAGGGCCGCCTGGCCCAACGGGGACGATAGCGCGC
>JBLMYD010000083.1:0-20816 GCA_050258095.1 Chloroflexota bacterium
GCTGGGCGGGGCGCTCCTTCTCCATCACCGCCCAGTGCGTGCCGATCCGCCGCGCGAAGTTGCGCGCGGTCTTCACCCGGCCCGCGTCGGGCGAGACGATCACCAGGTCCTCCGCCGGGTACTGGTCGGCGAACCACTGGGTCAGCATCGGCATCGCCGTCATGTGGTCGACCGGGACGTGGAAGAAGCCCTGCACCTGGCCCGCGTGCAGGTCCATGGTGAGCACGCGGTCGACGCCGACGCCCTCCAGGCACTTGGCGACGATGCGGGCTGAGATCGGCTCACGCGGCGCCGACTTCTTGTCCTGGCGGGCGTAGCCGTACCAGGGCATCACGGCGATGATCCGGTGCGCGGAGGCGCCCTGGGCGGCGTCGATCATCGTCAGCAGCTCGATCAGGGCGTCGTTGGGCGTCATCTCGGTCTGCTCGTTGGCGCTGGTCGACTGGACGATGAAGACGTCGGCGCCGCGGATCGACTCCTCGTAGCGGCAGTAGACCTCGCCGTTGGCGAAGGTCTTCAGCGTCGCCTGGCCGAGGTCGAGGTCGAGCTTGCCGGCGACCTTGGCCGCCAGCTCCATCGAGCTGCGGCCGCCGAAGACCATCAGGCGCTTCGAGTAGTCGTGCGGGATGGCGGTCGCCGCTGCGGCCGTCGCCTCGGGGCGCTGCTCGATCGTGCTCACGGTTCTACCGCTCCTCTTCCATCTCCGCCGCCTTGCGGTCGGCGTATCCCTCGATGTTGCGCTGCTCGTTCTCGCTCACCGCGAGCGCACCCTCCGGCACGTCGCTCTTGATCACCGCTCCGGCGCCAGTGTAGGCGCCGTCGCCGACTTGTACAGGCGCGATCAGCATCGTGTCAACGCCGATGCGGACGTTCTCGCCGATCGAAGTCCGGTTCTTGCGGAAACCGTCGTAGTTGGCCGTGATCGTGCCGGCGCCGAGGTTGCTGCCGGCGCCGATCTCGGCGTCGCCGACGTAGGCGAGGTGGGGCACCTTGGCGCCCTCGCCGATGCGCGAGTTCTTGACCTCGACGAAGGTGCCGGCCTTGGCGCCCGGCGCCAGCTGCGCGTCGGGGCGCAGGTAGGCGAAGGGGCCGACCCGGGCGCCGGCGCCGACCTCGCACTCGACCAGGTAGGAGTGCAGGATCGTGGCGCCCTCCCCCAGCCGCGAGTCGATCACGGTGCTGAGCGGGCCGACGGTCGCGCCGGCGCCAACCGCGGTGCGGCCGCGCAGGCTGGTGCCGGGCTCGATCCGGGCGTCGGCGGCGATCTCGACGTCGACGTCGATCCAGGTCGAGGCCGGGTCGACGACGGTGACGCCGGCGAGCATGTGCCGCTCGAGGATGCGGCGGCGCCCCTCGGCCTCGACCGCGGCGAGGTCAGCGCGGGTGTTGATCCCCATCGTCACGGCGAGGTCGTCGGTGAGGTGGGCGGCGACCGAGTGGCCGGCCTCGCGCAGGGCCGGCAGCACGTCGGGCAGGTAGTACTCGCCCTGGGCGTTGTCGTTGGAGAGCCCGGCGAGGGCCGCCGCCAGCGGCGCGGCCTGGAAGGCGTAGGTGCCGGCGTTGATCTCGCAGATCGCCAACTGCTCGGGAGTGGCGTCGCCGGCGGTCTTCGCCTCGACCACCCGCTCGACCTCGCCCGACCCGGTGCGGACGACGCGGCCGTAGGAGCCCGGATCCTCGAGCTCGATCGTCAGCATCGTCGCCGCCGCGCCCGAGGCCGCGTGCGCCTCGAGCAGGCCGGAGATCGTCTCGGCCGAGATCAGCGGCACGTCGCCGGAGAGGACGAGCACGGTCTCGGCCTCCTCGATCAGCGGCAGCGCCGCGCGCACCGCGCCGCCGGTGCCGTCGGGCTGCGGCTGGGTGACGATGCGGACCTTGTCGGGCAGGCCGGGCACGCTGTTCTCGCTCGGCGAGTCGATCGTCACGACCCACTCGGCGCCCGTCGCCTCGCGCGCGGCGAGGATCGGCCAGGCGACCATCGGGCGGCCGCAGACCGGATGAAGCATCTTCGGCAGGCTGGAACGCATGCGCGTTCCCTCGCCAGCCGCCATGACGAGAACCAAGGGAGATTCCACCGGGGAATCGTATCCCGGCCCCGTCAGCCAACAGCTTGAAGCTTTAGGCGGGCGGGTCCTGTCACGGCGGCTTTCCCCCATGTGCTCGGGTGCGCTTCGCGCCCCCTGCGCTATGGGGGACCCCCGGCCGCCGTGCCACCCGCCCGAGAGACGCAGTCAGCTGCAACGGCTCCTCGCGGCGGGTGGCGCGGATTTGGGGGACCAGCCCGAGGAAGCTTCAGCTACCGCAGGGCTGGTGGCACCAAATCCGTGACAGGACCCGCCGCGCCAGAGCCCTTGGTCAGTCAGCTCCTCTTGCTCAGTCAGCTCTTGGCGTGGTCTCTCGCGTCGGGTGGCGTGGGCAGGGTGCCCCTCGGACCGGCGGATACTCAAAGTGCCTCGCCAATTGGCGAGGCACTTGTCGGGACGAGGGGCACCCTGCCCACGACGGACCCGCCGCGCCAGACCTTTGGTCAATTGCTCTCGTGGGACAGGTCCCGGCCGACCATTGCTACGGATGTGAGGGTCCAGCCGGCGAAGATGAGGTCGATGCCGACGAGGAGGCCGATCGCCCAGTCGGCGCTGCTGGGGAACTTGGCGAGGACGAGAACGCCGACGATCAGGCCGGCGACGCCGCTGAGGCCGACGAGGCCGGCTCCCCGCTGCCCATGCCCGGCGACGGCGACGGCGATCCGCGTGATGCCCATGAGCAGGAAGTAGATGCCGAGCAGCAGGGTGAGGCTGACCGCGCCGTGATGCGGTTCGGCCAGCAGCCAGACGCCGGCTACCACGGTCAGCAGCGCCCAGAGCAGGCGCACGATCAGGCTGCCCAGCGAGGGCGCCATGAAGGCCGCGGCGACGAGGAACATGCCCGCGACGACGAGGATGCAGCCGATGAAGATCGCCGTCCCGACGGCAGCCACCGCGGGCACGACGATCGCGACGCAGCCGACGACGATCGCCAGCACGCCGATCGTCATCAGCTCCTTCCAGGCCCGCTTCAGCCCCTCGCGCACCTCCGGATCCATCTGCGCTGCGCTCATCTCCATGCCGGCGACACTAAGTTGCCCCGCGGACGTGTTCAGCGACCGCCGGCAGCCTCCAGTTCGGCCGCCTCCCGCTCGCGCTGACGCTCGTAGAAGCGCACCCACTTGCGCACCGCGTTGTCGGAGACGCCGCACTTGCGACCGACCGCAAGGTAGCTCGTCGCCTCGATCTCCTCGAGCAGCTGCTCGTAGGGCGGCCTCGCCACCTTCCGTTCACTCGGGTGTGGCAGACCTCGGAGGCGGGCTCGATCCCACCGAACACCGCAGGAACGCGAGCAGTACTTGTGCGTCCGGTACTTCGCCGTGAACTCCTTGCCGCATCTCTTGCAGGGTCGTCTGACTGGCTCGCGCCGGTTTTTCCGTCCGCAATGCGTATCGAGTGTCGCGGCACAGTTAGGACAGACGACCTGAAGGTTCTCAATCCGATTGTCGTCTGGAACGCCATTGATGTGATCGAGAATCAAGGACATCGAGCGGCCCCTCCACGATTCGTCTTGACCGCATTGCTCGCATCGACGCTCCTTGAGACCCGCCTCGAAAAGACGCTCCTTGAGCTTGCCGCGCGAGTAGGTCGAACCGACGACGAGCACCTCCTCGAGTGGGATCGGCGGCTTATGGAGGTTGCGCATCGACGCACCGCCCGCATCGAAGTGATCGGTCGGAATCCGCCAGACCTCGTCGACGTATTTGCGAAGCAGGCTGTGGTTGCCGCCGGCCGGACGCATGCCAAGACGGCGCAGAACCTCGCTGTAGGAGCGAGAAACTGCGACGGCTGCCCGTGCTTTCGTCTCGTCGTACCGTGGCACGAGACGAACACTAGTTCGTACGTCAGACAGAACGTTTCGCCATTGCGGACCGGTATGGTCGGTACCGATCCGGGGTGGTGTAATCGGCTGAGCACGCCAAGTTTTGGTCTTGGAAGAAGGGGTTCGAATCCTCTCCCCGGAGCTACTCCTCCCCCCCGCGCGGCACCTTGCCAGCTTCCGCGCCCGGCTCCATCGCCGGGCCGCGCGGCGAGGCGATGCCGAGGACGCGCATCGTTTTCAGGCCGAGGCCGAGCTTCTCGCGGCCCTCGGTGGCGGAGACGTCGTGGCCGCAGAGCTCGCGCACGCGCTCGAGCCGGTAGCGGATCGTGTGCCGGTGGGTGAAGAGCTGTTTGGCCGTCGCGGCGACGTTGCCGTCGTTGTCGAGGTAGGCCTCGACGGTGGCGACCAGCTCGGTCTCGTACTGCTCGTCGTAGGCGGAGAGCGGCGCGATCGTCTCGGCGTAGAAGCGCTCCAGCTCGCGCGGGTCCTCGCTCATCGCCGGCAGCAGCAGGCGGTAGGAGCCGGTGTCCTCGAAGGCGAGCGGCGAGCGGCCCTCGGCCTCGCCGACGTTGACGGCGAGGCGCGCCTCGTTGCCCGCCCGGTAGAGGTCGACCGGGTCGGCGGCGTGGCGGCTGCGCCCGATCGTCAGGTGGAAGCCGGCGAGGCCGTCCTCGAGCTCGCGCGAGAGACCCGCCGCGGCGCGCTCGACGCGGGCGTCGTCCTCGGCGGGGACGATCGCCGCCACCTCGGCGGCCTCCTCGCCGCTCGAGCTGGCGAGCGAGCCGGGGGCGAGCGAGCGCAGCGCCCGCTGCGTCAAAGTGAGGACGCGGGCCCGCCACTCGCCCGTCTGCGCGGCCCGCGGCCCCGCGCGCAGGATCAGCACGCCGGCACCGCGCTCGAGGTCGGCGCCGAGCTCGGCGGCACGAGCGACGATGTCGCCCCGGTCGGTCACCTCGCGGGCGAGGACGGCGGCGACGAAGGCGCCCGCCACCTCCTCGCTCTCCCACTCGGGCGAGCGGGCGCGCTCCAGCTCGAGCGCCAGCAGCGTCGTCACCATGCGCGCCATCGTCGCGTCGGGCGGCGCCGGGCTGCGGTAGCGCAGCTCGCCGACGACGCTGTCGGCGACGCGCAGCTCGACCCGGGTCACCTCGTCCCCCCCGGCGATCAGCTTGCGCTCCTGGTCGGGCGAGGCGCCGGCGACGGCCAGCACGGCGCTGGAGCGGTCGATCAGGACGACGCTGGCGTCGAGCGCGCGCGCCGCCGCCCGCGCCACCGCGGGCAGCCCGGCGCCCGACTCGACCGCCTCCGAGATCGCCTCGAGGGTCCCCAGGTCCTGCGCCTTGGCAGGCGCCTTCCCGCCTTTGGATGCCGCCGGCATCCGCCCATTATCCCGGCGCCTACTTGACGTGCAGGAATTCGACGATCGTGTTGTAGTTGATGACGATCGCGAGGCCGATGACGACGCCGACGACGATCAGCGCCGCGAGGACGAAGAGCGAGATGATTCCGGCGGCGGCCTTCTCCCAGAGGCGGCCGTAGGAGCTGACCGCCGGGACCAGGATCAGGCCGACGAAGGCGGCAAGGCAGACGAGGCCGGTCGCAGCGAAGAGCAGGTACTCATGGTCGATCCTCTGCAGCGCGAGTGGCAACACCACGACGACCATTCTGGCGCACCGTCGTGATGACGAGGGCGACGGCGGCCGAAAGTGCGAAGGCTGCCGCGCCCAGCGCCCAGCCGCCGCTGACGTCGCTGAGGTAGTGAACGCCGAGGTAGACGCGCGAGAGTCCGACCAGGGCGGTGATGGCGATGCCCGCGGCGACGACCGCAGCGCCACGCGCCATCCC
Source organism: Chloroflexota bacterium (assembly GCA_050258095.1). Classification (GTDB taxonomy): domain Bacteria; phylum Actinomycetota; class Thermoleophilia; order Solirubrobacterales; family 70-9; genus VRUE01. Next base: position 5,752 of record JBLMYD010000083.1, read on the forward strand.
CGGCCGCAGCCGTATCACGATCGTCACCGCCAGCCAGACGTAGAAGGTCGAGTGGGCGGCGTGGCCGCTGGGGAAGGAGAAGCCCGACGCGTCGACGAGTCCCCCTTCCGGGCGGGGGCGTTCGACCAGGTCCTTGAGCTCGTGGGCGCCGAGGAAGATCGTCACTATGCCGGCGACCAGGACGCCGAGCTCGGCCCAGCGCCGGCGGGCGACGAGCAGCGCGGCGGAGACGAAGGCGAGCGAGCCGACGACGACGGACGAGCCCAGGGCGGTGACGACGCGGGCGATGTCGGTGAGCCAGCCGACCTGTAGCCGTTCGACCACTTCGATCGCCGTCTGGTCGCCGGGCGTCGGGCCGGGGTTAGCGGAGAGCACGACCGTGTAGGAGACGAGGACGAAGCCGGCGACGGCGAGCACCGCCATCAGCGAGGTGAACTCGAGGCCGAAGGTGCCGCCCGGCGTTACCCGCTGCCAGAGGAAGCGAAGCTGCGGGCGGAAGCGGCGGGCGAGGAGCACGATCCAGCGCGTCGCGGCGTGACGCTCCATCCAGGCGACTGCCCGGCGCCGGTTCTCGGCCTCCCGCAGCCGCCGGTAGAGGACGACGGCCGCGACGACGACGACGATCGTCGTCCCCAGCAGGAAGGCGCCGCGCCCGGCGTATTTGGCGGCGTTCTCGATGCTGCGCGAGAAGACGTAGCCGATCAGGATGTGGGCGCTCGCCCAGAGCCCGGTGCCGAGGACGCTGTAGGGAACGAAAGCGCGGTAGCGCATGCCGGAGCTGCCGGCGATGAAGGGCGCGAAGGCGCGCACGAGGCTGACGAAGCGGCCGATGAAGATCGTCTTGCCGCCGTGGCGGGAGAAGTAGTTCTCGACCCGTTCGAAGCGCTCGTGGCCGATGCCGAAGCGCGGCCCGTGCTGGAGGACGAAGTCGCGGCCGAGGCGGCGGCCGATGAAGAAGCTCGTCGTGTCGCCGAGCCAGGCGGCGAACCAGGCGATCCCGATCAGCAGGTAGATGCTGATCGCCCCCTGGCCGGCGACGGCGCCGCCGAGCAGCATCACGGTCTCGCCGGGGACGACGAGGCCGACGAAGGCGCCGGTCTCGGCGAAGGCGAAGACGCCGACGATCAGGTAGGTCCAGGCGCCCAGCGTTTCGGACAGCTCTTCGAGCAGGTTCTGCAGGTCGATGCTGCCCAGCTCGCGGCTGAGGAAGTAGTAGCCGGCGATCACCGCGGCGGCGATCGCGGCCGTCAGCACGCGTTTGCGCCTGCCTCCCTCCTCCCCCGGCAACCTCATCGCCCGCCCCCAGCCTCGCAGACGATCGCGTCGTCGCGGTCGAGCTCGGCGGCGGCGGCGCGGGCCGCGGCAAGGCTCTCGAAGAGGCCGAAGGCGGTCGGCCCCGAGCCGGTGAGCAGCGCCCGGGCGGCGCCGGCGGCACGCAGGGCGTCGAGCGCAGCGCCGATCTCGGGGCGCAGCGAGCGCGCCGCCGGCTCGAGGTCATTGACCAGCAGCTCGGGGTAGGAGAGCGGCGAGGCGCCGGTGCCGGCAACCGCGCGCAACCGCTCCGCCGGCCCGCCGAGCTCCGCCGCCGGGCGACCGAGGCCGAGCCGGTCGGCCTCGGCGAAGACCTCAGCGGTGCCGAGGCCACCGCCTCCGGGCAAGAGGACGACGGCGTGCGGCGCCGGGTCCGGCAGACGCTCGACCCGCTCCCCCACGCCCTGGACGAGCGCCAGGGACGGGCGCAGCTGCGAGGGCACGTCGGCGCCCAACTCCGCCGCAAGCGCCTCGAGGTCCGGCTGTGGCGAGCTTTTGCCGCTATGCGACAAGAGGTCGCCACGGCCGGCCGCCAGGCGCAGCACCGCGGCGGCGTCGGCGCTGCCGCCGCCGAGCCCGGCGGCGACCGGGATCCGCTTCTCGATCTCGATGCGCAGGGGCGGAGCCCCCCAGCCGCGCTCGCGCAGCGCGGCGAGCGCCCGCGCCGCCAGGTTCTCGCCCTCTACCCCGGGGCAGACGACCTCGTCGCGCTCGGCCTCCTCCACCGCGATCGCGTCGGCGAGCGCCAGCGGCTCGAACAGCGAGCAGAGCTCGTGCAGGCCGTCCTCGCGGCGCGGCCCGAGGTAGAGGCAGAGGTTGAGCTTGGCTGGAGCGGAGAGCCGCAAGGAGGCCTGTCCCGGTAGGGGTTCCACTTAACTTTTTCGGTGGAGCGGAAATGGTCTACCGTGGGCGGGGTTGGCGAAAAAGTACAAGACGTTCCACCCCTACCGGGACAGGCCTCTCGCCAACGCTCGGAACTCCCGGGGAGAGAGCTGCTCGGCGCGGATGTCCTCAGCCAGGTCGAGTTCGCGCAGAGCGGCGCGCGCCGGGGCCAGCGAGCCGGGCCGGACGTGCTCGAGCGAGCGGGCGAGCGACTTGCGGCGGTGGGCGAAGGCGGCGCGGACCAGCTCGCGGGTCGCCGCGTCGGCGCCGGGGCCGGTGCGGCGCAGGGCGAGGATCGCCGACTCGACCCGCGGCCGGGGACGGAAGACGGCCGGGTCGACGGTGCGCAGCAGCCTCGCCTCGCAGGCGAGCTGGACGAGCACGCTGGGTGAGCCGTAGGTGCGGCTGCCGGGAGCGGCGCGCAGGCGATCGGCGATCTCGCGCTGCACCATCACCGTCCAGCGCTCGACCGAAGGCAGCTCGGCGATCGTGCGCAGGAGCACCGGCGTCGCCACCGCGTAGGGCAGGTTGGAGACGACGGCGGTCGGCGCCGGGTCGAGCGCGGTCAGGTCGACCTCCATCGCGTCGCCCCAGTGCAGGCTCATGTTCGGCCGGGCGGCGAGCCGGGCCAGCGCCGGCTCCAGGCCGCGGTCGAGCTCGACCGCGTGGACGTGGCGGGCGGCGGCGAGCAGGCGCTCGCTCAGCACCCCTTCGCCGGCGCCGACCTCGAGGACGACGTCGCTCGGGCCCAGCTCGGCGTCGCGCACGATCGCGTCAAGCAGGTTGGGGTCGGACAGGAAGTTCTGCCCGAGGCGGACCATGCCTACCAGCCGAACAGCGCCCGCGCGTTCGCCTCCACCGTCCGCTCCAGCTCGGCGTAGGAGACGCCGCGAACCTCGGCGACGACCTCGGCGGTCGAGACGACGTGCGCCGGCTCGTTGGTCTTGCCGCGGATCGGCTGCGGCGCCAGGTAGGGGGCGTCGGTCTCGACCAGGACGAGCTCGTCGGGCAGCTGCGCCGCCGCCTCGCGCAGCTCTTCGGCGCTTGGAAAGGTGACGACGCCGGAGAAGGAGCAGTGCCAGCCGCGGTCGATCGCGTCCTGGGTGCGCCAGGGCGCGGCGAAGCAGTGGAGGATCGCGCGGACGCCGTCGCCGTGCGCATCGAGGATCTCGAAGACGTCGTCGACGGCGCCGGTCTCGCCGTCGGGGTCGCGGGCGTGGATCACGACCGGCAGGTCGCGGTCGCGGGCGATCTCGATCTGGGCCTCGAAGGCGCGGCGCTGATCGGCGCGGCTCGCCGTTTCGCGGTAGTAGTCGATGCCGGTCTCGCCGATCGCCCGCACCTTCTCGTTGCCGTCGGCGAGGCGCGCGATCGCCTCGGCGCGGGTGTCGTCGAAGCCGGCCGCCTCGGTCGGGTGGCAACCGGCGGTGGCGAAGACGCCCTCGTGGCGCTCGGCGGCGGCGATCGCCAGCCCGTTGGACTCGGCGTCGAGGCCGACGTTGAGCATCCGCTCGACGCCCGCCTCGAGCGCAGCGGCGACCACCTCGGCCTCGGGCCGCTCGCAGAGGAAGAGATGGGTGTGGGAGTCGATCATGCGTTGATCCCCAGCCTATCCTTGGCCGGATGGCGATCAGGCCGTGGCCGGCAGCGATCCTCCTGCTCCTCGCGATCCTGGCAGGCGCCGCGGGCAGCGTCGCCGGCGCCAGGCGAGGGCACCCGCCCACCTCCCGCGTCGTCCTGATCGTGCTCGAGAACCACGAGTACGGCGAAGTCGCCGGCAGCCCCGAAGCCCCATACCTGAACCGGCTGGCGCGACGCGAGACGCTGATCGCCCGCTACCACGCCGTCGCCCACCCCTCGCTGCCCAACTACCTGGCCATGCTCGGCGGCTCGACCTTCGGCATCGCCGACGACTGCACGGAGTGCTCCGCGCACGGCTCGAACCTCGCCCTGCAGCTGTCCCGCGCGGGCGTCTCCTGGCGCGCCTACATGGAAGGGATGCCGCGTCCCTGCTTCGGCGGCGCGCAGGCCGGCGGCTACGTGAAGCGACATGATCCGTTCATGTACTTCCCCTCGATCGCAGCCAATCCCCACCGTTGCGCCAACGTCGTCCCCACGCGCAGGCTTCGCACCGACTTGAAGCGCCGCTCGCTGCCCGCCTTCGCCTGGATCGGCCCCGACCTCTGCTACTCGGCTCACAACTGCAACCTCGCCACGGCCGACCGCCACCTGTCGAAGCTCGTCCCCCGGATCATGCGCAAGCTCGGCCGCGACGGCACCCTGATCGTCGCCTTCGACGAGGGCAGAAGCAACGCGGGCGGCGGCGGCCACGTCTTCACCGTGATCGCCCATCCCGGCCGGCAACGAGCCAAGCGCCTCACCGCGACCTACAACCACTACTCGCTGCTGGCAGCCATTGAGCGCCACTTCGGCCTGCCGCTTCTGCGAGCAGCGCAACACGCCAGAGCCCTCCCCCTTGGACGCTAGAGGACCCGCGCCGGTCCACCGGAACTTGTGAGCGACCGGAGGGAGCGGGTTCCAGTGGAGCGGCGCGGGTCCTCTTACGCCGCAGGCGCCTCGATCTTCGGGAAGAGCGGCGGTACGCGCTCGACGGACTGGCCGCCGGGGCGCGAGCCGAGCTCGGCGAGCGCGCGGGAGGCCTCGCCGAGCGTGCCGAGCAGGCGGTCCGCCGTCTGCGGCAGATAGGGGACGAGCAGCAGGGTCGCCACCCGCAGTCCCTCGCAGAGGTTGTAGAGGACTTCGTCGAGGCGCTCGGGGTCGGCCTCGTCCTTGGCCAGCTCCCAGGGCCGCGTCTCCTCGACGTAGCGGTTGAGCCGGCGCACCAGCTTCCAGGACTCCTCCAGGGCCTGGGTCAGCTCGGCGCGGTCGAGCAGCTCGCTGAAGCGCGGCACGACGCCTTCGAAGTCCTCGGCGAGCACGGCGTCGACCGCGGCGATCGGCACGACGCCGTCGCGGTAGCGGTCGACCATCGCCAGGATGCGGCTGGCGAGGTTGCCGAAGTCGTTGGCCAGCTCGGTCTCGTAGCGGGCCTCGAAGCCCGCCGTCGAGATCGAGCCGTCCTGGCCGAAGCTGACCTCGCGGAAGCAGTAGAAGCGCAATGCGTCGGCGCCGAAGCGCTCGATCGCCGCGAAGGGGTCGAGCACGTTGCCGAGCGACTTCGACATCTTCTTCTCGCCCATCAGCAGGTAGCCGTGGATCGCCATCCGCCGCGGCGGCTCGAGGTCGGCGGCCCAGAGCAGGGCGGGCCAGATCACAGCGTGGAACTTGAGGATGTCCTTCGCCATCACGTGCAGGTCGGCGGGCCAGAAGCGGCCGGTCAGATCCTCGCCCTCGCGGGCGAAGCCGAGCGCGGTGACGTAGTTGAGCAGCGCGTCGAACCAGACGTACATGCGCTGGCCGGGGTCCCAGGGCAGCTGCATCCCCCATTTCAGCTTCGGCCGCGAGAGCGAGACGTCCTCCAGCCCCTGCTCGATGAAGGCGACCGCCTCGTTGCGGCGGAACTCGGGGACGACGAAGTCGGGCCGCTCCTCGTAGAGCCCTTCGAGCTGGGCCTGGAAGGCCGAGAGGCGGAAGAACCAGTTCTCCTCGCGCTCGCGCTCGAGCGCGATCTCGTGGATCGGGCAGGTCTGCCCCGGCCCCAGCTCGCGCTCGGTCTTGAAGTCGGCGCAGCGCGGGCAGTACCAGCCCTCGTAGGTCCCCTTCGTCACCCAGCCGTTGTCGTAGACGCGCTGCATGATCTCGGCGACGCGTTCCTTGTGGCGCGGGTCGGAGGTGCGGATGAAGAAGTCGTTGGTCGCGTCGATGATCGGCATCAGCTGCTGGAACTTCTCCGCGTTGCGGTCGGCCAGCTCCTGCGGCGAGATCCCCTCGCGCTCGGCCGCGCTCTCGATCGGCTCGCCGTGCTCGTCAGTGCCGGTGAGGAAGAAGACGTCCTCGCCGCGCTGGCGCATGTGCCGGGCGAGCACGTCGGCGGCCAGGGTCGAGTAGGCATGGCCGAGATGCGGCTCGGCGTTGACGTAGTAGATCGGGGTGGTGACGTAGTAGGTCAAGCTGATCTCAGCCGCGCGTGACGGCCCTCGCCGGGGGATTCGACTCTCTGAGGCTATCTGCGTGGCTAGCGGCCCGCCTGTCCCCAGCCCCTGACGTCGACGAAGCGACCGGCGACGGCTGCGGCGGCGGCCATCCGCGGGCTGACCAGGTGGGTGCGGGCGCCGCGGCCCTGGCGGCCCTCGAAGTTGCGGTTCGAGGTCGAGGCGACGCGCTCGCCGGGGGCGGCGACGTCGGCGTTGAGGCCGACGCACATCGAGCAGCCGGCCGAGCGCCACTCGAAGCCGGCGGCGCGGAAGATCCAGTCGAGGCCCTCGGCCTCGGCTTCGGCCTTGACCCACCGCGAGCCCGGCACGACCAGCGCCTTGACCGAGGAGGCGACGCGGCGGCCCTCGATCGCCGCCGCCGCTCCTTCGGGTTTCACTCCGCAGCACCGCTGATCGCCTTGATCTACCTCTGCTGTGGGGGGATTGAGATCGATCTCCCCTTCTCATGAATCAGAGAAACGAACCACGGGAAGCCGTGGAGACCCCAAAAATTCAACTGATGGTTTGGCCGCTCGGGTAAAAGCAAGTGGTATTATTCCTCATGGTATCAATGGATCGCATGGAAACTTGGTCCCATACGGCGCCGCAACTAAGGCTAAGAATGGCAATGAAGTTTGTTACTCGGAGCCCGCTCTAAGATGGTATCCTGTGGCCCCGTTGTAGGTCGAGCAATTGAGATATTCGTGGAGTATGACACCGGATTGCTATTTAGGGGTGGAGCGTATAGAGTTAAATTCACCCATCCGGTCCAATCTGGCGATAGCGGGTCGCCAGTATGGAACCGACGAACGCACGCGGCAATTGGGGTGGTATCGGCCAGAGGGACCTCCCAGGTTGTTTCTGACGTTACACCGCTTCTTCACCCAAAGCGATTGAGCTTGAAAGCCGTTCCAGGTATTTTGCACGCCCCTGGAATGTACTCACTGCACCTAAGTACGACAGGAAATTAGGTGAGACAGGTAAGGGCCCATGTCGGTGTTCTGTTTTGTTTGCTGTTGTTTGGCGTAGGATGCGGTTCGGATTCCGCTAATGTACAGCTACAGCGAACGGAGGTAGGTGCTTTTGCTAAGCATAAGGTGACAATTCGGACTTTGCCGTGGCGAGTGGCCTCGATAAAAAAGCCACACACCTTGGTGATCTACACGGAGGCTGGTTCGTGTAGTAGACCGCGAATTTTACGAACGCCTGCCCGATATATCGGCACATCAGTCTATATTTTGGCTGAAGTTGCATTCGAAAAGATACGGTTGCCGAAAAACACTGTATGTGCCGGTGTAGGAAAATTTATTTATAAGTCTGTTAGACTGAAGTACAATCTTGATAAAGCATCGCTTTACGATGCTAGTACCAAACCTCCAGCCCGTCGGTGGCCCGAGTAAACCATTAAGAAAATTCAAGATCCCTATTGCAGCCTTTAGTCTGTGCTCATTATCACCTAGTGCATTTATGGCGACCTCGAAACCTTGGTAGAGCCGTTGCTACACCCACCCAACTTGGCCTCGGATCAGGTTGTGGGGATTCTCCATAATCCACTGATGGCACCACTGAGTCTCAAGCTCGGTAGGTAATCGATCGGCGCTATGCCAAGGAAGTGAACAGTGGATCTATACAGACTTAACAACGGTGAGCGGTCACTGCTGTTTCGGCGATCCTACTCTACATCTTCATGTCCGCCATTGGTGGCTGTCTGGCAATGCGGGAAGAAGGCTTTTCCCTCTCCTCTCTACGCGCGTATAGAAGTAAACAAACAAGTAGCACTGTCGCGGAAGATTCACACTGTGGAACCATGGGGCGATACCTATGGTCGAGTCGCGGCCGGCTCCCAGCCCCTGACGTCGACGAAGCGACCGGCGACGGCTGCGGCGGCGGCCATCCGCGGGCTGACCAGGTGGGTGCGGGCGCCGCGGCCCTGGCGGCCCTCGAAGTTGCGGTTCGATGTCGAGGCGACGCGCTCGCCGGGGGCGGCGACGTCGGCGTTGAGGCCGACGCACATCGAGCAGCCGGCCGAGCGCCACTCGAAGCCGGCGGCGCGGAAGACGCGGTCGAGGCCCTCGGCCTCGGCTTCGGCCTTGACCCGCTGCGAGCCCGGCACGACCAGCGCCTTGACCGAGGAGGCGACGCGGCGGCCCTCGATCGCCGCCGCCGCTTCGCGCAGGTCGCCGATCCGCGAGTTGGTGCAGGAGCCGATGAAGACCCGGTCGAGCCGGATCTCCTCGATCGGCGTGCCCGGCGCGAGCGCCATGTACTCGAGCGCCCGCTGCTCGGCCTCCCCGCGCGGCTCGGGCACCGCCCCGGTGACGTCGGCGACCATGCCCGGCGTCGTCCCCCAGGTGACCTGGGGAGCGAGCTCGGCGGCGTCGATGACGACCTCCCTGTCGAAGCTCGCCCCGGGATCGCCGGCCAGCCCGCGCCACTCCTCGAGCGGCAGCGGGTCCGGCGCGCCCGGGCGGCGCTCGATCCACTCGAAGGCGACGTCGTCGGGCGCGACCATGCCGGCCCGGCCGCCGCCCTCGATCGTCATGTTGCAGACGGTCATCCGCCCCTCCATCGAGAGCCCTCGCACCGCCGTCCCGGCGTACTCGATCGCGTGACCGGCGCCGCCGTCGACGCCGATCCGCCCGATCGTGCCGAGGATCAGGTCCTTGGCGGTCACGCCGTGGCCCAGCTCGCCCTCGTAGCGGACGCGCATCGAGCGCGGCTTGGCCTGGCGCAGGGTCTGCGTGGCGAGCACGTGGGCGACCTCGCTCGTGCCGATGCCGAAGGCGAGCGCCCCGAAGGCGCCGTGGGTGGCGGTGTGCGAGTCGCCGCAGACGATCGTCATCCCGGGCTGGGTGATCCCCAGCTCGGGGCCGATCACGTGCACGATCCCCTGCCGCGGCGAACCGAGCGAGTAGAGCGGCACGCCGAAGTCGCGGCAGTTGCGCTCGAGCGTCTCGACCTGCACGCGCGCCAGCGGGTCGCGAATCTCGGCGATCGCGGCGGGCGCGTCGGTCGGCACGTTGTGGTCGACGGTCGCCAGGGTGCGATCCGGTCGCCGCACCCGCCGCTCGGCCAGCCGCAGCGACTCGAAGGCCTGCGGCGAGGTCACCTCGTGCAGCATGTGCAGGTCGATGTAGAGCAGACCCTCGGCGACCTGGTGGGCATCCCAGATCTTCTCGAACATGTTGCGCGCCACGCCCTACCCCGCAGCGTCGTCGAGCACCGGCCAAGGCGATGCGGCGAGCATCTCGCTGCCGCCGAGCTGGGCCCAGAGCTCCTCCGCGATGTGGGGAGCGAGCGGGGCCAGCAGCGTCAGGAAGAGGCGGATGCCGTGGACGAGCGCCTCCTTGTCGGCCTCCCCCATCTCCCCGCGCGAGGCGATGACCCCCTGCTCGAAGCGGACGAGGCGGTCGAAGAGGAACATCACGTCGCGCGCGGCGCGGTGCATCTCGGCCGTCTCGATGCAGACGGTCACTTTCCGGGTCGCGGCGCTGCACCAGCGCTCGAGCCGGTCGCGGTGAGGATCGCCGGTCTCGATCCCGGCCCCCGGCGGGACCTCCAGGCAGAGCGGCCGCCAGCGCAGGCACTCGCTCCAGGCCCGGTTGAGGAACTCGTGGCACTGGCGCAGCGGCTGCTCCGTCCAGCTCACCGGGCGGGCGGGAGCCGCGGCGAAGAGGGCGGCCATCCGCAGCGTGTCGGCCCCGTAGTCGGCGACGAGCCGGTCGGGGTCGACGACGTTGCCGAGGTGCTTGCTCATCTTGCGCCCGTCCATGCGAACCATCTCGTGCATCAGCACGCCGTCGAAGGGCTCGCCGTCGGGCAGCTCCGGCAGCATGCCGGCGTCGCGCAGCGCCTTGGTGCCGACCCGCAGGTCGTAGAGCACGTCACCGAGGTCGGCGCCGTAGACGACTAAATCGGCGGGCAGCCAGCGCTTCAGCTCGCGATTGCCGAAGACGCCGGCGCCGCGCTCCTCGGGCGGCACGCAGGGAGCCATCCAGACCCAGAGCGCGTCGGAGTGGCAGTCCATCGTGTCGGTGTCGCGCCGGGCGGGGCCGCCGCATTTCGGGCACTCGCAGCGGGGGAAGTCGGGGTGCTCGGCCAGCGGCCGCCCGGGACCGGCGGCGGCGAGGTCCTCCGGCAGGCGGACGGGCAGCTCCTCGATCGGCACCGGCACGATGCCGCAGGCGTCGCAGTGGACGACCGGGATCGGCGAGCCCCAGGCGCGCTGCCGCGAGAGCACGAAGTCGCTGACCCGCCGCCGCAGGGCGGGACGCGTCGCGACGGCGCCGCTCGCGCCGGCCGCGGGCTGCTCGTAGCCCATGCGCTCGGCGAGCGCCGCGTCGGTGCGGTCGGCCCGCGGGATGCCGAGCACGGCGGTCTGGCCGAAGCGCAGGTCGACGGCCGGCGTGACCAGCACCGGCAGCTCGCGATCGACGCCCTCGATCCGCACCCTGCGACCGGTCGCGGCCACCGGCAGCGCCTCGGGCCGGCGCTCCTCGCGACCGCGGCGGGTGGCGCGCAGCTCGGCGAGCACGGCCTCGACCGCCGGCGCGTCCATCCATTCCGCGAGCGCCGGATCGTGCGGGGACAGCGCCACGAACGCCGCCGCGCCGATCGCCTCGGCGTGCGGCGTGAAGACGGTCAGCGTGCTGCCGCTCTCGATGTCGCGGGCGTCGACCTCGACGCCCTCCACCGTGCCGATCGCGTCCAGTTGGGAGCCGAGCGCCAGCTTGCTCCAGCGGGTCAGGCTGTCGAGCCGGTCGGCGGCCTCATCGGCGTAGGCGGCGACCCGCAGGTGCCACTGAGGAAGCTCGATCAGGCCCACGGGCCCGTCGCAGCGGGCGCAGCGCCCGTCCTCGATCTGCAGCCCGGGGAGCACCGTCTGGCAGTTGTCGCACCAGTCGGCCTGCGTCGGGGCGCGGTAGACCATGCCCGCCTCGAGCAGGGTCAGGAACAGCCACTGCGTCCAGCGGTAGTTTTTCTCGTGACAGGTGACGAAGCTCCTCGACCAGTCGAACGAGTAGCCGAGCCGTTCGAACTGCGCCCTCATCCGCTCGACGCAGAGCTCGACCCAGTCGCGGGGCGATTCGCCGCGGGCGATGGCGCTCAGCTCCGCCGGCAGGCCGAAGGCGTCGAACCCGATCGCCAGCAGCACCGAGTTGCCGCGCGCCCGGTGGAAGCGGGCGTAGGCGTCGGCGATCGCGTAGCTGCGCACGTGGCCCATGTGGGCGCTGCCCGAGGTGAACGGCTGGGCCGGGTAGATGTAGACGTTGCGGCCGCTGGTGCGTGGCGGCGGCGTGGCGAAGACGGCGGCGTTGCGCCAGGCCTCCTGCCAGCGCTCCTCCACGTCGGCGGGAACGTAGGCGAGGGGGGCGTCGGACCGCTCTGCCTGGACCGGCATGCGACTAGGCGGAATCCGAGATCAGCGCGACGAGCTCTTCCTCGGTGATCGACTTCTTGTCGTCCGCCGCCTGCTTGAAGCGCCGGAAGGCGATCTCGATCGCCTCGCTCTCGGCTTCGATGCCCATGTCCTCGAGCACCTTGCGGAAGGCGTGGCGCCCGGAGTGCTTGCCGAGCACGATCGAGTTGCTCTCCAGGCCGACGCTGACCGGGTCCATGATCTCGTAGGTCGTGCTCTCCTTGAGCACCCCGTCCTGGTGGATGCCGGACTCGTGGGCGAACGCGTTGCGGCCGACGATCGCCTTGTTCGGCGGCACCGGGAAGCCGGTCAGGCGCGCCACCAGCCGGCTGGTCGGCACCAGCTCCGCGGTCGTCACGTTGGTGGTCAGGTTCATGTCCTCGCTGCGCGTGTGCAGGGCCATCACCGACTCCTCGAGGGAGGCGTTGCCGGCCCGCTCGCCGATGCCGTTGATCGTGCAGTGGATGCGCCTCGCCCCCGCCGCCAGCGCCGCGAGCGAGTTCGCCACCGCCAGGCCGAGGTCGTCGTGGCAGTGGGCGCCGACGACGACATCGCCCATGTCGGGGACCAGCTTGAAGAGCTTGGCGATCAGGGTGCCGTACTCCCAGGGGAGCGCGTAGCCGACCGTGTCGGCCACGGTCACGCCCATGGCGCCCTCGTCGAGGGCGATCTGGATCAGCTCGGCGAGGAACTCCGCCTCGCCGCGGGTCGCGTCCATCATCCCGTATTCGACCTCGTCGCAACGCTCCATCGCGCGGGCGATCGAGGCGCGCACGGACTCCTTGACCGCCTCGCGGGTCGAGCGCAGCTGGTGGCGGATCTGGATGTCGGAGACCGAGCCGAAGACGAGGATGCGCGAGCGCCCGGCGTCTTTGAGGGCTTCCCCGGCGATGTCGACGTCCTCGTCGCAGGTGCGCGCGATGACCGAGATAGTCGACCCCTGCAGGCGCCGGGAGATCGCCTCGACGGCGTCGAAGTCGCCCGGCGAGGCGATCGGGTAGCCGGCCTCGATCACGTCGACGCCGAGGCGGGCCAGCTGATCGGCGATCTCCAGCTTCTCCGCCGTGTTCAGCGAGATCCCGGGCGCCTGCTCGCCGTCGCGCAGCGTCGTGTCGTAGATCTCGACGACTTCTGGCCCGGGTCCGGTCATGTCAGCTCCAAAACTCGAGTGCGCCCGACGGGACTCGAACCCGTATCGGCGGCTCCTAAAGCCACTGCTCTTAGGAACGCCACGATGGAGGAACGCCCCGCAAGCGACCGCGCGGGCGCGGCAAATCGCCGATTACCCGAGGCGTCGGGTATCCCCGCCGCCTTGCGAAACCGGCCGAGCAACTGTTGGTGCGTGACCTCCGGTGACATCGCCATTGACCATTTGAGCTACAGGCGCATGTGGATGTGCCGTGTTCAAGACCCCTGTTTTTCGTGGACTAGTACAGAAAACCGAACTAATCGGCTAGCCTAGGGAAGCGCCCGGCGATTGTCAAACCGGGCCGCCGAGAGGCCGGCGGGGCCGGCCCCTCAGCGCCGTGGCTCGCGCCCGGTCAGCGCCCGGTAGAGGTCGTTGGCGCGGGTGCCGGTGAGGGCGGCGACGACGCTGGCGGCGGCGCGCGGGCGGGCGCCGGACTGGACGAGGTGGCGCAGGGCGTCGACGGCGAAGCCGACGTCGCGATCGTGCTCCTCGTCGGCGGCCGGGGCGATGACGAGGACGATCTCGCCCTTGACGTCGCCGCGGAAGCGACGCGCGAGCTCGGCGAGCGAGCCGCGGGAGATCTCCTCGTGCATCTTGGTCAGCTCGCGGCAGACGGCGGCCGGGCGGTCGGGCGCGATCGCCGCCAGGGCGGCGAGCGAGTCGCCGATGCGGCGCGGCGACTCGAAGGCGACGACGGTCTCCGCCGAGCGCAGCACGCGCTCCATCTCGCCCGAGCGCTTGGGCAGGAAGCCCTCGAAGCGCCAGCGGTCGGTCGGCAGGCCGGAGGCGACGAGGGCGACGGGGATCACCGAGGGGCCGGGCAGCACGGTGACGTCGAGGTTGCGTTCGATGCAGCGGCGGATCAGGCGGTAGCCGGGGTCGGAGATCGCCGGCATGCCGGCGTCGGAGACGAGCGCCACCCGGTCGCCGCGCTCGATCCGCTGCGCCAGCTCGATCGCGCGCGCCGCTTCGTTGCCCTCGTGGTTGGAGACGAGCGGCGGGGCCGGGCGGATTCCGAGCTTGTCGAGCAGCCCGCCGGTGCGGCGCGTGTCCTCGCAGGCGATCCAGTCGGCGCCGACCAGGGCGTCGCGAACGCGCGGGCTGACGTCGTCGAGGTTGCCGATCGGCGTCGGGCAGACGACCAGCTCGCCGGGCATCAGCCGCCGCTCCGCTCGAGCTCGATCCGGGCCAGGGCGGCGGCGCCGATCATCCCGGCGTCGGGGCCGAGCTGAGCGGGGACGACGGGGATGCGCTTCATCGGCGGCAGGGCCCGCGCCGCCAGCTCGCGGCGGGCCGGCTCGAGCAGCAGGTCGCCGGCAGCGATCACGCCGCCGCCGATGACGAAGACCTCGGGCTCGAAGACGTTGGCGAAGCTGGTCAGGGCGACGCCGAGCCGGGAGCCGATCGTCTCGAAGACGCCGCGCGCCGCCTCGTCGCCGGCGAGCGCCGCCTCGGTGACCGCCTTGCCGTCGATCTCCTCCCCTGCGGCGAGCCTCCTGCCGAGAGCGGAGTCGGGTGTGCGCTCGGCGGCGGCCCGGCCCTCGCGGCCCAGCGCCGTCCCCGAGGCGAAGGTCTCGACGCAGCCGCGGCCGGGGCAGTTGCCCTGGCACTCGGGGCCGTCGATCTCGATCACCGTGTGCCCGAGCTCGGCGCCGGCGCCGCTGGCGCCGCGGTAGATCTCGCCGCCGAGGATCAGGCCGCCGCCGATCCCGGTGCCGATCGTCAGCATCACGGCGTAGTCGGCGCCCCTGGCGGCGCCGTAGAGGTGCTCGGCCAGGGCGGCGACGTTGGCGTCGTTGTCGACGAAGACCGGCAGGCCGGCGCGCTCGCCGACCAGGTCGCGTACGGGCAGGTCCTCGATCGGCAGGTTGACGGCCGAGACCGCGACCCCGTCCGCGTAGCGGATCGTCGCCGGGATGCCGAGCCCGACCGCGGCCGCGTCCGGGCGCTCGCCGCGCGCCTCGGCGATCTCGCGCGCGAGCATCTCGACCAGCTGCTCCTCGCTCTGCCCGGTCGAAGCCTCGCGGCTCTCCCAGAGCACCTTGGAGTCGCGGTCGAGGACGCCGAGCAGCATCTTCGTCCCGCCCAGGTCGACGCCGATGACCTCCGCCGCGCTCATCTGCCCCCAAGATCGCGCCGCTCGATGCATTGAGCACCCTCCAGTGTGCTC
>JBLMYD010000084.1:0-12115 GCA_050258095.1 Chloroflexota bacterium
AGCAGATGGGCCAGGTGATGTCGGCGCTGATGCCGAAGGTCGGCGGGCGCGCCGACGGCAAGCGGGTCAGCGCGGCGGTGCGTGAGCGGCTTGGCGCGTAGGCAGCTGACCCTCGACAACAGCGTCGCCGCCGAGCTGGCGGGCTCCGAGGACGCCGTCCTGCGCGCCCTGCGGGGCCACCTCGACTGCGACCTGCACCTGCGCGGCAACGTGCTCACGCTCGACGGCGAGAGCGACGACGTGCAGACGGCGGCGACCGTCGTCGACGAGCTGGTCGAGCTGATCGAGCAGGGCCACGAGGTGGCGCCCGGGACGATCGAAGCCGTCACCGGCGCGCTCGACGCGCACGAGAGCCCGGCGGAGATCCTCGAGGACGTCGTCTGGCGCCACCGCAACACCAAGGTGGCGCCGAAGACGCTGAACCAGAAGCGCTACGTCGACTCGATCCGCGACCACACGGTCACCTTCGGCATCGGCCCGGCCGGCACGGGCAAGACCTTCCTCGCCGTCGCGATGGCCGCTGCGGCGCTGGCCGAACGGCAGGTGCAGCGCGTGATCCTCACCCGCCCGGCGGTGGAGGCAGGCGAGCGGCTCGGCTTCCTGCCCGGCGACATCCAGGCGAAGGTCGATCCCTACCTGCGCCCGCTCTTCGACGCCCTCTTCGACATGCTCGACCCCGACCGCGTCAACGGCTACTTCGAGCGCGGCGTGATCGAGGTCGCGCCGCTGGCTTTTATGCGCGGCCGCACCCTCAATGACTCCTTCGTCATCCTCGACGAGGCGCTGAACACGAGTCCCGAGCAGATGAAGATGTTCCTCACGCGGCTGGGCTTCAACTCGCGCATGGTCGTCACCGGCGACATCACCCAGATCGACCTGCCCACCGACCAGCGCTCGGGCCTGGTCGCCGTGCGCGACATCCTCAGCGAGGTGAAGGACATCTCGTTCATCAACTTCGGTGGCGAGGACGTCGTTCGCCACAAGCTCGTGCAGCGCATCGTCGCCGCCTACGACGAGCACGGGAACCGCGAGCGCGCGGCGCGCGAACACGGCCCGACGCCAGGCTCTTGATCGACCTCTCCGACGTGCCCTCCGAGCTGCGCGAGCCGGTCGAGGCCGCGCTCGGCGCCTGCGGGGTCGAGGACGGCCACATTGCGGTCGAGCTCGTCGACCCCGGCCGCATCCGGGCGCTGAACCGCGAGCATCGCGGCAAGGACGCGCCGACCGACGTGCTCGCCTTTCCCCTCGACGGCGCCGGGCCGACGCCGGGCCCGCGCGAGCTGGGAGACGTCGTGATCTGCCCCGAGCACTGCGCGGACGTGACCGAGGCCGCCGTCCACGGCGCTCTCCACCTCTGCGGCCACGACCACGAGGTCGACGACGGCGAGATGCTCGCCCTGCAGGCGAGGGTGATGGAGGGGCTGGCGTGACGCGCGCCGGCTTCGTCGGGCTCGCCGGCCGCCCCAACGTCGGCAAGTCGACCCTCGTCAACGCGATCGTCGGCAGCCGCGTCGCGATCGTCTCGGGGCGACCGCAGACGACCCGCCGTGCGATTCGCGGCATCCACACCGACGCCGAGTCGGGGCTGCAGCTCGTCCTCGTCGACCTGCCGGGCGTACAGCGTCCGCGCGACGTGCTCACCGAGCGGATGCAGAAGCGGGTCGAGCGCGAGCTGGCCGACTCCGACGTGGCGCTGCTCGTCGTCAACGGCGAGGAGGGGATCGGGCCGGGCGACCGCTTCATCGCCAAGACGCTGCTGGGCGCGGGCGGGCGCCTGCCGACGATCTGCGTCGTCAACAAGACGGACCGGGTGGGCCCCAACGAGCTCGTCCCGGTCCTCGCCGAGGCCGCCGAGCTCGACGGCGTCGACGAGGTCTTCCCGGTAAGCGCGCGCAGCGGCGACGGCCTTCCTGAGCTGGTGGCACGCCTGGGAGAGCTGGTCCCCGAGGGTCCCTACCTCTACCCCCCGGAGGACCGCAGCGACCAGTCGAGCGAGCTGCTCCTCGCCGAGCTGATCCGCGAGCAGGTGCTGAACCGCACCCGCGAGGAGATCCCGCACTCGGTCGAGGTCGCGGTGAACGAGGTCAGCGAACGCGACGACGGCTTGGTCACCGTCGCTGCCGAGATCTGGGCCGAGACCGAGTCCCAAAAGGGCATCCTGATCGGCAAGGGCGGCACCAAGGTGCAGGAGATCGGTACCGCTGCTCGCAGTTCGTTGGAGTCAGAGCTCGGCACGAAGGTCCACTTGGACCTCCAAGTCAAGGTGAGAGACCGCTGGCGCCGGGATGAGGGGCTCTTGGACCGGTTGGGGATTGAGTAACGCGTCAGGTCCTGTCGCGTGAGCTGTGACGATTTCGCGCGTCAATATCCTCGATTGACGCACCACACGTAAGCCCTACTGCCCTAGCGTTCATGGTGTCAGATCGTGCGAATAGAATTAAAATTCTTAATCTCTATTTGAGCACCCAAAATTTTCATCGAGACAGAGGGAGCCGGAGGTGGCACTCGATCTTCGTGACTACAACTTTTTCGCCAAACACGAGGTTGATCGATACAACGTTTCTGAGCCCGCGCGCGACGTGGGGGATGAACGGAGTCCGTTCGAGCGAGATAGGTCTCGGATTATTCATTCCGCCGCGTTTCGGAGCCTTCAAGGCAAGACGCAGATCTTCGAGCCTCACGCCGCTGATTTCATGCGCAGCAGGCTTACGCACTCCATTGAGGTTTCTCAGATCGGCAGGGGTTTGGCAAAGCGGTTCCGGGTGCCCGGCAGTCTCGTCGAGGCGGCGTGTTTGGCGCACGACCTCGGCCATCCACCATTCGGACACACCGGTGAGGAAGCCCTGAACGAGGAGATGACCGAGCACGGTGGTTTCGAGGGCAATGCACAGACTTTCCGGATCGTTACTCGGATCGAGCCCAAGCACAAGGATTACGGCGGGCTTGATCTCTGTCGGGCGACACAGCTTGCCTTGATTAAGTACCCGTTTGAACGTACGTCTGCTACGAAGGACCGCAAGTTTCTCTACCGGGACGATACGGCTCGTGACGAGATGAAATGGCTATACGAAGACACGGGCCAGGGCCTTCTAGCCAAGCCCCATCCCCGGCCCCCGAGGACCTTGCCCTGCCAGCTGATGGATTGGGCCGACGACATTGCTTATTCGATCCATGATCTCGAGGACGGAATTGCAAGCGGCCTGTTGCGGCCCTCGACCTGGAGGTCGGATCAGTTCGCGAAGACCATCTTTGACAGCGTTAGCGAGGCTCCAGGTGTCTGGGTCGAGGAGGATCCGCCGAGCGAAGATGAAGTCAAAGCCGTTCTTGCGGATCTGATCGATGAGCTTGCCAAATACGAGCCCGATATCCCGCTGGACATCATTCGGGAGGTCTCGCGACGGTACATCAACGAGTTTGTTGTCGCCGGTAGTCTTTCGCTTGCTGGCTCCGGCGACAGCCTCTACGACTTCAGATTGGAGATCCCTAGAGAGGTCCGCATCAAAAATCAGGTGCTCAAGGCCATCACGATCGAGTATTTGCTCAAGAGTGACATCACGGCGGGCGTGTTCTTCAAGGGCCACGAGATCCTCAGTCGTCTCTTCGGCGCCCTCCTCACTAGCTGCGAAGCTGAAAGGGAGCGTAATCGCTACTTGTTGTTCCCGCGGGGGATGAGGCCTCAGTTGAGGGAGTTTGCCGACAACCAGAGCGATTTGAGGAGGCTGATTTGCGACTACCTGGCCGGCCTCACCGAGGGGCAGGTTCGTAAGCTTTACGCAAGGTTTTTCGAGCCCGGTCATGCGCATCTGGGATCTTGAGCGAGAGCCCAGGCGAAGAGCCGCCGTCGCTCGACATAGACTGCCAACGATGGCGGTCGAGAAAGGAGCGAAACATGAGGGAAAAGAGAGGGGAGTTGAGAGTTCGCCAGGATGTGCCTAGCGGAAACTGGTTTGTCTACGAGGGAAAGAAGGCCATCGGCGGGCCGTTTGTGCGCCGCCAAGACGCCAGAGCGTGGGCTCGAGCGTTGCTTCTCGAGAGGGGTCGGGGCTCAATTGTCGTCGAGGCCCCATCGGGCCGGATCCAGGAGAAACTGACGATCCGGCGCACGAGAGATCGCCGGGAGGTTTACGCGGCCTGAGTGGGCGAGGTCGTAATGGCTGGTATTCATAACAGCCGGTTCGACCCGCCATCGCTACTACGATTGCTCGGTGTTCGAGCAGCTGACCTTCGACGAGCGGGGTCTTATTCCCGTGGTGGCGCAGGACCACGCCAGTGGCGAGGTGCTGACCTTGGCCTACGCGAACGAGGAGGCGCTGAGGCTCACGGTGGAGACGGGGGAGCTGCATTTCTTCAGTCGCTCACGGGGGAAGCTCTGGCGAAAGGGCGAAGAGTCTGGGAACGTGCTGAGGCTGAAGCAGCTCCGCTACGACTGCGACGGCGACGCGATCGTTGCCTTGGTCGAACCGACCGGTCCCGCTTGCCACACGGGCGAGCGGAGCTGCTTCTACCGCGACCTGTGGGACGATGGCGCGCCCGTCCCCGCCCTGCACGAAATGCTCGCGTCGCTCGAGCGGACGCTGCGCAGCCGGGCGGCCGAGCGTCCCGAGGGGAGCTACACGGTGCAGCTGCTCGACGACCCGGGGCTGATCGGCGAGAAGGTCGAGGAGGAGGCGGAGGAGGTCGTGCGCGCTGCCCGCGAGGAGAGCGACGAGCGGGTTGCCGAAGAGGCGGCCGACGTGCTCTACCACCTTGCCGTCCTGTTGGCCTCGCGCGAAGTGCCGCAAGCCGCCGTCATGGAAGTGCTCGATGACCGTCGCCGCTGAGTCCGAGCTGCGGCTCGAGCCGACCCTGGAGGAGGCCCGCGCGCTGGCGGAGCAGGGCAACGTCGTGCCCGTCCGCGCCCGCTTCCTCGACGACTGCGAGACGCCCGTCTCGGCCTTCCTCAAGCTGCGCGCCGGCGAGCCCGAGGGCGCGCCCTGCTTCCTGCTCGAGTCGGCCGAGCAGGGCCAGGTCGGCCGCTACTCGTTCCTCGGCTTCCGGCCGCGCTCAGTGCTGCGCTGGAGCGACGGCCGGCTGGCGGAGACCGGCACCGAGGAGTGCGACGCCCCGAACCCCTACGCGGCCGTCGCCGACCGCCTCGCTCGTTTACGGCCCGCGCCGGTCGCCGGCCTGCCGCCGTTCAGCGGCGGCGCCGTCGGCTTCTTCGGCTACGACCTGGTCCGCACGGTCGAGCCGCTCGGCGAGCCGAACCCGGACCCGCTCGGCCTGCCCGACATGGCGCTGATGATCACCGACCTGCTGCTCGTCTTCGACCACCTCAAGCACGAGCTGACGATCATCGCCTGCGTCTTCGCCGACGACGAGGGCGGGATCGACGCCGCCTACGAGCGGGCCGCGGCGACGATCACCGACGCTCGCAGCCGCCTGCGCGGCGCCGTGCCGGCGCCGGAGAGCCCCAGCGCCGTCGAGCCGCCGGCCTTCGCCTCCAACATGGAGCGCGAGGAGTTCGAAGCCGCGGTCGCGCGGATCGTCGAGTACGTGCACGCCGGCGACGCCTTCCAGGTCGTCCCCTCGCAGCGCTTCTCCGCACCCTCCCCGGTCGAGGCCTTCTCGATCTATCGCGGCCTGCGCGCGGTCAATCCGTCCCCCTACATGTACTTCCTCGATTTCGGCGACTTCCAGATCGCCGGCGCCTCGCCCGAGCCGCTGGTCAAAGTCAGCGGCCGGCGGGTCGAGACGCGGCCGATCGCCGGCACCTACGCGCGCGGCGCCGACGAGGAGGAGGACCGCCGCCTCGCCGAGCGCCTCGTCAACGACCCCAAGGAGCGGGCCGAGCACGTGATGCTCGTCGACCTCGGGCGCAACGACCTCGGCCGCGTCTGCGAGTACGGCTCGGTCGAGGTCGACGAGCTGATGGTCGTCGAGACCTACTCGCACGTCCTCCACATCGTCAGCCAGGTCTCGGGCAGGTTGCGCGAGGGCGTCGGGGCGATGGACGTGCTGCGCTCGGCGCTGCCCGCCGGCACCCTCTCCGGCGCTCCCAAGGTGCGGGCGATGCAGATCATCGACGAGCTCGAGCCGGTTAAGCGCTGCTCCTACGGCGGCGCGATCGGCTACCTCTCCTGGAACGGCGACCTCGACACGGCGATCCACATCCGCACCGTGGTCGCCAAGGACGGCCAGATCCACGTCCAGGCCGGCGGCGGCACCGTCGCCGACGCCAAGCCCGAGTACGAGTACAACGAGTCGGTCAACAAGGCGAGGGCGGTCTTCCGCGCCGTCGAGCTGGCCTGCGAACAGGCAGAATGGGCATGAACGATGAAGGTCCTGGTCATCGACAACTACGACTCCTTCACCTACAACCTGGTCCAGTACCTGGGCGAGCTCGGCGCCGAGATCGAGGTCGTCCGCAACGACAAGGCGACGGTGGACGAGCTGCTTGAGCAGGGGGCCGAACGGCTAGTCGTCTCGCCCGGCCCGTGCACGCCGGCCGAGGCCGGCATCTCCAAGGAAGCCGTGCGACGCTTCGCCGAGGCCGGGGTCCCGGTGCTCGGCGTCTGCCTGGGCCACCAGTCGCTGGTCGAGGCGTTCGGCGGGCGCACGATTCAGGGCGAGCCGATCCACGGCAAGGAGGCCGAGATCGAGCACGACGGCCGCACGGTCTACGCCGGCCTGCCGAGCCCGCTGGTCGCCGGCCGCTACCACTCGCTCGTCGCCGATCCCGACCTTCCCGACGAGCTCGAGTTAAGCGCCAGCTTCGGCGACGTGGTGATGGGCGTGCGCCACCGCGAGCTGCCGGCCGAGGGCGTCCAGTTCCACCCCGAGTCGGTGCTGACCCCGCAGGGCAAGCACCTGCTCGGCAACTTCCTCGCATGAGCGACGCGCCCAACGAGATCGTCGCGCGGGCGGTCGACGCCGTCTGCTCCGGCGACCACCTGACCGCCGACCACGCGGCGGCGGTGCTTGCCGAGATCATGGAGGGGCGGACGAGCCATGTTCAGACCGCCGCCTTCCTGATCGGGTTGCGCGCCAAGGGCGAGACCGTTCCCGAGCTGGTCGGCCTCGCCCGCACGATGCGGGCGCTGGCGACGCCGGTCGCGACCGCGCGAACGGACCTCGTCGACACCGCCGGCACCGGCGGCGGCCCTTCCACCTTCAACGTCTCGACCGCCGCGGCGCTGGTCGCCGCCGCCGCCGGCTGCGCGGTCGCCAAGCACGGCAACCGCTCCAGCACGAGCAAGTGCGGCTCGGCCGACCTGCTCGAGGCGCTCGGGGTCGACATCGAGCTCGAGCCCGACCGGGTCGGCCGCTGCATCGACGAGGTCGGCTTCGGCTTCATGTTCGCGCCGCGGCACCACCAGGCGATGGCGAACGTCGTGCCCGTGCGCAAGGCGCTCGGCGTGCGGACGATCTTCAACTTCCTCGGGCCGCTGACGAACCCGGCCGGGGCGCGGCGCCAGCTGCTCGGCGTCTCCGACCGCCACTACCAGGAGACGATCGCCGAGGCGCTGGTCGGGCTCGGCAGCGAGCGGGCGATGGTCGTCTCGGCCGAGGACGGCGTCGACGAGATCTCGATCGCTGCCCGCACCCGCGTGATCGAGGTCCGTGACGGCGGCACCGAGGAGCGCTTCGTCGAGCCGGGCGACTTCGGCCTGGCGACGGCCGAGCTGGAGCAGGTCGCGGGCGGCACTCCGGAGGAGAACGCCGTCGCCGTCCGCGCCGTACTGGCGGGCGAGGCCGGCCCGCACCGCGACCTCGTCCTGCTCAACGCCGGCGCCGCGATCTACGTCGGCGGCCGCGGCGAGACCCTGGCCGAGGGCATCGCCCAGGCGGGGACGGCGATCGACTCGGGAGCCGCGAGCGATCTGCTCGCACGGTTGATTGCGGCTACCGCCGCGGCGGCCGATTAGGCTTTGCGCCTCACGTGGCAATGATCGAGCAGCTGATCTCGGTAGCGCGCGAAGGGGTGGAGGAGAGGCGAGGCCGGCTTTCGCAGGCGGATCTCGAGTCGCGCCTCTCCAGCCGCGGAGAGGACAGGCCCTTCAGCGAGGCGCTCGTCCGGCCCGGCCTCTCGCTGATCGCGGAGTTCAAGCGCCGCTCACCCAGCGCGGGCGACATCTCGGCCTCCGCCGGCGTTGCGGCGCAGGTCGGCTGCTACGAGCGCGGCGGCGCGGCGGCGCTCTCGATCCTCACCGACGAGCGCCATTTCGGCGGTTCGCTCGACGACCTGCGCGAGGCCCGCGCGACGTGCGACCTGCCGATCCTGCGCAAGGACTTCATCGTCGATCCCTACCAGCTCTACGAGGCCGCGGTCAACGGCGCCGACGCGGTGCTCCTGATCGTCCGCGCGCTCGACGACCGCGAACTGGGGCTGATGTACGAGCAGGCGCGGGACCTCGACCTCGACTGCCTGGTCGAGGTCCACGACGGCGAGGAGCTGCAGCGGGCGCTTGAGCTCGACGCCGACGTGATCGGGATCAACAACCGCGATCTCGACTCGGGCGCGGTTGACGTCGCGACGACCTACGAGCTGATGCGCGACGTGCCGGCGGGCAAGACAGTGGTGGCGGAGAGCGGCATCTCAGCCCGCGCCGAGCTGGAGGAACTGGAGCGCGTCGGGGTCGACGCCGTGCTGATCGGCAGCGCCCTGATGGGCGCGCCCGACCCCGAGGCGAAGACGCGCGAGCTGACCGGCGCCGACGAGGGCACGCGCGAGCACCACCTTCCCTGAGCCCGGTTTTATGACCGGCTTGACCAGCGTTTAGGAATTACTGAGGAAGTCCGCCTACATTGCCCTCATGAGCAGGGCACGACGCCTCATCCGCTCTCCCTTCGGATCCGCGCTGTTCGGCGGCGCAGTCGTCGGTGCCTTCTTCTGGATCGCCATCGCTGCCGGCTGGGTCGCCGGCAGCGGTGGCAACACCTCCACGCTTCCCGTTCCCCTATCGACTCCCGTGTCGGACAAGGGCCACGAAGACACGAACGTCGTCAACCAGATCTACCGCCGCGACGGCCAGGGGGTCGCCTTCATCGAAGCGACCGAGGCGCCCGAAGAAGCGCCCTCGCCGTTCAATCCCTTCGGCGAACAGGAATCGCGCGGGGGCGGGATCGCGACCGGCTCGGGGTTCGTGATCGACTCCCAGGGACACATCCTGACCAACAACCACGTGGTCGAAGGGGCGACGAAGATCACGGTCAAGCTCGGCTCCTCCAACGCCACGCACACGGCCGAAGTCGTCGGCACCGATCCCGCCGGCGACATCGCGCTGCTCAAAGTCGAAGCGCCGGCCGACCAGCTTCACCCGCTCGCCCTGGGCGATTCCTCGAAGGTTCGCGTCGGCGATCCCGTTGTCGCGATCGGCAACCCGTTCGGGCTCGACCGCACCGTGACCAGCGGCATCGTCTCCGCCCTCCAGCGCCAGATCCAGGCGCCGAACGGCTTCTCGATCGACCACGTGATCCAGACCGACGCGGCGATCAACCCCGGCAACTCCGGCGGCCCGCTGATCGACTCGGCGGGCGAGGTGATCGGCATCAACTCGCAGATCGAGACCGGGGGCGGCGGCAACGGCAACGTCGGCATCGGCTTCGCGATCCCGATCAACACGGCGCGGCAGGTCGCCAACGAAATCGAGCAGAACGGCAAGGTCGAGCACGCCTACCTCGGCATCAACGGCGGGACGATCACGCCGGCGCTGGCGAAGGCGGTGAACCTGCCGGTCGAAAAGGGCGTGCTGGTCGCCGAAGTCGTCAAGGGCGGCCCGGCCGACAAGGCCGGGCTGAAGGGCGGCTCGACCGAAGCGACGATCGAAGGCGCGACCTTCCAGCTCGGCGGCGACATCATCGTCGAAATCGAAGGCCAGCCGATCGGCTCGATGGAAGAAGTGATCGAAGCGGTCGACGCCAAGAAGCCGGGCGACAAGATGGAACTGACGGTTCTGCGGCATGGGGAGAAGAAGACGATTGACGTGACGCTGGGCAACCGTCCCGCCTCGATCAAATAGCTGCACGCGCACGGGTCCTGTCGGAGTGACTTCCCCCATGTGCTCGGGCGCCGGACGTGCCGGTCCCTGGGGGCCATAAAAGGCACCGGAGAACCGGCACGTCCGGCGTCTCTGCGCTATGGGGGACCCCCTGTCACTCCGCCACCCGTGCGAGGGTCGGTGATGAGGGACGGTTGTTGCGTGCTTCGGGAAAGCTTGTGGCGCGCCACCCGCCCCGAGGTTCGATCGTGGTGGGACGGTTCCCTTACTCTGAGCTTGTGAGGGTCAAGATCTGTGGGATCACGAATATGGACGATGCGGCCGAGGCGGTGCGGCTAGGGACCTGGGCGATCGGGTTGATCCACTACGACCGCAGCCCGCGGGCTTGCGCGCCCGCGGAGGCGGTGGCGATCTCGGCGGCCTTCCGGCGTAAGTGCGAGGTGGTCGGCGTCTTCGTCAATCCCGAGCTCGACGAGGTGGCGAAGGCGGTCGAGGACGCAAATCTGACGATGGTGCAGCTGAACGGCGCCGAGGGTCCGCAGCTCTGCGCCGAGGTCGCGCGCCGGACCGGGGTCAAGGTGATCAAGGCGATCCACGTCGCCAGCGCCGCCGAGATCCACGGCGCCGAGGCCTACCGCACCGACTTCCACCTCTTCGACAAGCGCGGCAAGGGCCTCTGGGGCGGCACGGGGGAGAGCTTCGACTGGGGGCTGCTGCGCGAGCACCGCTCCGAGGTGCCGGCGATCCTCGCCGGCGGCCTGCGACCCGACAACGTCGCCGCGGCGATCGAGATCGCCCACCCCTACGCCGTCGACGTCGCCAGCGGCGTCGAGGCCGAGCCGGGCCGCAAGGACCACGCGGCGATGGCGGCGTTCTTCGAGGCCGCCAAGGGCGCTAGCGTCCCCTCGGCATGAGCGAGGTCGAGACTCGTTTCGGGCCCTACGGGGGCCGGTACGTCCCTGAGACGCTGATCGCGGCGCTCGACGAGCTGACCGAGGCCTGGGCCGAGGCGCGCGAGGACCCCGTCTACGGCGAGCGCCTGCGCCGGCTGCACCGCGACTTCATCGGTCGGCCGACGCCGCTCTACCGGGCCGAGCGCCTCTCCGAGCGAGCCGGGCGCACGATCTACCTCAAGCGCGAGGACCTCGCCCACACCGGCGCCCACAAGATCAACAACGCGGTCGGCCAGGTCCTGCTCGCCCAGCGCATGGGCAAGCCGCGGATCATCGCCGAGACCGGCGCCGGCCAGCACGGCGTCGCCACGGCGACGGCCTGCGCCCTGCTCGGCCTCGAGTGCGTCGTCTACATGGGCTCCGAGGACATCCGCCGGCAGCGGCCCAACGTCGAGCGCATGGGCCTGCTCGGGGCCGAGGTCGTCCCGGTCGAGGCCGGCGCCCGGACGCTGAAGGAGGCGGTCAGCGCCGCGATCCGCGACTGGGTCGCCAACGTCGAGACGACCCATTACGTGATCGGCTCTGCCGTCGGCCCGGCGCCCTACCCGGCGCTGGTGCGCGACCTGCAGCGGGTGATCGGCGAGGAGGCGCGCGAGCAGTCCCTGGCCGCCGAGGGCGCGCTGCCCGCGCGGGTCATAGCCTGCGTCGGCGGCGGCTCCAACTCGATCGGGATCTTCACCCCGTTCATCGGGGACGCCGAGGTCGAGCTGATCGGCGTCGAGGCCGCCGGCGAGGGGATCGAGACCGGTCGCCACGGCGCCTCGCTCGGGGCCGGCGCCACCGGCGTCCTGCACGGCTCGCTCTCGGCGGTGATCGCCGACGACGAGGGCCAGATCCTCGAAGCGCACTCGGTCTCGGCCGGGCTCGACTATCCAGGGGTCGGCCCTGAGCACGCGTACCTGCGCGACAGCGGGCGCGCCAGCTACTTCGCGGTGACGGACGAGCAAGCGCTGGCGGCGTTTGGAACCCTCACCCGCTTGGAGGGCATTATCCCGGCACTTGAGTCGTCTCACGCGATCGCTTGGTGGCTTGAGAACCCGGGGCGGTCGGATGGCTACGACGTGCTCTGTCTGTCCGGTCGTGGTGACAAGGACCTGGCCGAGGTACTTGAGAAGGGCGACGGCGTGGAGGGGGTCGGGGGATGACTCGGCAGAGCCTCCACGGCTGTTGCTCTGACGAGTC
>JBLMYD010000085.1:0-92853 GCA_050258095.1 Chloroflexota bacterium
TCAAAGTCGCAGCGCCAATTGGCGCTGCGACTTGTCCGGGCGGGAGGCGCCCTGCAGACCGACCCCCGGGATACGCTGGCAACCCTTGAAGTTGATCGTCCAGATCCCGTGCCTGAACGAGGAGGCCACCCTCCCCGCCACGATCGCCGACGTCCCGCGCCACATCGACGGCATCGACCGGATCGAGCTGCTGGTCGTCGACGACGGCTCGACCGATCGCACGGTCGAGGTCGCCCGCAAGCACGGCGTCGAGCACATCGTCCGCCTGACCAACAACAAGGGCCTGGCGGCCGGCTTCCAGGCCGGGCTCGACGCCTGCCTCAAGCTCGGCGCCGACGTCGTCGTCAACACCGACGCCGACAACCAGTACCGCGGCGCCGACATCGCGAAGCTGGTGGCGCCGATCCTGGCCGGCGACGCCGACATGGTCGTCGGCGACCGCCAGACCTCCCAGATCGAGCACTTCTCGCCCCAGAAGAAGCGGCTGCAGCGCCTCGGCAGCTGGGTGGTCAGCCGCCTGGCCGGGATCGAGATCGCCGACACGACCTCCGGCTTCCGCGCCTACAACCGCGAGGCCGCCCTCGGTCTGCTCGTCGTCGACAACTTCACCTACACGCTGGAGAGCCTGATCCAGGCGGGCAAGCAGCTGGTCGCCGTCGACCAGGTCGCGATCGGCACCAACCCGCAGACGCGCGAGTCGCGCCTCTTCGGCTCGACCGGCGCCTACGTGCGCCGCAACGCGCTCTCGATCCTGCGCATCTACGCCCGCTACGAGCCGCTGCGCGTCTTCGCCAGCGCCGGGCTCGTCGTCGCGATCCTCGCCCTCGCCGCCTGGCTGCCCTTCCTGCTCGACTGGATACTCAACGGCGACAGCAGCGGCCACATCCAGTCGCTGATCCTCGGCGCCGTGCTCTTCATCGCCGCGATCCAGCTCGTCGCCCTCGGCGTGATCGGCGACCTGCTCGCCGGCCAGCGGGTGATGACCCAGCGCGTCTACGAGCGCGTGCGCCGGGTCGAGCTGGCGCTCGACGTGCCGCCTTCCCACTACGAGCGCGGCCGCGAGCGGTGAGCGGCGCCTCGGCCAGCGGCGGGCGGCCCGACGGCGCCGCGGTGACCGCGAGCACCGCCGACTACGGCAAGACGGCGAGCTTCCTCGCGATCGGCGTCGGCCTCACCGGCGTCATCACCTACGTCTACTTCTTCATTGCCTCGCACGTGCTCTCCAAGCCCGACTACGGGCAGATCACGGTGCTCTGGTCGGCCGTCTTCATCACGATCTCGACCCTCTACCGGCCGATCGAACAGCTGCTCTCCCGCCACATCGCCGAACACACGGTCAAGGGCGAGCCGATCGGCGGCACGATGCGCAACGCGGCGACGATCCAGGCCGGGCTCTCGCTGCTCTTCGCGGTCCTCGCCCTCGCCCTGCGCGGCCCGATCCAGGACGGCGTGCTCGAGGGCAACGAAACCCTCTACTGGGTCTTCTTCTCCGCCGTCCTCTTCTACGCTGCCAGCTACTTCGCCCGCGGCTTCCTCGCCGGAGGCAAGCGCTTCGGGCTGTTCACGGCGCTGATCCTCTCCGAATCGTGCTTCCGCACCATCTTCGCCGCGCTCGTCGCGATCGGCGTCCTCAGCGGCCAGTCGGCGGTCGCGATCGGCATCGTCGCCGCCCCGGCCCTGAGCCTGGTCGTCGTGCCCGTTGCATTTCAGCGGAGGGCACGACGACTCTCCCAAAAACCCGACATGTCCTCCGCTTCGCGTCCGGGCATGTCGGGGTCCAATAAAGGACAAGGTGACGATGTCTCCGTCTCGATGGCGCACGGCACGGGCTTCGCCGCGGCTGTGCTCGTGATCATGTTCAGCGAACAGGCCTTCCTCAACGCCGGGCCGCTGATCGTGCGCGGGCTGCAGGGGGCCGCCGCCGCCGGCTTCATCTTCAACGTGCTGATGATCGCCCGGGCGCCGCTGCAGCTCTTCCAGGCGGTCTCGACCAGCATCCTCCCCCACCTCACCGGCCTGCACACCAGCGAAGAGGAGGGCAGCGAGCGCGAGTTCCACCGCTCGGTGCGCGTGGTCCTGCTCGGCGTCGCCGCCTTCACCGCGTTCACCGCCCTCGTCGTCCTCGTCGCCGGACCGCAGCTGATGCAGCTCGCCTTCAGCAAGAAGTGGCCCTACGACCGCGGCGGCCTGCTGCTCGTCACCTTCGGGATGGGCCTCTACCTCTCCTCGGTCACCGTCAACCAGGCCTGCATCGCCCAGGGACAGGTGCGGCGCGCCGCGGGGCGCTGGATCGCCTGCGCGCTGCTCTTCATCGGCTGGAACTTCGTGCCGCTGGTCGGCGACGAGTTCCGCCGGGTCGAGCTCGGCTTCCTGCTCGCGGCGGGCGTCCTCTTCGCGCTCCTCTACCTGATCTACCGCCGGCCGCACGAGCGCGTCGAGGACATCCCCGCCCCCGGCTCGCCCGCGGAGCTCGAGCTGCGCCTGGCGGCAATCGACGACAACACCTGAGGCCGTCTGAGCGGCGCACGGGCAGCGTCCTCGGTCGCTCACGTGCAGAGCACGCTTCGCTCCCTGTGTCCTTGCCCTGCTTGCTCAGGCGGCCTCAGGGCGGGCCAGCTGGGCCTCGAGTTTCTCCAGAGCCGCCGTTTCGCCGATCGCGACGACGACGTCCCCGGCGCCGAGGATGGTGTTGCCCGGCGGCTCCGGTTCGACCCCGCCGCCGCCGCGGCGCAGGGCGACCACCAGCGCCTCGCCGCGCACTTCGTCGATCCGCTTGCCGGACGCCTCGCAGTCCGAGGTCACCTCGATCTCCTCCATCCGGTACTCGGGGGCGACGTCGACGACGCCGGTCACCTGCGGGTGCAGGGCGAAGCGGACCATCTGCGAGCCGCTCGTCTTGTAGGGGGAGACGATGCGATCGGCGCCGGCGCGGCGCAGCTTGCTTTCGGAGTCCTCGACGCTGGCGCGGGCGACGATCGTGATGTCGGAGCGCAGCTCGCGCGCGGTCAGCGTGATGAAGATGTTTTCGGCGTCGGAGTCGACGCAGGCCATGATCCCGGCGGCGCGCATGATCCCGGCGCTGCGCAGCACCTCGTCGTCGGAGGGCGAACCCTCGACGAAGGGGGCGCCCATCGCTTCCGCGTGCTCGCGCGTCTCCTCGGGGTTGTTGTCGAGCACGACGAACTCGCGCCCGGCGGCGCGCAGGTCGCGAGCCGCCTGGCGGCCGACGCGGCCGAAGCCGCAGATCACGATGTGGTCCCGCATCGACTCGATCTTCCTCAACACCCTTCTCTCCTCGAGCAGGCCGGAGAGGTGGCCCGCGACGAAGAACTCGGTGACGGTGACGAGAGCGTAGAAGAGGGTACCCACGCCGAAGACGATCAGCAGCACCTTGAGGATCTGGCCGCCGGCTCGCGTCGGCTCCGGGATCGAGCCGACGGTGGCGACCGTGTCGAGCGCCCAGACGAAGCCGTAGCCGACCGAGGTGCCTTCGGTGACCATGTAGCCGACAGTGCCGAGCAGGAGCAGGGCGAGGATCGCCAGGCCCAGCATCGCCAGGCGCTCGACCAGCTCCAGCACCTGGCGGCGCAGCGCGGCCTGCGAGCCGCCGAGGCCGGGGTGGTCGGCGATCCGGCGCAGGCCCGTGCGGCTCGCCGAGAAGCGGGGCAGCGGATCGGTGCGCTTGGCCACCGGGAGCCCCGCTCAGGCGGCGCCCGCCGCTTGAGCGATCTCGGCGTAGGCGACGCCCGGCTCGTCGGCGCCGAAGACGGCCGAGCCGGCGACGAAGAGCGAGGCGCCGGCCGCGGCGACCGAGCCGGCCGTGGTCGCGTCGATGCCGCCGTCGACCTCGATCCGCGCGCCGCCGACCAGCGGTGCCAGCCGCGAGACCTTGTCGGGCGAGCCCGCGATGAAGGACTGGCCGCCCCAGCCGGGGTTGACCGTCATGCAGAGGACGAGATCGGCGAGGTCGCGCAGCTCGGAGACGGCCTCGGCCGGGGTGCCCGGGTTGATCGCGATCCCGGCCAGGCAGCCGAGGTCGCGGATCGCGGCCAGGGTGCGGTTGGCGTGCGGCGTCGCCTCCTCGTGGAAGGTGATCGAGTCGGCGCCGGCTTCGGCGAAGGCCTCGATCTGGCGCTCGGGCCGCTCGATCATCAGGTGGACGTCGAGAGCCCCGCCGGCAGCGTGGACCCGGTCGGCGATCGAGGCGGCGACCAGCGGCCCGATCGTGATCGGCGGCACGAAGTGGCCGTCCATCACGTCGAAGTGGATCACCCGCGCCCCCGCCCCCATCACCTCGTCGAGCTGCGCGCCGAGGCGGGCGAAGTCGGCCGAGAGGATCGACGGCGCGACCCGCGGCGAGGCGATCAGCTCTGCCATCCGCTCGCTCATGAGTGCCCCCGTGTCACACCGGCCTCAGCATCGAGTGTTCGCAGGATTGACAGGTCATGTCCTCGGTGGAGCTCATCCGGGCGATGGTCTGGTGCTCGCCGCAGTTGGGGCACTGCGAGACGAGCTCGAAGCGGCGCAGACAGTACACGCAGCGGAAGCGGCCGGGCAGCTGCGTCGGTCGCAGCCACGGCTCGCCGCAGCCGGGACACCGCGCCCGCTTCATCAACTTGCCGGCCTCCTCACCGGTCTCGCTCATCCTGCGCATCATCGCTCCTCCACCGGCTGATGAAAAAGCCGGTGGTGCGATCACGGTCCGGGCGCAGCTGCATCGTCTCCCCCTCGCCGGCGATCTCCTCGTTCTCGCGGCGACTGATCGTGCAGGTCGAGTAGACCAGGGTGCCGCCGGGCCGCAGCGCTTCGCGCCCCCGCTGCAGCAGCTCGGTCTGCACCTCGACGAGGCGGTCGATCGCGGCCGGGGACTTGCGCCAGCGGGCGTCGGGCCGCGAGGCGAGCGCGCCGAGGTCCGAGCAGGGCGCGTCGATCAGCACCCGGTCGAAGCCGGGCGCCATCCCCGGGTTCGTCGCGTCGGCCTCGATCACGGTGACGCTGCGCAGGCCGAGGCGCCGCGCCTGGTCGGCGACTTCGGCCGCGCGCCCGGGATCGCTCTCGACCGAGATCACCTCGCCACGGTCGGCCATCCGCTCGGCGATCTGGCCGGTCTTGATCCCCGGCCCGGCGCAGAGGTCGAGGACGTGCTCGCCCGGCTGCGGGTCGAGCATCTCGACCACAGCAGCAGACCCACGACTTTGCGGGGTCAGCTCCCCGGCCGCGACCAGCTCCGGCACGAGGTCGCCGGTCGGTCCCTCGAGGACGATCATCTCCCCCGTCTCCATTCCGGTGCGCCTTATGGACCCATGGGGTCCATAAGGCGCACCGGAAGCAGCGGAGCGGGCAGAAATACCCGCCTCGAGGAGCCGCTCAACCATGAAATCGGGTTGAGCGACCAAGGTATTGACGCGAAATGCCCGCTCCGGCGGCTCGTTGCAGGCGGCGAGCAGCGAGCGGGCGTCGTCGGGGCCGAGCTCGCGCCACCACATCTGCGCCAGCCAGAGCGGCGCCGAGTGAGCGACCGCGGCGGCCTCGGGCGTCGAGTCGTCGGCGAGCAGCGTTTCGCGCAACGCCTCGCGCTCGCGCGCCGCCCGCCGCAGGACCGCGTTGACGAAGCCCGCGGCGTGCGCGGCGCCGGCGCCCTTGACCAGCTCCACGGCCTGGTCGACGGCGGCGTGGTCGGGGGTCGCGTCGGCGAAGAGCAGCTCGTAGGCGCCGAGTCGCAGCGCCGCGAGGACGGGCGGGTCGAGCCGCCGCAGCGGCCGGTCGGCGAGTCGCTCGAGCGCGGCGTCGATCGTGCCGCGCCGCTGCACCGTGCCGAAGGCGAGCCGCTGGGCCTGGGCGCGCTCGCGGCCCTCGCTGCCGGACTGCTCGGCTGCCTCGCGGAAGGCGCGCTCGGTGTGGGCGTCGCCCTCGAAGGTCGCCCGGATCGTCGCGAAGGCGAGCCGGCGGGCCGGAGATACGTCCGCGCTCACAGCTTCGGCAGGGCGTGGCCGCGCAGGTAGGCGTCGGCGGCCATCGGCTTGCCGCCCGGCGGCTGGACGACGTCGAGTCGCAGCGCCCCCCGCCCGCAGCCGAGGAGCATCGCGCCCCACTCGGCGCGCACCTCGCCCTTCTTCACGCCGACGTCGACGGGACGGGCGCGCCGCACGCCGAGTCGCTCGCCGCCGCCCGTCTCGAGGTAGGCGCCGATGTGCGGGGTCAGGGCGCGCACCGCGCGCGCCAGCTCCTCGGCGGGACGACTGGGGTCGAGGCGCCGGTCGGCCGTCTCGATCTTCTCGGCGTAGGTCGCCGCGGCGTCGTCCTGCTCCTCGAACTCGAGCTCTCCCTTCGCCAGCAGGTCGAGCGCCCGCACCAGCAACTCCCCGCCCCGCTCGGCGAGCTTCGCCGAGAGCGCCTCGAAGTCGTCCTCGGCGTCGACGGTCAGCTCCTCGCGGAGGGCGACGGGACCCGAGTCGAGCCCCGCGGTCACCCTCATCACGCTCACCCCCGTGCGCTCGTCGCCGGCCATCAGCGAGCGCTCGATCGGCGCCGCCCCGCGCCAGCGCGGCAGCAGCGAGGGATGGACGTTGAGCAGCGGCCACTCGGAGAGCAGCGGCTCGCGGACGATCTGGCCGAAGGCGCAGACGGCGACGGCCTCGGGCCGGGCGGCGCGGATCCGCTCCAGCGCGGCGTCCTCGTTGACGTTCCCGGTCTGCAGCAGCTCGATCCCCAGCGCGCCCGCGGCCTCGGCCGCGGGCGGCGGCTGGGTGCGCCGGCCGCGCCCCCTCGGGCGGTCCGGCGGCGTCACCGCGAGCGCGGGTCGGTGGGGGGAAGCGGCGAGACGGCGCAGGACGTCCGCGGCGAACTCCGAGGTGCCGAGGTAGACGGTCCTCACGCCGTCGTTTTCGGCTCGCGATGCTCGCCGGGCTCGGCCGGTGCCCTCTCGTCCTCCAGCGCGGGGCTGTAGGTGCCGCCCTCGCGCAGGGCGCGAAGCGCTCCCTTGCGCTGGGCGCGCGGTGCGCGGTCGAGGATCAGGACGCCGTCGAGGTGATCGATCTCGTGCTGCAGCACGCGCGCCTCCAGCCCCGACGCCTCGATCGTCACCGGCTCGCCCTCGGCGTCGAGGCCGCCGACGCGAGCGTGCAGCGCCCGCTCGACGTCCATCGAGACGCCGGGCAGGCTGAGGCAGCCCTCCTCGGCGACGACGAGCTCGCCGGAGAGCCACTCGACCTCGGGGTTGAGGAGGGTGGTCGACTCGCTGTCATGCCCGGCCTGGAAGACG
This sequence comes from Chloroflexota bacterium, assembly GCA_050258095.1. Classification (GTDB taxonomy): domain Bacteria; phylum Actinomycetota; class Thermoleophilia; order Solirubrobacterales; family 70-9; genus VRUE01. The sequence continues at coordinate 7,262 of JBLMYD010000085.1, forward strand.
AGCAGGCGGCGCAGTATGCCGAGCTGGGTCGCGGCGAGGCCGACGCCCATGCCGTCGCGCATGATGCCGATCATCCGCTCGACCTCGGCCCGCAGCTCGGGGCCGAAGTCGCGCACGGGCGAAGCCTTGCTCTTCAGCACCGGGTCGCCGAACTTGACCACCTGCGCGAGCGCCGCTTCGCGACGCTCGGCCAGCTCGGCTTCGAGCGCCTCGCGCTCGGTTTCGTCCTTGGTGTCGGTGTGCTCGCTCATGAGATCGATTTTATGGACTGCGCCACCCCGCCGACGTGCCTCCTCTTGGGGGTCATCATGGGTACCCAACTGGAGGCACGCCTCACTGCGGGTCGACGTCGACCGCGATCGCGACGTCGCGCAGCAGGCGATCGCGGGAGAGGCGCTCGACCGCCTCGCGCACGGCGGCAACCGTCGCCTCGCGCTCGTCCGCCTTCAGCAGCAGGCGGCGCCGGTGGCGGTTGCGGACGCGGAACATCGGCGCCGGGCCGAGCAGGTCGGTGTCGTCGGGCAGGGCGGGCGCGAGACCGGCGGCCAGCTCCTGCGCCGCCCGCTGCAGGCGCTGCTCGGACTCGGCCCGCAGGACGATGCGGGTCAGGTGGGAGAAGGGCGGGTAGCGCAATGCGCGCCGCCGCTCGACCTCCTCGGCGAGGAAGCCGGCCGCGTCGTGCCCGGCCGCGTGCACGATGCTCGGCGCGGCCGGAGCCAGCGTCTGCACGACGACCTCGCCGCCGGCCTCGCCGCGGCCGCTGCGACCGGCCAGCTGCGCCACCATCGCGAAGGTGCGCTCGGCGGCGCGGAAGTCGGGGAAGCGCAGGGTCGCGTCGGCGTCGAGGATCGCGCTCAGCGTCACCTCGGGGAAGTCGTGGCCCTTGGCGACCATCTGGGTGCCGACGAGCACGCCGCTCTCGGCCTCGCCGAAGGCGGCGAGGATGCGCGCGTGGGCGCCGCGCCCGGCGGCGGTGTCGGCGTCGAGGCGGAAGACGGGCATCGGGGCCAGGCGCTCGGCGAGCAGCGCCTCGACCTGCTCGGTGCCGAGCCCCGCCCGCGAGAGCGTCGTCGAGCCGCACTCGGCGCAGGCGCGCGGCTGGGGCTCGGAGTGGGCGCAGTGGTGGCAGACGAGCCGGCCGGCGTCGCGGTGGACGATCAGCGAGACATCGCAGTTCGGGCAGCTCCAGTGCCGACCGCAGGAGCGGCAGGTGAGCCAGGGGGCGAAGCCGCGCCGATTGATCATCACGATCGCCTTCGCGCCGGCGGCGCGCACGCCCTCCAGGGCGGTCCAGGTCTCGGCGTGCAGCGGGCCGGAGCGCGGGTCGGCGTCGCGCATGTCGAGCACGCGCACCGGCGGCAGCGGCCGGCCGTCGACGCGGTGCGGCAGGCTGAGGCGCGGCAGCTCCAGCCAGGACTCGGGCCGCGGCGTCGCCGTGCCGGCGACGAGCACGGCGCCGCACTCGCTCGCCCGGCGCCGGGCGACCGTGCGGGCGTCGTAGCAGGGGTCGCCCTCCTGCTTGTAGGAGGGGTCGTGCTCCTCGTCGATCACGACCAGGCCGAGGTCGGCGAGCGGCGCGAAGACGGCGGAGCGCGGGCCGACGCAGACGCTCGCCTCGCCGCTGCGCAGGCGGCGCCACTCGTCGTAGCGCTCGCCGTCGGGCAGGGCGGAGTGGAGGACGGCGCAACGGTCGCCGAGCCGCTCGCGGAAGCGGGCTACGGCCTGCGGCGTGAGGCCGATCTCGGGGACGAGGACGATCGCGCTCCGTCCCCGCGCCAGCGCCGCCTCGACGGCGGCGAGGTAGACCTCGGTCTTGCCCGAGCCGGTGACGCCGTGCAGGAGCAGCTCGCGCGGCGCTGCGGCGGCGGCGTCGAGCGCGGCGACGATCTCCTCCACCGCGGCCGCCTGCTCGGGGAGCAGCCGGGGCCGGCCGGCGACGGCGCCGACGGCGGGATGCCGGGAGGCGCGGCGCACCTGCGAGCTGCGCGTCGCGACCAGGCCGCGCTGCTCGAGCCGCCGCAGGACGGCGCGGTCGGCGCCGACCGCCGCGGCCAGCGCCGGCGCCGACATCTCCCCCGCCCGCAGCGCCTCGAGGGCGGCCCGCTGCTTCACCCCGAGGCGCTCGCCGCCGCTCAGCGCCGCCTCGCCCGCCGCGGTTATCTCGGCCCGCAGCTCGTGGCGCGAGCGCACGCGCTGTCCCGCGGCGCCGGTACCCGGCGGCAGCACGAGCTGCAGGCCGCGGGAGGGCGTCGAGCAGTACTCGCTGGCGATCCAGAGGCCGAGGCGGACCAGCTCCGGCGGCGTCCCCGCCTCCAATGCCTCGATCGGCTCGGCGAGCCGCTCGGGAGCCAGCTCCGAGCTCTCGGCGAGATCGACGACGACGCCGAGCAGGCGGCGCCGGCCGAAGGGCACGCGGACGATGCTGCCGACCCCGAGGTCGGCCATCTCGGCGGGCAGGCGATAGTCGAACGGGCCGCGCAGGGCGCGGGCGGTCGTCAGCGGCTCGACCCTGGCGATCGACATGCCTCCAACGTATGGAGGAAGGCGGACGCCGCGGGTATGCTCAGCCGCGAATGGCCGGCCTCAACCTCAGCCCCGGCGAGCGGGTGATCTTCCAGGGCCATCCCTCCTGGCGGGCGATCCTCGGCTTCTACCTGAAGGGCATCCTGATCGCGGCCCTGGCCGGCGTCATCTTCAAGCTCTTCGGCGCCGGCGCCGGCACCGTCTTCCTCGTCATCCTCGCGATCGTCGCCGTCACCGTCCTGACCGGTTTCCTCAAGCGCGTCGCGACCACCTACACGATCACCGATCGCCGCCTCAACATCCGCCGCGGCATCGTCTCGCGCGAGGTCCAGGAGACCCGCCTCGAACGCGTCCAGAACGTCAACTACCAGCAGTCGATCTACCAGCGCCTGATGCAGATCGGCGACGTCGACTTCGACACCGCCGCGGGCGACGACTACAACTTCGTCTTCGCCGGCGTCGCCGACCCCGCCAAGGTGGTTCACCGGGTGGACCAGGCGACGGGGACGCACGCCGCCGGATCGCCGTGATGCTGATCGGTGCGCACGTCTCGACGTCCGGAGGGCTCGACAAGGCGATCGAACGCGGCGCGGAGATCGGCTGCGAGTCGATCCAGATCTTCAACCAGAGCCCGCGAATGTGGCGGCCGACGAAATACGGCGAGGAGGACTTCGCGCGCTTCCGCGAGGCGATGGACGACTCGCCGATCGAAGCGGTGGTGATCCATGCCGTCTACCTGATCAACTGCGCTACCAAGGATTCAGAGCTGCGCAAGAAGTCGCTGTCCTCACTCACTCACGCGCTGCGGATCGGCGACGCGATCGGCGCCGCCGGCGTCGTCCTCCACCCCGGCGCGCAGAAGGGCGAGGCGCTGGGGCCCTCGATCAAACGAGCGGCCAAGGTGATCGCCGCGGCGCTGAAGGACAGCGACACCTGCCCTCTCCTGCTCGAGCAGACCGCCGGTCACAAGGGCCTGCTCGGCCGCGACTTCGACCAGACCGCCGAGCTGATCGAGCTCGCCGGCGGCGGCAAGCGCCTCGGCCTCTGCCTCGACTCCTGCCACCTCTTCGTCCAGGGCTACGACGTCACCGACGAGGCCCACCTCAGCGCCATTCTCGACGAGGCCGACGAGAAGGTCGGCCTCGACCGCCTGCGCTGCGTCCACGTCAACGACGCCGCCGCCCCACTCGGCTCCTGCCGCGACCGCCACGCCAACGTCGGCCAGGGCGAGATGGGCAAACAGGGTCTCGCCGCCTTCCTCTCCGAGCCCCGCTTCGAGGGCCTGCCCGCGACCCTGGAGACCCCCGGCCCCGACAAGAAAGGCCCCGACCGCAAAGAGGTCCAGGCTGCGAAGCGTCTGCGCAAAGAGGGCCTCAAGCGACGCGGGGTATAGGACGGCGGTTGACTCTCGCGGGAATTGACGCCCACCCGACACTACGAAAGCTTTTGAAGCCCCCGCGAGAGCACATCGAGAGACGCATAGCTCACGATGACCTTGTTCGCATCGAGAGAGCTGTCCCGCACCAAGGCCGGTGGGTCTCTGCGCGAATGGCGCGAAGCGGCCCATGCAATCCGATCTGGGGCGCGGCGTAGCCGCGCACTTCATTCGTCGCACGTGCGCGCAAAGCGTGCGCGTGCGACATCAATTCGATCAGAGACCCACCGGCCTTGGTGCGCTGCCGCTCCTATTTGATGTGGACGCCTGAGATCGCGCGGCTGATGACCAGGCGCTGGATCTCGGAGGTGCCCTCGAAGATCGTGTAGATCTTGGCGTCGCGGTGCATCCGCTCGACCGGGAACTCGCGGGTGTAGCCGTTGCCGCCGAGGATCTGGATCGCGCGCTCGGTCGCCCAGACGGCGACCTCGCCGGCCTTGAGCTTCGACATCGAGCCCTCGGCGTTTTCGAACTTCTGGCCGCTGCGGCCCATCCAGGCGGCGCGCCAGACGAGCAGGCGGGCGGCGTCGATCTCGAGCTTCATGTCGGCGAGGGCGAAGGCGATCGCCTGGTTCTCGACGATCGCCCTGCCGAACTGTTCGCGCTCCTTGGCGTAGTCGAGCGCGTACTCGTAGGCGGCGCGGGCGATGCCGAGCGCCTGGGCGCCGACCGTCGGGCGGCTCGCCTCGAAGGTCTGCATCGCCGCCTGCGACTTGGCTTTCTTGCCCTCGCGCACGCGCGCCAGCCGTTCGTCGAGCTTCTCCTTGCCGCCCAGCAGGCAGGCGCCCGGCACGCGGCAGTCGTCGAGGTGGACGTCGGCGGTATGCGAGGCGCGCAGGCCGTGCTTCTTCACCTTGGCGCCCTGCTCGCAGCCCTTCGTCCCCGGCGGGACGATGAAGGCGGCGTGGCCGCGCGAGCCGAGCTCGCGGTCGACCGAGGCGATGACGACGTGCACGTCGGCGATGCCGCCGTTCGTCGCCCAGGCCTTCTGGCCGTTGAGGATCCACTCGTCCGCGGCCTCGTCGTACTTGGCCGTGGTGCGGATCGCAGACACGTCGGAGCCGGCGTCCGGCTCCGACGAGCAGAATGCGGCGACTTTGGGATCGTCCGCGGTGCCGAAGCACTGCGGGATCCACTCGCCCATCTGCTCCGGGGTTCCCTGCCCGAAGATCGCGGCGACTGCCAGCGAGGTGCCCATGATCGCCATGCCGATGCCGGCGTCGCCCCAGAAGAGCTCCTCGTTGGCGATCGGCAGCGTCAGGCCGGTCTCGTCGGCCCAGAACTGGCCGAGCGCTTCGAAGCTGTAGAGGCCGATCTTCGCCGCCTCCTGGATCACCGGCCAGGGCGTCTCCTCGCGCTCGTCCCACTCCGCGGCGGCCGGGCGGACGACGCCCTCGGCGAAGCCGTGCACCCACTCGCGGATGTCCTTCTGGTCCTGGTTCAGCTCGAGGCTGAACTTCGGCCCGCCCTCGTCTGCTCCGTTGGCGCCGTCGGTCGCCTCGGGCACCAGCGCCTCCGCCTCCGCCACTGCCGCTGTATCGCTCATAGGTCGAATTCTACACCGAAAGGTGTAGCGCTTCGACCGATAACTACCTGGGTGCAACGCGTTTGACGCCTTATAGGCGCACAAAACGTTTCACCCGTCTGGGAGCACTTAGAAATCGCGCAGGTCGAAGGCACGGATGCCCTCGGGGCCGCCGTCGACGCAGTCGAAGAAACGGCGGTTGACGCAGTCGTAGGACTCGCCCGTGCCCTCGTAGGCGCGCTCGACCGAGAACTGGCACTGGGGCAGCGCCTCGCCGGTCATCTTCACCCCGCCGAAGCCGCCCGGCTGCAGGACGGCGTCGAGCTCGACCTTGGCCGAGAAGACGTCCTGCATGCAGCCGACGTACTGGATGCCGGTCAGCATGTCGACGAAGCTGTAGAGGTAGCGGCAGCGCATTTCGACGCAACCGCGCGGCTCGACCATCTTGTCGCAGAAGGAGCGGCACTGCCGACACTCGCCCGTCTTCTCGCGCGTCGCTGGCATGTATGGAGTCTAGGGACCTCTGGCCGCGAAAACCAAGCAGTTCGGGAGACGCAGGGAGCGTGGCGTGCTCTGCACGCGAGCGACCGAGGAAACCGAAATGCGCAGGTTTGCAGCGGTCAGGCAGCCAGCGCCGAGGCGCTTCCCAGAACGTGATCGAGCTCGCTCTGCAGGCGCCCGGAGGGGCGGACGCGGTAGCCCTCGCCGAGGGCGAGACGGCGCGCCGCGACGGCGCCGCTCCGTATCGCCAGGTGGACCTCGACCTCGCCCTTGTGGTGCTCGAGCACGGCCTTCAGCTCCTCGACGAGCGCCTCCGTCAGCACGCCCGCCTCGACCTCGACCTCGAAGGGCCCCGTCGGCGAGGCGGCGATCGCAGGCGCGTTGGCGATCTCCTCGGCATCGGGTTCGAAGCGCTCGGCCTCCTGCACCACGAGCTTCGTCTCGCCCCGCTCCTTGTGGTCGATGCGACCGCGGACGAGGACGATCGCATCGGGCGCGATCGCCGCGGCGCTCTCCGCCTGGTCGGCCTTGAAGACCAGCATCTCGACCTGGCCCTCGATGTCGTCGAGCGTGGCGAACATCATCTGGCTGCCGCTCTTCGTGCGGATCTTCTTGCACTCGGTGACGATGCCGCCGACCGTCACCCAGGAACCGTCCTGCTTGCCGGCCAGCTCGTCGAGGCCGCAGTCGACGCGGGCGCGCAGCGCGCCCCGCACCTCGGTCAGCGGGTGCTCGGAGAGGTAGGTGCCGAGCGTCTCCTTCTCCATCGCCAGCAACTCGGCGCGATCGAACTCCTCAGCCGAGATCGGCGGCCGGTGGTGCGCCTGCGACGAGCTCGCGCCGCCGCCCGCCTCTTCGCCGAAGTCGAAGATCGAGCCCTGGCCGAGCTGCGCGTCCTCCTGCGCCTTCTGGCCCGCGGACTGCGCCGCCAGCAGCGCCTCGAGCATGCCCTTGCGGGTTGCGCCGGTCGAGTCGAGCGCCCCGCACTTGACCAGGCATTCGATCGCCCGTTTGTTGACCGCGCGCGAGTCGACCCGCTCGCAGAAGTCCCAGATCGAGTCGATCGGCCTCTCCTCGCGGGCGCGCAGGATCGCCTCGACCGCGGCGTGGCCGACGTTCTTGACTGCGTCGAGGCCGAAGCGAATCGCGCTCTCGGAGACGACGAAGTCGTGGTCGGAGGAGTTGACGTCGGGCGGCAGCACCTCGATCCCCATCTCCTCGCAGCGGTTGACGAAGAAGGGCACCTTGTCCTTCGTGTTCATCACCGAGGAGATCACCGCCGCCATGTACTCGGCCGGGTAGTTCGCCTTCAGGTAGGCGGTGCGGTAGGAGATCAGCCCGTAGCAGGCGGCGTGCGACTTGTTGAAGGAGTAGTCGGCGGCGGCTTCGTTCAGCTTCCAGAGGTCGGCGGCGACGCTCGGCGCGGTGCCGGACTCCTTCATGCCCGCCATGAACTTGTCCTTCATCGTCGCCATCAGGTCGCGCTTCTTCTTGCCGATCGCCTTGCGCAGGTCGTCCGCCTCGGCGCCCGAGAAGCCGGCCATCTCGCGCGCGATCGCCATCAGCTGCTCCTGGTAGAGGACGCAGCCGTAGGTCGGCTCGGTGATTTGGCGCAGGCGCTCGTCGGCGTAAGTGACCGACTCCGGGTTGCGCTTGCCCTTCGCGTAGACGTCGATGTAGCGCATCGCGCCCGGCCGGTAGAGGGCGACGAGGGCGACGATGTCGTCGAAGGCGCTCGGCTGCACCTTTTTCATCGCCTCGCGCATCCCCTCGGACTCGAGCTGGAAGACGCCGGTGCCCTCGCCGCGGGTCAGCATCTCGAAGGTCTTCGCGTCGTCCATCGGGATCGTGCCGATGTCGAGCTCGACCCCGCGCGAGCGGCGGATGATCTCCACCGCGTCCTCGATCACGTCGAGGTTGCGCAAACCGAGGAAGTCCATCTTCAGCAGGCCGATCTCCTCGATCGGCCCCATCGAGTACTGGGTGACGATCTTGTACTGGCGCTCCGCCTTGCCGCCGCCGTTGGGGCCGCCGCCGTTGCCGTTGGCGCCCCCCGGCGCGCCGCGGTCCTCGGCCAGCTGCAGCGGCGCGATCTCCTGCAGCGGCCGATCGGCGATCACCACCGCGGCGGCGTGGATCGAGTTGTTGCGGATGATCCCCTCGAGGCCCTTGGCGACGTCGATGATCTTCTTCGCGTCGGGCTCGGCGTCGTAGGTCTTGCGCAGCTCCTGGCCGGGCGCGAGGCATTCCTCGAAGGACGGGCTGCGGCCCATGATCGGCTCCGGGATCTGCTTGGCGAGGCGGTCACCGGTGCCGTAGTCGTAGCCGAGCACGCGGGCCGCGTCGCGGGTCGCGGCGCGCGGCGCCATCTTGCCGAAGGTGATGATCTGGGCGACCGACTCGCGGCCGTACTTCTCGGCGACGTAGCGGATCACGCGCTCGCGGCCGCGCACCGAGAAGTCGATGTCGATGTCGGGCATCGACTTGCGGCCCGGGTTGAGGAAGCGCTCGAAGAGCAGGTCGTTGGCGATCGGGTCGATGTCGGTGATCGCCAGCGCGTAGGCGACGATCGAGCCGGCGGCCGAGCCACGGCCCGGGCCGACGGCGATCCCGTTCTCCTTGGCGTAGCGGACGAAGTCCCAGACGATCAGGAAGTAGGAGGAGAAGCCCATATCCTCGATCACGCCGAGCTCGAACTCGAGCCGTTCGCGCGCCTCGGCCGGAACCGGGTCGCCGTAGCGAGCCCGCATCCCCTCGTCGACGATGCGGCGCAGCATCGCCTCCGGCTCCTCACCGTGGGCGGTCGGGTAGCGCGGCAGCAGCAGCTTGCCGAGCTCGATCTCGGCGTTGCAGCGCTCGGCGATCTCGAGCGTCGCCGGCACCGCCTCCGGCCACTCGGCGAAGGACTCCGCCATTTCCTCGCTGGTCTTCAGGTAGAACTCGTTGGTGTCGAAGCTCAGCTTCGGCGCCTCCAGGGTCGACTTGGTCTGCACGCAGAGCAGCGCCCGGTGGTTGTCGAAGTCCTCGCGGCGCAGGTAGTGGACGTCGGCCGTGGCGACCAGCGGGCGGCCCAGCTCGCGGGCGCAGCGGACGATCCCCTCGTTGGCCTTGTCCTGCTCGGGAATGCCGTTCTTCTGCACCTCGAAGTAGACCTGCTCGGGCCCGAAGGCCTGGATCAGGTCGTCGAGGTGGGCGCGGGCGTCGGCGTCGCGCTCTTCGACCAGGCGGCGGCAGAAGCGCGACTGCAGGCAGCCGGTGAGGACGATCACGCCCTCGGCGTGGGCGGCGAGCATCTCCATGTCGACGTTGGCCTTGCCGCGCGAGAAGCCTTCGAGGAAGCCCGCCGAGGTCAGCTTCACCAGGTTGGCGAAGCCGGCGTCGCTCTCGGCCAGCAGGGTGAGGTGGTTGCGCTCGTATTTGGGCTTCTCCTTGACGGCCCGGACGTCGTCGACGAAGTAGGCCTCGAAGCCGGCGATCGGCTTGATCCCGTGCTTTGCGCAGGCCTTGTAGAGGTCGACGGCGCCGTTCATCACGCCGTGGTCCGTCAGCCCGAGCGCCGGCTGGCCCATCTCCGCCGCGCGCGCCGCCATCGCTTCGATCTTGCAATGCCCGTCGAGCAGCGAGTACTCGCTGTGGGCGTGCAGGTGGACGGCGGAGGGGCTGCTCACGGGCGCCGGGCGATCTTGGCAGGCAGATCGGATCGAAGACATGTGTCTTCGCGCGTATTCCGTGCGTATTCGGGACAGAGATGCCGGGGAGGGGTTCCGCTTAACTTTTTCGAGCGACGGTTATTGCTGTCGCCCGAGCCTCAGCCGCGAAAAAGTACAAGACGCTCCACCCCTCCCCGGCATCTCTGTCAGCCGCAGACCCAGGCGCTGGGGCCGGAGTCGGCCCAGATTTCGGCCGCGATGCGGTCCTGTTCGGCCTTCGGAGCGTCCTGAGGTGCCCCCCGGCCGCCGTAGAGCTTCCAAGTTGAGGGGAGGATTTGGTAGGCGCCGCCTGCTCCCGAGGACGGGTTGACCGCGCCGTAGTTGCCGCCGGACTCGCACATCACGATGTAGGCGGGGATCGAGTAGGGGCCGCCGAGCCAGCGTTCCACCGTGCCTTCGGCGGCGGCGCGACTGGCGGCTTCCGCCGCCTGGATGTCCTTGACCCAGCCGCCGATCTTCGACTTGAGGCTCGCCAGCGCGGCGCTGCGCGCGGCGGCGAGCGACTGCAGGCGAGCAGCCGAGACTTCGGCCTGCGCCCGCACCGAGGCGATTTCCGAGCGTGCCGCGGCGAGGCGTTCGTCGTAGGCGTCGGCGCGGGCTTTCAGCGCCGCGACGCGCTTCAGGGAGCGGCTGACCGAGCGGCGCACTTCGGCGACCCTGCTCGCGAGGGCAGCGTCGGACTGCTGGATCCGCTCCAGGTATTCGGTGCGGGCCGCCAGCTCGTCGAGATTGTCGGAGGCGAGGATGGCGCCGGCGGCGCTCGATTCGCCACTCTCGTAGATCGCCACCAAGCGAGCGGCCAGCGCTCCCCGCGCCCGCCGCAGGCGCGCCTTCGCGATGGCGAGCTGTCGCCTGGTGCGGCGGACCTTGCCGGCGAGCCGCGCGGCCCTTTCTTCGCCGGTCGCCAGCAGGGCGCTGAGCTTTTCCTCGTGGGCGCCGGCCGCAGCGGCTTCGCCTTCCGCGGCGGCGACTTCGGCCTGGGCCGATTGCAGGCGGCTCGCCAGCGTTCCCGCTTCTTCGCGCGCAGCCGCGACCTTCTGCGTCAGCGTGCCGATGCTCGCGGCGCCGGCGACGCCGCCCAGCCCGGCGCCGAGCGCCAGCACGGCGCAGGCGAGCGCGACCAGACGGGCGCGGCCTGCGGCGGTTGTCGCGAGTCCTCGCGCCACGAAGCGGCCGAGGCTAGCGAACTTTGTTAGCGAATACTCACAAGTTGACCGTAACTCGCAACGGATCTTGCGGATCCCACCTTTGGGTGCAACGCGTTGGGTGCGAAATAGGCCCCCAAAGCGTTGCACCGGGCTCGGGGGGGTCAGCCCTCGGGGACGTTGCGGCTCGCCAGGTAGGCGGCGACCACGACGCCGGCGACGGTCAGGCCGATCCCGATGCGGATCTCGCGCCGGTAGCGCACCCGGACGTAGCGCAGGGCGAAGCGGATCGCGGCCCGGCCGAGGCGTTCGTTGATCACGCGTCCTCCTCCCCGCGCCGGCGGATCCGGTGCGCCATCCGCGACTGCAGCGACCAGAGCTCGATGAAACCCGGCGACGCGGTCTGCGAGAAGAGACCGCCCGACTCGGCAAAGGAGGCGAGGTCGGCGTCGTAGACGGCGTTGGGCGAGGAGCGCGTGACGACCCGAGCGCTGCCCTTGAAGAGCTTGAGACCGATGGTGCCGGTGACCTGGGCGTTGACGGCGTCCATGTAAGCGTCGAGGTCGGAGCGCAGCGGCTCCCACCAGAGTCCCGCGTAGACGAGATAGGCCCAGTGGCGGTCGAGGTCGGGCTTGAACTGGTTCTGATGGATCGTGCCGACCAGCTTCTCAAGCTCCCTGTGCGCCGTGAGCAGGATCTCGGCCGCCGGCACCTCGTAGATGTCGCGCACCTTGAGGCCGACGATGCGGTCCTCGATGTGGTCGACGATGCCGACCCCGTGGCGGCAGCCGATCTCGGCCGCACGTTCGAGCAGCCCGACCAGGCCGAGCCGCTCGCCGTTCAGCGCAACGGGTACGCCCGCCTCGAACTCGACCGTGACCGTCTCGGCCTCGTCGGGCGCCTCCTCGGGCCGGGTGACGAGCTGGAAGACGTCGTCCTCGGGGGCGTGGTCGAGGTCCTCGATCCAGCGCCCCTCCGAGGAGCGGCCCCAGAGGTTGTCGTCGATCGAGTAGGGGGCGACCTCCGTCCCGCCCTTGACCGGGATGCCGTGCTCACGCGCGTAGGCGACCTCCTCCTCGCGCCCCATCTGCCAGGAGCGCACGGGAGCGATCGTCTTCAGCTCCGGCGCCAGCGTCGCGACCGTCGCCTCGATCCGCACCTGGTCGTTGCCCTTGCCGGTGCAGCCGTGGGCGATCGTGTCGCAGCCGCTGCGCCGCGCCTGCTCGACCGCGAGCTTGGCGATCAGCGGCCGGCCGAGCGCGGTGAAGAGCGGGTAGCCGCCGCCGTAGAGGGCGTTGGCCTTGATCGCCGGCAGGACGTACTCGGCGACGAACTCCTCGCGGGCGTCGACGACGTGGCACTCGAGCGCGCCGAGACGCTTCGCCTTGTCCTCGATCACGGCGTAGTCCTCGCCGGGCTGGCCGAGGTTGACGGTGAGGCAGACGACCTCGGCCCCGTAGGAGTCCTGGATCCACTTCAGCATCACGCTCGTGTCGAGGCCGCCCGAGTAGAGCAGCAGGACGCGGCGCACCTCGGCCGGGTCCGCCTCGTAGGAGGCAGTGCGAACTTGGGCCGGCGGCTCGGTCACTAGCCGGGGCTGATGCCGCCGCTGCCGTTTTCTTCTTCGGTCGGCGTGGTCGGCGTCGTCGTTTCGGGCGTGGTCGAGGTCGATTCGGTCGTGGTCGGCGACGTCGTCTCGGTCGTCGAGCCCGTGGTCGTGCCGGACGTCGTCGTTTCGCTCGCCGGCGGCGTCACCGTGGTTGTGGTGCCGCCGTTGTCGTTGCCGGCGATGACGACGATCGCGATCACCAGCCCGACGATCACGGCGACGAGACCGGCGACCAGCAGGCGCATGTTGCCGTGCGGGTGGTGGTCGGGCTGGCCCATCATCCGGGTCGGGTCCTCGTTCATGTCTGGTCCTCCGGTCCGAGTATCGCGTCGAGTATCTCGCTGGTGTCCTCGATGTCGAAGCCGCTTCGCAATCGCTGTTCGATCTCCTGCCGGCTGCTGCCGGAGACCGCCATCTGGGTCGCGAGGATGCGGGCGCCGGCGGCGCTCGAGCGCTCATGCCGTTCCTGCGCCGGCTGCGCCCGCTCCTCCTCGCCGGCCGGCTCCACCGACCGCAGGTGCGAGGCGGGCCAATCCTCCGCCAGGGGCGGATCGAGCTCGTCGGCGATCTCCCGCAGGCGTTCGGCGGCGATGCGGTTGGCGTGCGCGCCTGCCTCCTCCAGTCTCCGCCGGGCCTGCTCCTCGGCGTCGTCGATCACCTGCGCGGCGGCGCGCTCGGCCGCCTCGACGATCGCCGCCAGGCGCTCTGCCGTGCTCGTCGTCAGGGCGCGCGGCTCAGATGACTTCTTGCGGCGGCTCATCGGGTAGCTGCGTAGCTTAGGAGCGCCGACCCGATCGCGCTCACGGCGCGCTCGACCTGGTCGGACTCGACCGTGAGCGGCGGCAGCAGGCGCAGCGTGCCGGGCTCGGGGACGTTGACGACGAGACCGCCGGCGAGCAGCTCGGCGCCGACCGCGGCGGCGTCGATGCCGGCGTCGAGCCCGACGCCGAGCATCAGACCGCGGCCGCGCACCTCGCTGACCCCGTCGAGGGCGAGCAGACCCTCGCGCAGCTGCGCGCCGCGCTCGCGCACCTGGCGCAGCAGCGCCGGGTCGTCGGCGATCGCCAACACGGCGAGCGCCGCGGCGCAGGCGACCGGACCGCCGGCGAAGGTCGAGCCGTGATCGCCGGGCTCGAGCACCTCGCCTGCATCCGGCGTCGTCACGCAGGCGCCGATCGGCATCCCGCCGCCCAGCGCCTTGGCGCTGGTCAGCACGTCGGGCCGCACCGGCGTCTGCTCGTAGGCCCAGAGCGAGCCGGTGCGACCGACGCCGGTCTGGATCTCGTCGAGGATGAGAAGCGCGCCCGTCTCGTCGCAGGCGGCGCGGGCGGCGAGCAGCGCCTCGTCGCTCACCGGGTAGATCCCGGCCTCGCCCTGGATCGGCTCGATCAGCACCGCGGACGTGCTCTCTCCCACCGCCTCGCGCAGCGCGGCGGCGTCGTCGAAGGGCACCGCGCGGAAGCCCGGCAGCATCGGGCCGAGGTCGGGATTGGCGGCCAGCGCCGGCGTCGCCGCCAGCGCCCCGTAGGTGCGGCCGTGGAAGTCGCGCTCGAAGCTGACGATCTCCGGCGCCTCGATGCCGCGCCGGTGGGCGTGCTTGCGGGCGACCTTGATCGCGCACTCGTTGGCCTCGGTCCCCGAGTTGGCGAAGAAGACGCGGCCGCCGAGGCTCGACTCGGCGAGGCGCTCGGCGAGGCGCACCATCGGCTCGGTGTAGAAGAGGTTGGAGGCGTGCATCAGGCGGCCGGCCTGCTCGCGCACGGCCTCGACCACGGCCGGGTTGCAGTGGCCGACCGAGCAGACCGAGATGCCGCCGAGGAAGTCGAGGTACTCCTTGCCCTCGGCGTCCTGGAGCAGCGCCCCCTCGCCGCGCACGAACTCGACCGGCGCGCGCCTGTAGGTGCGCATCAGGTAGCGCTCCTCCAGCGCCTGCAGGTCGGTCAGGCTCACCCCTCCACCACCATCGTTCCCACCCCAACGTCGGTGAACAACTCCAGCAACAGCGAGTGCGGCTCGCGGCCATCGATGATGTGGGCAGACTGGACACCGCCTCGAATCGCGTCGATGCAAGCCTGCAACTTGGGGCGCATGCCACCTTCGACTCCTGCAAGCTCGTCCTCGACCTCGTCAACCGTCGCCATTGCCCGCAGCGTCGATTCATCGCCGGGATCGAAGAGCCAGCCCTTTACGTCAGTTAGAAAGATCGCCTTGTAAGCGCCGAGCGCGGCAGCGACCTTCCCCGCCGCCTCGTCGGCATTGATGTTGTAGGGCTGTCCAGTGGTGAGATCAGAAGCCGAGGAGGCAACCACGGGAATGTAGTCCGCGGCGATGTGGTTGAGCACGTCGACGTCGACATTCTCGATAGCACCAACAAAGCCAACCTGCTCGGCATTGGCAACCAGTCCGACCTTGAACAGCGAACCATCCTCACCGGAAAGGCCAACCGCGCGCTGACCATGCCGGTTGAGTCGCTGCACGATGTCAGCGTTAACCTTCCCCCGCAGAACCATCTTCGCTACCTCGACGGTCTCCTCATCGGAAACCCGCAAGCCCTCGTGGAAGCGAACCTCAAGGCCGAGCCGCTCCATGTACTCACTGATCTCGGGGCCGCCCCCATGCACTATCACGGGATTTAGGCCGACATACTTGAGCAACACTACGTCGGTGGCGAAGCCCTCGCGCAGGGTCTTATCCCGCATTGCTGCCCCGCCGTACTTGATGACGACGGTGCGGCCGTGGAACTCCCTGATGTAAGGAAGGGCCTCGAGAAGAGTCCCTACATGTGCGTCACTCGACAGGTTCATACCTTTTCAACCTTTCCCAGGGCGCGAAAACCAAGCAGGTCGGGGGATGCAGGGAGGCCGACGAGGGGAGCGCACTTTTTCTGTGCGTGACCCAAGGAGGCCGACCGAAGACCCCGAGATGCGCAGGTTTGCAGCGCCCTGGACTCACGTCGTGTACTCCGCGTTGATCCGCACGTACTCGTAGCCGAGGTCGGAGAACCAGACGTGGGCGCTGTGCTCGCCGCGGCCGAGCCGCAGGCCGATCTCGGCCTCGGCGGTCTCCGCGGCCAGCTCGGCGTTGTCGATCGAGTCGCCGCCGATCTCCTCCAGGTCCTCGCCGGCGAGCGCCTGCCCGGCGGCCTGGGCGATCCGGCCCCAGTTGGGGTCGCGGCCGAAGAGGGCCGTCTTGACCAGCGGCGAGTTGGCGATCGCGCGGGCGACGCGCTCGGCCTCGGCGGCGGAGGCGGCGCCCTCGACCTGGACGCGGCCGACCCGGGTCGATCCCTCGCCGTCGGCGACGACCTCGAGCGCCAGCTGCAGGAGGACGGCGTCGAGCAGACCCTCGGGCAGCGGTGCGCCCGCGGCGCCGGTCGCCTGCAGCAGCAGCGTGTCGTTGGTGCTCATCTGGCCGTCGACCGTGATCCGCTCGAAGGAGGCGTCGTTGGCGGCGCGCAGGGCGGCGTCGGGGTCGGCGACGACGGCGTCGGTCTGGACGAAGCAGAGCATCGTCGCCATGTTCGGCTGAATCATGCCGCCGCCCTTGGCCTGGGCGGAAACGGTCACGCTGTCGGCGCGCAGCGTGCAGCGCTTGGGCCAGCGGTCGGTGGTGAGGATCGCGTCCGAGAAGGCGACGCCACCCGTGGCGGAGAGGTCGCCGGAGGCGTCGCCGACCCCGCCGAGCACGGCGTCGATCGGCAGCGGGACGCCGATCACGCCCGTCTCGGCGACGGCGACGAGCTCGGGGGGCAGGCCGAGCTTGGCGGCCGCCTCGTCGCACATCGCGACAGCGTCGGCGTAGCCCTGCTCACCGGTCTCGGCGTTGGCGTTGCCGGCGTTGACGACGACCGCCCGGACCCCGTCCCGCCGGCAGCGCTTGCGGCAGACCCGAACCGGCGCCGCGGCCGAGGCGTTGCGGGTGAGCAGGATCGCCGACGAGACCTCCTCCACGTCGCAGACGAGCAGGCCAACGTCGGTCTTGCCGCCGCCCTTGAGGCCGCAGTGCGCCGCACCGGCCCGAAAGCCGGGCGCGAGCTGCGCGGGGTCGAGCTCCTCGACCCCGGCGGGCGGCGTCACCCAGCGCGATTTGAAGAAGCTGCCGCTCACAGCAGCCCCGCCGTCTCGTCGAGCCCCAGCATCAGGTTGAGGTTCTGCACGCCCTGGCCCGAGGCGCCCTTCCAGAGGTTGTCGATCGCCGAGAAGGCGAGCACACGTCCGCGCTCCTCGACGGTGACGTAGACGTGGCACTCGTTCGTGTCGCGCACGTCGCGCAGGCCGGGCGGCCCGTCGACGACCCGCACGAACGGCTCGCCCGCGTAGCGCTCGCGGTAGAGCGCCTGCGCCTCCTCCTTGGAGATCAGCTCGCTCACCTGCGCGTAGCAGCTGGTCAGCTCGCCCTGGTCGAGCGGCAGCAGGTGGGGCACGAAGACGACCGGCGCCGGGCTGCCGAGGGCGGTCAGCTCCTGCTCGATCTCGGGCCTGTGCCGGTGGCCCTCGGTCTTGTAGGCGAAGGCGTTCTCGTCCATCGAGACGTAGTGCATCGCGTCGCCGCCACCGCGGCCGGCGCCGGAGACGCCCTGCTTGGCGTCGATGACGACGTCGGTGAGCAGGCCGCGCTCGGCCAGCGGCGCCAGCGCCAGCACGCTCGCCGTCGGATAGCAGCCCGGCGTGGCGACGAGCTTCGCCGTGCGCAGCTCGTCGCGGTAGAGCTCGGTGAGGCCGTAGACGGCGCCGTCGAGCAGCTCGGGGGCGCCGTGCTCGCCGTACCAGCGCTCGTAGGTCGGCAGGTCGCGCAGGCGGAAGTCGGCGGAGAGGTCGACGACGAGCGCCCCGGCCGCGCGCAGAGCGGCGACCGTGGGGGCGGCGGCGCCGTGCGGGTAGGCGACGATCGCGGCGTCGACGCCTTCGATCCGCTCGAGGTCGAGCTCGGCCAGCTCCAGCGGCACCCGGTAGCGCGGGTAGAGGGCGTCGAGCCGCGTGCCGGCATCGCTGCGCGAGGTCACCGCGACCAGCTCCAGCTTCGGGTGACGCCAGACGATCTGCGCCGCCAGCGCTCCGGTGAAGCCGGAGGCGCCGGCGACCAGCACCCGCGCCGCGGGGTCGCCGTCGAGCGGCTGCACGTTCACGTCAGCCACGGAGCTCACCCCCGATCTTCGTCAGCTCGGCCTCGATCACAGTGCGGCGCTCCGCCACCTCCTCGTCGGTGAGGGTCCGGTCGGCGGCGCGGAACTCAAGCCGCAGGGCGATGCTCTTGCGCCCCTCGCCGACCTGCTCGCCCTCGTAGAGGTCGAAGACCTCGGCGGAGCGCAGCAGCTCGCCGCCGCCGGCCCGGACGGTCGCGCGCAGCTCGGCGGCCGGCAGCTCGGCGGCAACGACGACGGCGATGTCCTGGTAGACGGCGGGGAAGGTGGTCACGTCCTCGAAGGTCTCCTCACCCGCGGTGGCCGCGGCGACGAGGGCCGCGAGGTCGACTTCGAAGCCGGTCGCGGCCTCGATGTCCCACTCCCGGCAAACGAGGGGGTGGATCTCGCCCAGCCAGCCGGCCGCCTCGCCGCCGGCATTGACGCTCGCGGCCCGGCCGGGATGCAGGAACGGCTCCTCGACGGGCTCGAGCGCGAGCGCCGTGCCGAGCTGCCCTGCCAGCCCTTCGACCACACCCTTGAGCGCAAAGAAGTCCGCCGGCTCGCCGCCGCCCCGCCACGACGCGGGCGCCGGCGGCCCCACCGCCAACCCCCCGATCCGATGCGGCTCATACTCCGGCGCCTCCCGCTCTCCGGGAAACAGCCCGCCGACGGGCCGATTTCCGTCGCTATGCGTCGGTTTTAGGCCCGTCGGCGGGAGGTAGGCGCGGCCGGACTCGAAGAGGGCGACGCGGTCGGCGCCGCGGGCGAGGTTGCGCTGGGCGATATCGAGCAGCGAGCCGAGCAGGGTCGTGCGCATCGCCGACTGGTCCTCGGAGAGCGGGTTGGAGATGACGACGGGGTTGGCGCGCGGGTCGTCCGCGGGAATCCGCAGCCGCGCGGCCTCGCCCGGGTCGGTGAAGCTCCAGCCGACAACCTCGTCGAAGCCGAGGTCGCGCATCGCGTCCTCGGCCCGGCGCCGCAGGCGCTGCTCGCGGGTCAGGCCGCCCGCCTGGCCGGCGACCGCCGGCAGCGTGCTGGGCAGATGCTCGTCGAGGCCGTGCACGCGCGCGACCTCCTCGATCAGGTCGACCTCGCGGGTGACGTCGTAGTGGCGGTCGGGGGACACCGTGACCTCAAGGTCCTCGCCGGCAACCTCGACGCCGAAGCCGAGCCGCTCCAGGTAGGCGACCTGGTCGGCCTGCTCGATCGGCATCCCGAGCAGGCCCTCGACCCGCGCGCCGCGCAGGGTCAGCTTCGTCGGCGCGGGGATCTCGGCGGCGACGTCGATCGTCCCGGGCACGAGCTTCGCGCCGCAGAGCTCGACCATCAGCCGCGAGGCGATCCGCTGCGCCCGCATGCAGAGCTCGGGGTGCAGCTGCTTCTCGAAGCGCGAGGAGGCCTCGGAGCGCAGGCTCAGCTCGCGCGAGCTGCGCAGGATGTTGGTCCCGTTCCAGTTGGCGACCTCGAGCAGGACGCGCGTCGTCTCCTCGGAGACCTCTGAGCTCGCGCCGCCCATGATCCCGGCGATGCCCGAGGGGCCGTTGCGATCACAGACCAGCACCGTCTCGGCGTCGAAGCTGCGCTCGACGCCGTCGAGCGTCGTCATCTTCTCGCCCTCGGCCGCGGCGCGGATCGTCAACGCGCCGTCGGGAACCTCGTCGAGGTCGAAGGCGTGCAGCGGCTGCGCGGTGAGCAGCATTACGTAGTTGGTGATGTCGACGACGTTGTTGATCGACCGCTGCCCGGCCGCCGCCAGCCGCGCCTGCAGCCAGCGCGGCGAGGGACCGATCGTCACGTCGGTGAAGACGCGGGCAGTGAAGCGCGGACAGAGCTC
Organism: Chloroflexota bacterium; assembly: GCA_050258095.1. GTDB lineage: Bacteria > Actinomycetota > Thermoleophilia > Solirubrobacterales > 70-9 > VRUE01. Next base: position 26,666 of record JBLMYD010000085.1, read on the forward strand.
GGGGATCTCGACCGTCACCGAGGCGTAGTCGCTCACATCGCCCTCGCCGGCCGCCGCGGCGTCCTCCGCCCAGGGCGCGGGACCGAGCGGCGCGCCGCTGATCGCGTGCACCTCGCGGGCGACGCCGTAGACGCCGAAGCAGTCGACCCGGTTCGGCGTCACCTCCAGCTCGAGCACCGCCTCGCCGACGGGCAGCACCTCGGCGAGGGGCGTGCCCGGAGCCAGCCCGTCGTCCTCCAAGACCATGATCCCGTCGGGGCTCTCGCCCACCCCGAGCTCCGCGGCGGCGCAGATCATCCCCGCCGAGCGCACGCCGCGCAGCTTCGCTTCGCCGATCTCCTGGCCGCCCGGCATCACGGCGCCCGGCAGCGCCACCGGCACGGTCTGGCCGGCGGCGACGTTGGGAGCGCCGCAGACGATCGTCCGCTCGCCCTCGCCGGTGTCGACGACGCAGACGCTGAGCCGGTCGGCTTTCGGGTGCTTCTCGGCGCTCAGCACCCTGCCGACGACGAAGCCGTCGCCCGACGACGGGCCGACGCTCGTCACCCGCTCGACCTCGGTCCCGGTCATCGCCAGCCGCTCGGCCAGCTCCGCCGCCGGGACGCCGGGGTCGCAGTGCTCCTTCAGCCACGAGTACGGGACCCTCATGAGAACTGCTCCAGCACCCGCACGTCGTTGTCGAAGAAGCGCCTCAGGTCGGGCACGCCGTGGCGCAGCATCGCGATCCGCTCGACGCCCATGCCGAAGGCGAAGCCCTGCACCCGCTCGGGGTCGTAGCCGCCAGCCTCGACGAAGCCGAGCACGTTGGGATCGACCATGCCGGCGCCGCCGACCTCGATCCAGCCGATCCCCTTGCAGAGGTTGCAGCGCTCGCCGCCGGCCAGCGCCCCACTGCCCTCGCACTGGAAGCAGGAGACGTCGAACTCGACGCTCGGCTCGGTGAAGGGGAAGAAGTGGGGCCGCATCCGCGCCTCGCGGCCGGCGCCGAAGATCGCCCGCAACATCTCGTCGAGCGTCCCCTGCAGATCGGCGAGCGTGATCCCCTCGCCGATCGCCAGGCCCTCGACCTGGTGGAACATCGGGCTGTGGGTGGCGTCGGAGTCGCGGCGGTAGACCTTGCCCGGCGCGATCATGAAGATCGGCGGCGGCTGCGACTCCATCCCCCGCACCTGGACAGGCGAGGTGTGGGTGCGCAACAGCACCTCGGGGTCCGACTGGACGTAGAAGGTGTCCTGCAGCATCCGCGCGGGGTGGCCCGGCGGGTGGTTGAGCGCGGTGAAGTTGTAGTAGTCGTGCTCGACCTCCGGCCCCTCCATCACCCGGTAGCCGAGGCCGATCATCACGTCCTCGATCTGCCGCGTCGTGCGCGTGATCAGGTGGATGTGGCCGACCGGCCGCGGCGGCGCGCCCGGCAGGGTCACGTCGACTCGGTCCTCGGCGAGTCGCGTCTCGATCTCGCTCGCGTCGAGCGCAGCGGAGCGCGCCTCGATCGCGGCTTCGAGCTCGCCGCGAGCCTGGTTGGCGCCGGAGCCGACCTTGCCCCGTTCCTCGGCCGGCAGCTCGGCGATGCCGCGCAGGATCGTCGTCAGCTCGGCCTTGCGGCCGAGGTAGCGGACCCGCAGCTCCTCGAGCTCGGCGGTGCCGGCGGCCGCCTCGATCGCCGCGGCGGCCTCGGCCCCGATCTCCTCGATCCGATCAAGCATCACTCTGGGCCTCCGGCATGGCGAGCGAAGATATCCGCTCGGCGCAGATCGCGGCTACGGCAGCGACGTTGAGCGACTCGGCGCCGCTCGGCCGCAGCGGGATCGTCACCCGCGCCTCGCAGGCGGCGAGCACGTCCTCGGGCAGGCCCTCGCGCTCGGCGCCGAGGCAGATCGTCGCCGCGTCTTCGATCGCGGGCAGCGGCTCGCCGCCGTGCGCCACCAGCGCCGCCCGCGGCGCCGGCGTGCCCTCCACCCCGCCGCGGGCCACAGGCTGGGCGAAGATCGAGCCCATGCTCGCCCGCGCCGCCTTCGGCGAGAACGGGTCGGCGCAGCCGGGACCGAGGACGACGGCGCCGCCGAGCAGGCCGTGCGCCGTGCGCACGATCGCGCCGACGTTGCCGGGGTCGCCGACCCCGTGCAGGTAGAGGCAGGGCGAGCCGCCCGGCTCGGCCCAGCGCTGCGGCCAGACGGCGATCGCCCGCGTCCCCGAGCCGAGGCTCGACGCCGCCGCGAGCAGGCCCGGCTCGACCTCCTCGCCGCCCAGGCCGCTGCCGGCCGCCGTCAGCAGGACGCGCGGCTCGGCGCCCGCCGCCAGCCCGGCCTCGACCAGGTCCTCGCCCTCGGTGACGAAGGCGCCCTCGCGCTCGCGGTGCTTGCGCTCGCGCAGCTTGCGCACCAGCTTCAGCTTCTCGTTGTGTGGGCTCTCGATCATCGGCTCAAGTTTGTTCTGGTTCTGCGTTTCTTCTCCTGGAACGAAAAAGCGGGCCGTGAGACGGCCCGCCCGGGAAGGTGGAGTGTCGGCTGCGGCTAGGCCGCCGCACCCTCCCGGGCCAGCTCCACGAATCGGCGGAACGCATCGCGGTCGTTGACGGCGATGTCGGCGAGCATCTTGCGGTTCACCTCGACGCCGGCCTCGCCGAGGCCGTGGATCAGCTCCGAGTAGCTCATGCCCTCGAGCCGCGCCGCCGCGTTGATCCGGGTGATCCAGAGCCGGCGGAACTCGCGCTTGCGGTTGCGCCGGTCGCGGTAGGCGTACATGCCCGAGCGCTGCACCTGCTCCTTGGCGAACCGGTAGGAGGAGTGCTTGCGCCCGAAGTAGCCTTTCGCTTCCTTGAGGACTTTGCGCCGCTTCTTGCGCGCGTGGACGGAGCGTTTGACGCGACTCACTTGGTGCCTCCGAGCAGGTGCCGGACGTTCTTCACGTCGGACGGAGCGATCTCGACCGGCCGCGCCATCCGCCGCTTGCGCTTCGGCGACTTCTTCTCGAGGATGTGGCTCGAGTAGGCGCGCCGGCCGCGCAGCTTGCCGGTGGCGGTCTTGCGGAAGCGCTTCTTGGCGCCGGAGTGTGTCTTCATCTTGGGCACGGGAGGGCTATTGAAGCAGACGAGCCGTTCTCGGTGCGCGCGCTCGCGCCCGTGACGGGCGGGACGCAGGGTACTGTGGCGGCCGATGCGCATCGTCTACGTGGTCGGCACGCGGCCCAACTTCGTCAAGACCGCACCCGTGATCGGCGCCCTGCGCGCGCGCCTGCCGGAGGGCCGGCACGCCCTCGTCCACACCGGCCAGCACTACGACCGGATGATGTCCGAGGTCTTCCTCGAGGATCTGGGCGTGCCGGCGCCCGACCACATGCTCGAGGTCGGCTCGGGCAGCCACGCCGAGCAGACGGCGCGGGTGATGGAACGGCTGGAGCCGGTGCTGGCGGAGGAGCGACCGGACCTGGCGATCGTCCCCGGCGACGTCAACTCGACGATGGCGGCGGCGCTGACCGCGGCCAAGATGCAGATCCCGATCGCCCACATCGAGTCGGGGCTGCGCAGCTTCGACCGCACGATGCCGGAGGAGATCAACCGGCTGGTCACCGACCACCTCGCGGCCCACCTCTTCATCCACAGCCCCGAGGCGAGCGACAACCTGCACGCCGAGGGAGTGCCCGCCGAGCGCATCCACCTGGTCGGCAACACGATGATCGACACGCTGGTCGCGCTGGAAGGGCGGTTCCGGGCGGCGGGCGCGGCGGCGCGGCTCGGGGTCGAGCCGGGCGGCTTCGTCCTCGTCACCCTGCACCGCCCGGCGCTCGTCGACGGGCCATTGCTGCCGGAGACGATCGCGCGGCTGGCGGCGCTCGCCCGCGAGATGCCGGTCGTCTTCCCGGTCCACCCCCGCACGCGGACGATGCTGGAACCGGTCGAGGCCGACCACCCCGGCCTGCACCTCTCCGAGCCGCTCGGCTACCTCGACTTCCTCTCGCTGCTCGCCGACGCCGGCGCCGTCCTCACCGACTCGGGCGGCATCCAGGAGGAGACGACCTACCTCGGCATCCCCTGCTTCACCCTGCGCGACAACACCGAGCGCCCGATCACCGTCACCGCCGGCACCAACACCCTGCTCGGCCTAGACCCCGCCGCAATCGACCAAATCCCAGAAGCTCTAGCCCAGCGCCCGCCGGGCAAACCCGAGCCCCCACCCCTCTGGGACGGCCACGCCTCAGAGCGAATCGCTGACACCCTCGCGGGCTGAGAGTCCATCCCGGCAGGGGTGGAACGTCTTGTGCTTTTTCGCGAGCGCACCCTCGGGCGCCAGCCGATCCGCAACCCTCGAAAAAGTTAAGTGGAACCCCTGCCGGGATGGACTCTTCGCGGCGACCTACCCAGATCAGCCGCTACGCAGCCGCGTCGTCGGCAGGCTTATCCGCCGCCGGCTCCTCGGCCTCTTTCTCGGCGGGCTTCTCAACCCCGACCCCTTTACCCGGCGCCAGCAACATGCTCATGTTCCGCCCTTCCTGCAACGGCTGCTGCTCGATCACCGCGAGCCCGTCGAGATCCTCGAAGAGGCGCTCAAGCAGCGCCCTGCCACGCTCGGGGTGGGCCTGCTCGCGGCCGCGGAACATGATTGTGATCTTGACCTTGTCCTGGTGGTGCAGAAAGCGCTCGACATGGCCCTTCTTCGTCTCGTAGTCGTGGTCGGCGATCTTCGGCCGCAGCTTGATCTCGCGCACGTTGACCTGCTGCTGGTGCTTGCGAGCCTGCTTCTGCTTCTGCTCCTGCTCGTAGCGGTATTTCGAGTAGTCGAGCAGACGGGTGACCGGCGGTTTCGAGTTGGGCGCGACCTCGACCAGGTCGAGGTCGGCCTCCTGGGCTCGTTTCAGCGCCTCGGCCGTGTCGACGATGCCGAGCTGCTCGCCGTCGGCACCGATCAGGCGCACTTTGGGCACGCGGATCCGCTCGTTGATCCGAGTCGTGTCGCGCTCCGGTGGGCGCCGATCGAACCTGCGCGGAACCGGCACTATCGAAGTGAGGAGTCGGGCATCAAGCGGACGAGGAGGCGGGACACAGGCACGGGACGCTCAGCGGAAGCGGCGCGAGGTGTTTAGCGTGCCTTCAGTCAAGTGGTCGCAGTATAGACACGCGCGGCGAAGTCCGCGACCGACATCGCTCCCAGCTCGCCCTCCGCGTGGGAGCGGACGGCGGCGGCGCCCGCCTCGAGCTCGCGGTCGCCGACGACCAGCATGTAGGGGAAGCGTCCCAGCTCGGCGTCGCGGATCTTGCGGCCGACCGACTCCGAGCGCTCGTCGACATCGACGCGGACGCCGGCCTCGCGCAGCTCGGCCGCGACCCGCTCCGCGTACTCGTTGTGCTTGTCGGAGACGGGCAGGACGATCGCCTGCACCAGCGCCAGCCAGACCGGGAAGCGGCCCGCGTAGTGCTCGATCAGGATGCCGGCGAAGCGCTCCATCGAGCCGAGCAGGGCGCGGTGGATCATCACCGGCCGGTGCGGCTGGTCGTCGGCGCCGACGTAGGTGAGGTCGAAGCGTTCGGGCATCTGGAAATCGAGCTGGCAGGTGCCGCACTGCCAGGAGCGGCCGAGCGCATCGGTGACGTGGAAGTCGATCTTCGGCCCGTAGAAGGCGCCGTCGCCGGGGTTGAGCTCGTACTCGCGGCCCTGGCGCTCGAGCGCCTCGGTCAGCGCCGCCTCGGCCTTCTCCCACTGCTCCGCCGTGCCCATCGACTTCTCCGGACGGGTGGAGAGCTCGACCCGCACGTCGTCGAAGCCGAAGCGGGCGTAGAGCTCGTCGATCGCCGCGCAGATGTCGGCGACCTCGTCGGCGATCTGCTCCTCGGTGCAGTAGACGTGCGCGTCGTCCTGGGTGAAGGCGCGGACGCGGAGCAGGCCGTGGAGGACGCCCTCGCGCTCGTTGCGCGAGACACGGCCGAACTCGGCGAGGCGCAGGGGAAGCTCGCGGTAGGAGTGGCGCTGGGAGCCGAAGACGAGGCAGGCGCCGGGGCAGTTCATCGGCCGCAGCGCCAGGCGGCGCTCGTCGGACTGCATGAAGTACATGTCGTCGCGGTAGTTGTCCCAGTGCCCGGAACGGTGCCAGAGCTCCTCGTCGAGGATCTGCGGCGTCGCGATCTCCTTGTAGCCGCGCTTGCGCAGCTGCGCCTGGACCTCGGCCTCGATCAGTTTCAGCAGCGTCGTCCCGTTGGGCAGCCAGAAGGGCATGCCGGGCGACTCTTCGCGCAGCATGAAGATGCCGAGCTGGGGGCCGAGGCGGCGGTGGTCGCGCGCCTTCGCCTCTTCGATCCGCTCCAGGTGCTGCGCGAGGTCCTTCTGCGAGAAGAAGGCGGTGCCGTAGATGCGGGTCAGCATCTGGCGCTTCTCGTCGCCGCGCCAGTAGGCGCCGGCGAGCGAGCTGAGCTTGATCGCCTTGATCCGGCCGGTCGAGGGGCCGTGGGGGCCGCGGCAGAGGTCCTCGAAGGGGCCGTTGCGGTAGAGCGAGACGGTCTCGACGCCTTCGTCGGCGATCAGATCGCGGATCAGCTCGACCTTGTAGTCCTCGCCCTGACCTTCGAAGACCTCGATCGCCTCGGCGACCGGGACGTCGCGACGCTCGAAGGGCTCGTCGGCGTCGATGTGGGCGCGCATCGCCGCCTCGATCTTCTCCAGGTCGGCGTCGGTCACCTTTACGTCGGCCGGGAAGTCGAAGTCGTAGTAGAAGCCGCTCTCGATCGCCGGGCCGATCGTCACCTTGGTGCCGGGATAGAGCTCCTGCACCGCCTCGGCCATCACGTGGGCCGCGTCGTGGCGGATCAGCTCCAGGCCCTCCGGGTCGCGGTCGGTGACGATCGCGATCTCGGCCCCGTCGGGCAGCGCCGCCGAGAGGTCGCGCAGCTCCTCGTCGACCTTGATCGCCAGCGCCGCCTTGGCCAGGCCGGGCCCGATCGCCGCGGCGGCGTCGGCGCCCGTGGCCCCGTCGGGCAGCTCCAGCGGCGTCCCGTCGGGCAGCTTGACCGTGATCTTCTGCGTCGCCGCCTCCATGCCCGAGCCATGCTACCCGCGCTCGAGCGACCCCCCACCCCTTCCGCTGACTTCGCCTTTCTTCGCCCTATGGACGAATAAGTGCGAAGTCAGCGATCGAGGCGGACGTGCAAGGCGCAGCGCCGAGGAGTCGTTTGGCGGGGGTCAGGGGGTGCCTTGGCGGGCCTGGCGAACCGCGATCAAGGGACAGGGACTTTCGCCGTGGACCGGAGTTGCGCGCTCCCAGAGCGCGTACGGACCTGCGTGGCGCAGCAGGCGCAGGTGCGCATATGGAGGCGCAAGCGATTCGGTGACGACGAAGCGGACGCCGGGTGGGGGCTTTGAACCGGCTTCGTCGGCGGCCTCGATGCAGACGCGGCCACCACGCAGCTCCCAGGAGACGTAGGGCGTGCCGTGCTCGTCTTCGAGCAACCGGCGGGAGGCGAGGACGAGAGTCGGTCCTTCGCCGACGTCGGCGCGGAACCCGGTCAGGGCGGGCGAGTAGGACGGCGGCCCGACCGGTGCGTTGGCGAGGGCGAGCAGCGAACAGGCGCCGGCCGCGGCCAGGAAGAGCCAGGCAACCGGCCGCCGCAGCAGCGGCAGGACGATGACGAGAGCCGCGATCGGCGCGGCAACCTCGATCGCCTTGGCGGCCGTGTAGGGAGTGCCGCCGATGCGGGCCGCAGCGTAGGCGAGCGCGGCGGCGGCGAGACCGGCCAGAAGCGCCGTCTCGCGGCGGCGCCGGGCAAGGAAGGCGCCGTAGGCGAGGAGGATCGAGGCGAAGGCGGCGCCCAGGTAATAGCCGAAGGCGGGGACCGCGCCGTCGCCGGGCGAGAGACGGAAGTCGCCCGAGGGCCAGATGCCGAGCGCCTCGAAGGGCGAGATCTGGCCGAAGAGGTTGCCGAGGCCGGGGCCGTTGGGGTTGAAGGTCTCGAAGCCGTGGAAGTCGATCATCCGGCCGATCTCGGGAGCGATGAGGACGAGGAAAAGGAGTGCGGCGTAAAGAGGAGCGCGCCAGGCTGCGGGGCCCGTCGCGACTGCCGGGGGGCCTGCGGGCGGGGGCTGCGCCTCCGTTCTCGGCCCCCCGGCATCCGCGCCACTCGCAGAGAGGCGGAGGTGGCGAACGCCGTACTCCATGAGCGTCCAAGCCGCCGCTGTGCAGATCAGCCAGATGAGGCCCGGGAAGCTGTAGACGTACACCGATCCCACGGCGATCAACGCGGCCGGGACGAAGCGGAGGGGCAGCTCGCGCCATGAGGGATTGGCCGTGGCCTCTCTCAGAGCGAGGACGAATCCCAGGAAGAAGAGGGCTTGCATGGTCTCCTTGAAGGCGCCCTGGGCGAAGTAGGAGGCGACCATGTAGGCGAGGCCGACTACGAGGGACGCAGGGATGCGAAGCGGCGTTGGTTGATCGGCGAAGGCCGTCAGGGCGGTGAGGGAGGCGAGGACCGCGACTGCGACGGTGAGGCCGGTGAAGCCGGGGACGAGGCCAATGCCGAGGCCCTTGTGCAGGGCGACGACGATCGCGTGCGGGCCGAGCGGGTAGCCCTGGTGCAGCAGCTCGGACCCGTGTCCCCCCGCCAGGCGATCGGCGGCGAGCAGGTGCTGCGACATGTCCGGGTTGAAGCTGGTGCCGAGGATGCCGAAGTGGCCTGCGGCGACGAAGGGCAAGGATGCCGCCAGGAGGGCAATGGCGACCACCGACGCGCCGATATGCAGGGCCTCCCCCCTGCCCTCGACGTGCCGCCGCAGGCAGGCCACGGAGACCGCCGTGACGAGCAACACAGCCACCGCCGAGAGCGTCCCGTCCCCCGGCAAGCGCACCGTCCCCCAGCAGATCGCGCAAAGCAGCGCCAACCCCACCCCCGGCGCCAGCCAAGACCAGCGCCGCACGCCGCAGAGCGCGATCGCCGCCTGTCCGATCGCCAGCGACGCGACGCATACGGCCAGCACGGCTGAATAAGTCCCGACCACGGGCGGGCGAGATTAGAGGACCGCCCAGAAGGCGGTGAGCAGCGTCATGCAGCTGTCTGCTATGTGGATGACCTGACTAGCCCGCCGTGTCGATCGGCTGCAGCACGCTGCGCGCGAGCGCCTCCGTGCGCAGGTGCTCGATCGCCTGGTACTCGGCCGAGCCGACCATGTCGAGGAAGGCCTGGCGGTCCGGGTACTCGACCAGCGCCACCAGATCCCACTCCTCGCCGCCGATCAACGGCGATGCCGGCGCCCCCGCGAAGACGATCCGCGCTCCGACCTTTTCCAGCAACGGCGCCACGGCCTCCCCATATTCCCCGTAGCGCTCCTGTCCCCCTTCAGGGGCGAACGCGAGCAAGTTCAGCATCACGACCGGCAACCCGTCCCCCGCCCGCTCGGCAAACGCCGTCATGGCCTGTTCATTCAACTCCTCACGCCCGCTCATCGTTCCGAAGGCTATCCCGGCGTGTTCGGTGGAGCCGGGGACCAATTTCGGGACCAAGTTTTCGCCCTCGTCCAAACTCCGCGAAGCAGTGCTTCCATCCTGTGCCTGCTCGGGCTGAACGAGCAGCTCATGCCCGTCGGGGTAGACGATCACGACGGGATCGCCCTCAAACAGCGCGCGGGTTGCCATCTCCCCCTGATGGGGATTGTCCGCCGAGATGAAGTGCGCCCGATTCGGGTAGCGGACAGCCAGCTCCTCGTTCTCGATGCCGGCGAGGACTCTCGTGGTCGCGGGGTCGATGTTGGCGTCCTGGCTCACGATTCCCGTCACTGTCTCACGATCTCCAGGTTGCGAGCGTGAAGCTCGAAGGCCTCAAGGGCGGCGTTCATGATGTGCACCCCACTGAGGCGCATTCCACCAACGACCTCAGCTACCTCGCCGGTTCGCAGACTCTCTGCCAGCGCGCTCAGCATCTGGATCTCATAGAGCACGTGACGCGCCTGAGCGCGGAGGGCGTCTTGGCTGCGTTTTTGGGCCATGCGCTCTCCTAGCGTGAACCCTTCGGCGGGAATCCCGAGCTGTTTACAGATCGAACGGGCAAGCGGCTAGGCGATCTCGCGGTGCCGCGGAACCGAAGTCGAGCGCTCGGCGTCCATGCCCCAGTAGCTGTGTCGACCGCCCTCCCTCAGTGGGCGGGCGCCGTGCTTCTTCAGATGCCGCTCGAGGTCTCGTCGCTTCACGCCGCGACGATGTTGAGCGACTCGCTACCAACGGCTTTGCCCTGCGGCTCGTGCTCCGCTGCGCGCAGCTCAAGCATTCCGGCAAGGGCGTCCAGCGCCATCTCGCGAGCCTCCCCCTTGGTCCGGCCCTGGCTGAACACGCCGGGGACCTCAGGGATCGACGAGACAATCCAGCCGTCGCCTCCCTCCTCGTAGAGGATCGTGAGGTGCAGGGAATCGCTCATGCCCAAATTGTATGGGCCGGGCTGGACTCGAACCAGCGACCGACGGATTATGAGTCCGCTGCTCTAACCAACTGAGCTACCGGCCCGTCGGGGATGAGCGTAGCTCAGGCGCTGAAGAGCTGGGCGAGGGAGCGGCCGACGTCGGGGGGCTCCTCTTCGCCATTGGCGGCGGCGGCGGCGCCTTCGGCGATGGCTTTGGCGGCGTCGGCGATCTGGTGGGTGCGGCCGCCGCGGATGGTGCCGGTCTTCTTCGCCTCCGCGAGATCGGATTCCATCAGGCCGGCGAGCTCGGCGAGGCGGCGCAGGCCGACGACGCCGGCGGCGCCCTTGAGCGCGTGGGCCTCGAGCCGCATCGTCTCGAAGTCGGTCGTCTCCGTCGCGAGGCCGGCCGCGATCACGTCGCAGCGGCGTTTGGCCTCCTCCGCGAAGGAGGCGAGCAGCTCTGCGTCCGAATCGGTTTTCTCACTCATTCGCCCACCAGCTTTCTGACGACTCGCGTCAATTCCTGCACGCCGAAGGCTCCCTCCACCTCGTCTTCGATCCTGCCGTTAGCCCCAATCGCGAACAGCCACGGCTCGCTCGGCAGGTGGAAGGCCCGCACCTGAGGGCGCACTCCCTTGTTCGGATCGTTGTCGTTGTAGATCTCCATGTGGATGAAAGCGGCCTTGTCGCCGTAGAGCTGCTTGAGCTGCTCGGCGACGTCGACGACCGGCCCGCAGACCCGACTCTGGCAGAACTGAGGGGTCGCGAACAAGAGGATGATCGGTTCCTTCCCATATACGTCCGCGTAGTCGACCTTGTTCTGCGTGTCGGGCGGAATGCGCGTCGTGATCTTCGAGAGGTCGCCGCCAACGTCTGCCGGCGTCGGCGTGTGGATCAGGGGCGCCTTTTCCCCCACCTTGGGGACCTGCGGGAAGGACCCGACGACGGCGCTGGGAAGGAGGCTCGCCGTCAGCTGGCCGTCGCGTTCGACGAGGGCCGCGATTCGCCACTCGCCGTTGCGGGGAAAGTCGACGTGGGTCACGTAGACGGCGGTTGCCGCGTTGGGGTCGCTGGTCGTGGTCTGGGCTCGGAAGGCGGGTTTGGTCGCCAGCGATTCGACCGCCGCCGGGAACGGGCCGGTCGCCGGCTGGCCGAGGGCGCGTTTCTCCGCTTCCGGGTTGGCGCGCGCCGAGCCGTTGAGTTCGCCCGATTTGGCCCCCGACGGGACCTTGGCGAAGTACAGGGCGACCTTGGCGTCGCCGACCTGCTTGCCGTTGCGTTCGAAGACGCCGAACGGGTAACGGTCCCTGCCCTTGACGAAGACCTCCGCCGCCGGGGAGACGACCAGTTCCGAGGGCCCGGCTGCTTTGAGCACTTCGCCGAGTGTCTTGCCCGTGGCGCTGGGGAAGTCGCTCCTGGCCGGCGCCGGCTGGTTTCCCGCTTCCGCGGAGGAGCCCGTCGACGATCCCGAACCGCCGCAACCGACCGCGAAAAGCGCGACCGTGGCCAGCACGACGCAGAGAGCGCTTAGGGCTCGGGGAGAGCGCACGCGCGGCATGTTATTGAGCAAAACGGGCCGGCAACCGCCTCGTCGGGACGCTCTCGCCGGGCCGGGGATAAGGTCTCGGCGACGATGGCGACGAGGAGGAGGCGGAGTTGGCGGAGCGAGCGGCACTGATAACCGGAGGGTCCAGCGGCATCGGACTGGCGATCGCAAAGGCGCTGGGCGAGGAGGGCTATGCGCTCACGGTCGCGGCACGCCGGCCCGAGAAGCTCGAGGCGGCGGCCGACGAGCTGCGCTCCGCGGGTCTCGAGGTCCTCAGCGTCGCCGCCAACATGACCGACGAGGACGACATCGTCGGCGTCTTCGCCAAGCACCGCGAGCGCTACGGCCGGCTCGACGTCCTCGTCAACAACGCGGGCGTCGGCATCGGGGCGCCGATGGAGGAGATCCAGACCAAGCACCTCGACATGCAGCTGGCGGTCAACCTGCGGGCGCTGATCGTCGGCACCCGCGAGGGCCTCCCCCTCCTGCGCGAGGCGGGCGCCGAGCACGGCAAGGCGCTGATCGTCAACACGGCCTCGATCGCCGGCAAGGGCGGCCAGGCCTGGCTCTCGATCTACGCGGCGACCAAGGCCGCCGTGATCAACTTCACGCAGTCGACCCACCGCGAGGTCGGCGGCGCCGGCATCCAGTGCACGGCGCTGGCGCCCGGCTTCGTCGAGACGCCGATGACCCAGTTCGTCCAGGGCCAGATCCCACCCGAGGAGATGATCCGGCCGGAGGACATCGGCGAGGCCGTCCGCTTCCTCCTGCGAACCTCGAGGAACTGCCATGTGCCCGAGATTGTCTTCACCCGTCCCGGCGAGGGACTCGACACGCCCTGACGGCCTCTACGGCAACGGTAGAGCCTCGTCAGCATGAGGTTCCTGGTAGCGGCATTCGGCGACGCCGGTCACGTCTTCCCCGCGATCGCCCTGGGCCGGGCCCTGGTGGGGCGTGGGCACGAGGTGACGATCGAGACCTGGGAGGAGCGCCGCGAGACCGTGGAAGGCGCCGGCCTGGGCTTCGCCGCGGCCGAGGAATACCGGATGTTCCCCCCGCCCGACCCCGAATCTCCGGAGGGCGCCCACGCGGCCGAGGCGGCGCGGGCGCTGCTGCCGCTGCTGGAGGAGATGCGCCCGCACGCGGTCGTCAGCGACATCCTCACCCTGGCGCCGACCCTGGCGGCCGAGAAGGCGGGCGTGCCGCTGGCGACCCTGATCCCGCACATCTACCCGGTCGTCGAGCCGGGGTTGCCGTTCTTCGCGGTCGGGCTGCAACCACCGCGGACGCCACTCGGGCGGGCGGTCTGGCGGGCCGGTCAGCGGGCGCTGAACATCGGCCTCGAGCAGGGCCGCAGCGACCTCAACCGGCAGCGGGCGAGACTCGGCCTGGCCGCGATCGACCGCTTCCACGGCGGGATCAGCCCCGACCTCGCCCTGGTCGCGACCTTTCCCCAGCTCGAGCACGAGCGGCGCTGGCCGGCCGGGGTCGAGATCACCGGGCCGATGGCCTTCGAGATGCCCCATCCGGACATCGAGCTGCCGCCAGGCGACGACCCGCTCGTCCTGGTCGCGCCGAGCACGGCCCACGACTCCGACAACCAGCTCGTCCGCACCGCGCTCGCGGCGCTGGCGGAGGAGCCCGTGCGGGTGGTCGCGACCACCAACCGCGTCGCCCCCCGGCGCCCGATCGAGGTGCCCGCCAACGCGACCCGCGTCGAGTGGCTCAGCTACAGCCAGCTGATGCCCGAAGCCTCGCTGGTCATCTCCCACGGCGGGCACGGAACGGTGACCAGGGCACTGAGCGCCGGCACGCCGGTCCTGACCTGCCCGATCACGGGCGACATGAGCGAGACGGCGATGCGAGTCGCATGGGCGGGCTGCGGCCTCTCCCTGCCCTGGCGCCTCTGCCGCCCGGCGCCGCTGCGCTGGGCGACGCAGCGCCTGCTCGCCGACGCCTCCTTCGCCGCACGCGGCGCCGAGCTCGCCGCCTGGGCCGCCGAGCACGACGGCGCCGCCCGCGGCGCCGAGCTGGTCGAGCAGCTGGCGCTCAGCCGCATCGCGGCCTGAGAAGAAGCTCCGGGGGTGGGACTCGAACCCACATTGGACGCCTTAACAGGGCGCTGCCTTACCAGTCGGCCACCCCGGATCGACACGCTGCACTAATCCGAACTGGCTACTCCGGACGGCAGCGGCGCAGCGGACTTTACCGGTAGATCGACGGCACCAACCTCAAGCTCGGCATGGCAATTGGCGCAGAGCAGCACGCACTTCGCCGCCTCCGCGCGCAGCTTCTCCAAGGATCGCGTGATCCCGCGCACGCCCAGGCCGAACGACTTGGTCGTCGGGTCGAGGTGATGGAACTGAAGGGCCGCCGGGTGTCGCGCATACCCACACAGAGCACATGCACCGCCCGCCTCTGCGACGAGCATCTCCTTCACCTTCCGCCGCCGACGCGCTACCGCTTCGGCGTTGCACTTGGCGCAGCGTAGACGGCGTTCGGAGACGACGGAGACGTGCCGCGTCAGGCCATGCCTCTTGCAGACGAGCTCGACCTCGCGCTTTCCCTCGCGGCGAAGGTCATTGAGAACCTCACGTCGCCGTGCCTGCCGCGTTCGCAACCCGTGGCGCTTCAGCCACTTCTTCGCCGTCGAGTCGCTGACGCCGAGCCGCCGCGCGATCTTCTCGATCGTCAGCCCCTCGTCCACGAGGCGCTTCAATTCCGCTCGACGGAGGCCCTGCCCTGTCCGGCTTTCCCCCGGATCCATGCGGAAATGATCTTCGCCGGATCGGACGCCAATACGAACACGCGTTCGCTACTCGAACCCGAACGGCACGATCTCGGCGAGGCGCTGGAGGTTGGTCTCGTGCTCGCGGCGAACGGTGGTCTCCGACTTCGCAGGGGCAGGCGGGGCCGCGGCGGCAGGCTCGGTCGCCTGCTCCTCTTTCTGGATCTTCGGCGCCTTGGTGGGAGGCGGCACGATCCCCTGGACCAGGTCGCGATAGAACTCGGTCACCTGGCGCTGGGTCTCGGTGACGAACGATCCCTCCTTGCGACCGTCCTTCTTCCCCATCGGTCTCGAGAGCGCGACGACGAACCCGCGGGGCTCGCGTTTGGGCTCGTCCTTCATCAGCAGCAGCTCGGGCCTTTTGCGGCAGTCCTTCAGCAGCTCCGAGCGAGTGGCGCGCACGCGAGCGAACCGGACATCGATCCGGAGGTCGTCGGGCGCGCCCTTCAACTGGCGAAGCAACCAGTTGATCCGGGTCCTTGGCCTCCCCTCCCGGGGGGCGGGCACCTCGACGCTCGTCGTCACCAGCCGCGCCCGAAGGTCCGCCTCGATCCCGATCGGGCCGACGGCATCCGGCACCTGTATCGAGCAGGTGAAGGTCCCGTCCGACGCCAATCGCCGAGTCGCGGCGGCGATCTGCTCCGTCGGCGACTTGCCGCGTGGACGCAGGTGCTTGACGTCCACCCCAAGCCCCTGGCTCAGGTGGAGACAGAGGTACTCAGCGAACTGCTCCCAGCGTCCGGCGATCGCTTCGGCCTGCGGGTCCTCGGCCCGCAGCGTGCCGTTGCGGGCGCTTTCCCTCACACCGACCCACTCGTTGCCCATGCCGTTGAAACCGCTGGCGCCCGACTTCTCGTCGTCCAGGTACCGGATCAGCTCGCCGAGAATCCACGCCTGGTCGGGATCGGCTATCCCGCGGAACCTGTGCTGAACGATCGCCTCCGTCAGCACCCTCCACCATGACAGGTGGTACACAGTGAGACCTCGGAGCTTCGATTTGCGAACCGCGTAGGGCAGGGCTCGGGAGTCTCCGCGAATCTGGTTTGAGATGGTCAGCAATCCGTCGAAACCATGCTCGCGCGCCAGGTCGAGGTACCGGGAAACCTGGTCTCCCTCCAGCAGAGCTCCGCCCGTCTTTATCTCGACCAGGCAGCTCCACCGTTTCTTGCCACGCTCTACGACCACCGCCCCGTCCGGGATGTGCAGCTTCTCCTCTCCGTCGACGAACCGGAGCTCGGTGAACGTGGAGATCTTCCCCTTCGGCGCCTTCATCTCGGACAGAAGCCCGTGGCAGAAGTCCGGCACCGCGCTCATCACCGCCAGCAGGGCCGAGGCTGCGCGGCGCTCCTGCTCACCCTGATTGCGAATTCCCGCGGTGGGCAGCAGTCGGGCCGCTGTCCATTCGTCGCGCATCGAGTCCCAGCGTTCGCTCCCCAAAACGACTCCTTCCGTACCCGTATAGGGCGAGAGCGTAGTCGTTCGGCGAGTCCGGTGGTGTTAACCGCGGACGCGCTCGGCGTGGGCGATGCGTTCGACCAGGGCGGCGCGTTCGCGGCTGAGGGCGGCGCGGCGCTCGTAGTCGTCGCGTTCACCGGCCGCGGCGATCTCGGCCTCGAGGCGGCGCTGCTCCAGCAGGAGGAAGTTGAGCTCCATCGCCTCCGGCGAGGCCGGCTCGTCGTGGGCGACGATCACCAGCTCGGCGATCAGGCCGGAGAGCTCGGCGTCGTCGCGCGGCAGGTCCGAGGCGGGATCGCCGGGGTGCTTGCGCAGCCAGGCGGCGACGCGGGCGCCGAGCGGCGAGAGGTGTCCCTCGCTGAGGCGCGCCAGGTATTCGCTGCCCTCGTCGGGGAGCGCGATGCACATCGCCAGCAGCGCCCGCTCGCGACGCTCGCGCGAGGTCAGCTCGGCGGCTCGCCGGGGCGCGGGTGCTCCGGCAGCGTCGCCGGTCGCAGCCGCGGACTCGCCGCCGCTCGCCGGCCGGGACGCCACCACCCGCCCCATCACCATCGCCGGCTCGAGGTCGAGCCGCTCGGCGACCCGCCGCACCAGGTCGTCGCGGCTGGCGCTCTCCCCCATGCCGGCGAGGATCGGCGCGACCTCGGCCAGCGCCCCGTCGCGCTCGGCGGGCGAGCCGACGTCGGTGCGGCCGAGCACGAGGTCGACCTGGAAGGCGGTCAGCTCGACGGCGCCGTCGAGCAGCGCCCGGAAGCGATCCGCACCGCCCTCGGCGGCCATCGTCTCGGCCGGGTCCTCGCCGGCCGGCATCGCCGCCACGCGCAGGCGCATCTTGCGCCCGGCCGCGACCCGCTGGGCGCGCAGCATCGCCTCCTGGCCGGCGGCGTCGGCGTCGAGCGCGAGCACGACCTCCTCGACCATCCCGGAGAGCGCCGCCACCTGCTCGCCGGTGATCGCCGTGCCCATCACTCCGACCGCCTCCTCGATCCCGGCCTGGTGCAGGGCGAGCACGTCCGTGTATCCCTCGACCACGACGGCCCGCCCGGCTTTGGCGATCGCCGCCTTGGCGAGGTCGATCCCGTACAGCATCTGACTCTTGTGGAAGAAGTCGGTCTCGGCCGTGTTGACGTACTTGGCGCCCTGGTCGGAGCGCATCGCCCGCCCGCCGAAGCCGAGCGTGCGCCCGCGCCGGTCCCGGATCGGGAACATGATCCGCGAGCGGAAGCGGTCGTACTCGCCGCCGCCGCGGCCGCGCTGGACGAGGCCGACGCCGCGCAGCTCCTCGACCTCGAAGCCGGCCCGCTGCCCACGCAGCAGCACCTTGTCCCAGGCGCTGGGCGCGAAGCCGACCCCGAACGCGCGCAGGACCTCCTCGCCCAGGCCGCGCCCGGTCAGGTACTCGCGCGCCTTCGCCGCCTCCTCGGATTCCCACAGGTAGGCCGCGTAGAAGGCAGCCGTGCGGTCGAGCAGGTCGCCGAGGCGGCGGCGCTGCTGCCGCCGCGCCTCCGCCTGCGGGTCCTCCTTCTCGCGCTCCAGCTCCACCCCGTAGCGGTCGGCGAGCAGCTCGACCGCCTCGGCGAAGCCCAGGCCCTCCTTCTCTTCGACGAACTTGATCGTGTCGCCGCCGGCGCCGCAGCCGAAGCAGTGGTAGAGCTTTTCCTGCGCGTCGACCGAGAACGACGGCGTGCGCTCCTCGTGGAAGGGACAGAGGCCGACCCAGCGCGCTCCCTGGCGGCGCAGGTCGGTGTGCGCGGAGACGACCTCGACGATGTCGGCGGCCTGCTTGACGCGCTCCAGGCTCTCAGCCGAGATCAGCGCCACAGGGATTCCTCGGGCACGGTCAGCTCGGCGAACTTGGCGATGCAGTAGCGGTCGGTCATGCCGGCGAGGTAGTCGGTCACCCGCGCCGGCGCGTCGGCATCCGGATCGAGCTCGGGAACCTCGTCCAGATGGTCGAGGTAGTGGTCGAAGAGCGCCCGCATCGCGCGGTGCACCCGCTCGTGCTCGTCGCGGGCGACCGGGCCGAGGTAGACGCGATCGAACATGAACTTGCGCAGGCGCAGCATCGCGCCGCCGACCTCCTCGCTCTGGGCGATGTCGCCCGCTCCGCGCGAGCGCTCGACGATGTCGCGAACCAGCGTGTCGATCCGCGCCGAGCCGGTCTCGCCGAGCAGCTCGATCTCCGCCACCGGAAGGTCGCCCGCGCTGAGGATCCCGGCCCGCAGCGCGTCGTCGATGTCGTGGTTGATGTAGGCGACGCGATCGACCAGCTTGACGATCCGCCCCTCCAGCGTCGCCGGCTTGCGCGAGCCGGTGTGGTTGAGGATGCCGTCGCGCACCTCCTCGGTCAGGTTGAGGCCTCGCCCGTCGCGCTCCAGCACCTCGACGACGCGCAGCGAGTGCTCGTTGTGCCTGAAGCCCGCTCCCCCGTGCTCGCGCAGCGCCGCGTCCAGCGCCTCCTCGCCGGCGTGGCCGAAGGGCGGGTGGCCGAGGTCGTGACCGAGGCCGATCGCCTCGGTCAGGTCCTCGTTGAGGCCGAGGGCTCGCGCCACCGTGCGGGCGATCCCGCACGCCTCGAGCGTGTGGGTGAGCCGCGTGCGGTAGTGGTCCCCCTCGGGCGCGACGAAGACCTGCGTCTTGTGCTTGAGGCGCCGGAACGCCTTCGAGTGGACGATGCGGTCGCGGTCGCGCTGGAACGGCGTCCGCAACGGGCTGTCGGCCTCCTCGACCCGCCGCCGCGCCGGATAGGACCGCGTCGCCCCCTCGATCAAGAACTGCTCCTCCCAAGCAGAGACCCGGTCCTCGAGGCTGACAGTCAGGGACACCCGTCGATCATAAGGAGCCGGGAAGAGACTCGCCGGAGCCTCCCGCGGACCAACTGGACGTGCCGTCTATTGACGGTCAAATATGGCACTCAAGAGACGGCACGTCCGGCGTCTCACGCCGCTGCTCTCAGCTGAACGTGCGCGTGATGCTCCAGCGTCTCTTTCACCGCGCGTTCGGCCTGGCGCAGAGCCGGCTCCGCGGCCCTCGGCGCTTCGGTCAAAGGCCGGCCGATCGCCTCGACCATGAAGCGGTGGGCGTCCTCGCCGAGGGGGAAGGAGCCCGCTTCGCAGCTCGAGCAGACGACGCCGCCTGCGGCCCCCGAGAAGCCGCTCAGGTGCTCGGCGTCGCCGCAATGGGCACACGCCGCCAGCTCCGGCGCGAAGCCGGCGGCGAGCGCCAGCTTGAGGCGGAACGCGAGCGCCGTCTCCAGGGCGGCGCCGCGCTCGGCGGCCGGATCGTCGAGCAGGGCGAGGTAGCGGCAGAGCAGGTTGTAGGCGGGCGGGTTCGGCTCGGTCGTGTCGAGCAGGCGCAGGACGGCGTCGCAGGCGCGCGCGGCCGCGCCGAGTGCCGGGCCGGAGGCCCGCAGGCGAGGGAAGCCGTCGACGGTGGCGACGTTGGTGACCGTGAGCAGCTCGCCGCGGCCTTCGTGCAGGACCAGGTCGAGCCGGAAGAAGGGCTCGAGGCGACCGCCGAAGCGCGACTTCGGCCGGCGCGCCCCCTTGGCGATCGCGCCGATCCGACCGCGGCTGCGCGAGTAGAGGTGGAGGATGCGGTCGGCCTCGCCGTAGCGGATGCTGCGCAGCACGACCGCCTCCGTCTTCAGCGTCTTGCCGGCCACCGGCGCTCCGTTCGAGCTGCTTCGTCCACCCGGCAAAGTTGCCGCAGCGACCGGACGGCTACAGCTCGACCTGAGTCGGCTCGCCCTGCTCCAGCCAGCGCACCCGGTCGGCGACTCCCGCTTCTTCGAGCTCCCGCCGCGCGTGCGTCCATCGTGTAGCGGGCCGGACCGGTCGGCCAGAAACGAGCGGCGCCGAGGTTGACGATCGCGGTCCCGATCGGCGCGTTTGCGGCCAGCGCGTCTCGTATTGCCCCGTACCAGCGCGTGTCGCCGGAGATCCAGACGGGCCGATCGTGCTGCTCGTGACGGTGAAGAGGCCGGGAGCCGGCCGCGGCACGGTGTGGCGAGTGCGAACTCATAGCACGCCGTCGGCTCCTTCAGGCGCGGCGCCGGGCCTTCGGCCGCCGCCGCAGTCGCACCTGGCAGCTCGGGCAGTAGTAGGTCGAGCGACCGGAGACGACGATGCGGACGATCGGCGTCTCGCACTCGGGGCAGGGCTCGCCCTCGCGCGTGTGGACGAGGAACTCGTCCTGCATCGTCCCCTTCTCGCCGCGACCGTCGCGGTAATCGTCGATCGAGGCGCCGCCGCGCTCGATCCCGGCCTCGAGGGCGGCGACGACGGCGTCCCGGAGGGCGCCCAGGTGCTCCGGCTTCATCGAGCCGGCGGGCGAGAGCGGGTGCAGCCGGGCGCGGAAAAGCGCCTCGTCGGCATAGATGTTGCCGACGCCCGCCAGCCGCGACTGGTCGAGCAGGAAGGACTTGAGCGGCGCCGTTCGTCCCGCCGCCATCTCGCCGAGATGCTCGGGCGTGAACTCCTCCGCAAGCGGCTCGACGCCGAGCTCGGCGAAGCGCGTCGCGAGGGCGGCATCGCCCACGGCGAGGAACGCCTCGCCGAAGCGGCGCGGATCGGTGAACCAGAGCTCGCGTCCGTCGGCCAGCCGGAAGCGGGCGCGCAGGTGGCGCTCGGAGGTTGAACGCTCGCCCTCGTAGAGGCGCATTCCCTTCGATGGGTCCAGCCTGCGCTCGCCCTCGACCAGCACCAGGTTGCCGGTCATCCGCAGGTGCATGACGAGGGTTCGCTCGCCGTCGAGCCCGAGCAGCAGGTACTTGCCCCGCCGTCCCAGGCCCTCGATCCTCGCTCCCGCGACCGCCGCTTCCAGCTCAGCGGGCGGGACGGGGCGGCACCAGCGCCCGTCGAGCACTTCCAGACCCTCGATCTCGACGCCGCGCAGCTCCGGATCGAGCTGCCGGCAGACCGTCTCCACCTCGGGCAGCTCGGGCACCCGCCAGTTCTACAACACGCTGACTTCGTCTTTCTTCGCCGCTGGGGCGAATAAAGGCGAAGTCACCATCAAAGGGGAGTCAACTCGACGTGGCGCGGGGGTGCGCCTGGAAGTAGACCTCCTTGAGGCGCTCGCCGGAGAGGTGCGTGTACATCTGCGTGGTCGCGATGTCGGCGTGGCCGAGCATCTCCTGCACGGCGCGCAGGTCGCAGCCGCCCGCGAGCAGGTGCGTGGCGAAGCTGTGCCGCAGCGTGTGCGGGCTGAGCCGGCCGCCCAGCCCGGCGTTGCGGGCGTTGCGCTGGACGATCTTGTAGAGGCCCTGGCGGCTCAGGGGGCCGCCGCGAAAGTTGACGAAGAGCTTGACCTCGTGGCGTTCGCCGACCAGCTTCGGGCGACCGCCGCGCAGGTAGGCGGAGACGGCTGCGATCGCCTTGCGGCCGAGCGGCACGATCCGTTCCTTGTTGCCCTTTCCCCGCGCCCGCAGCAGCCCCTCGACCAGGTCGACGTCTCCCAGCTCGAGGCCGATCGTCTCCGAGGCGCGCAGGCCGCAGGCGTACATCACCTCGAGCAGGGCGCGGTCGCGAAGCGTCGTCGGCTCGTCCCCCCGCGGCGCCGCGAGCAGCTTCTGCACCTCGGCGTAGTTGAGCACCTGCGGCAGCTTCTTGGCGCGCCGGGGCGCGCTCAGCGCGGCGGTCGGGTCCTCGCCGATCAGCTCGTCGCGGCGCAGGTGCTTGTAGAAGGAGCGCAGGCAGGCCGCCTTACGATGGATGGTGGCCGAGGAGCAGGCCGGTCGTCCCTCGCCCGTGGCCAGCCCGGCCAGGAACTCGCTGACGTCGGCGGGCCTGGCCGCCAGCGGATCGAGTCCTCGCCCCGCGAGGAACTCGCCGTACTGATGCAGGTCGGTGCGGTACGCGTCGAGCGTGTTGCGCGACAGGCCGCGCTCCAGCTCGAGGTAGGAGAGGAAGTCGAGGACGAGGGACTCGAAGCGGGTCTCGGTGCGCGGCGCGGTGGCGACTGCCATTGGGCGGCTGGTTCTCGCCGCTCGGCGTCAACCCTTGTGTCGCAAGGCGACACCCGCAGCGAGAGCGGCGGCGAAGAAGAGCGGGTCCTCCTCGAGCGTGCGCCCCATCGTCTCGGCCGGCAGTCCGCTCTGCGCGTAACCGGCGAGGTCGGCCGGCGCTTCGCGCAGCCGGTGTCGCCAGGCGGCGGCCTCGGCCAGGGTCGCGGTGACCACCGGGTTGCCGGACGGCACCGGGACCTCGACCGGCGCGAGGAGCATTCGCAGGACGGTGAGCGTGTGGTGGCTGACGGGCTTGTGCCGCTCGCGCGGATCGGCGCCGGAAAGACGCGGCGAGACCAAGGTGCGGAGGCCCAGGGCGAGGGCCGCGTGCGCCGTGTCCAGCGCCGCCATGCCGCCGTGCCCGAGACGGCTCTCGGAGCCGATGATCCCCGGACCCGGTCCGGCGACCGCCGCATCCCAGCCAAGCCCGTTGACCGCGGCGTCGATCGCACCCGCGACCGAGAGCGCGTCGTGCTCTCCCCCGTAGGCGGGAGCGGCGGTCACGTGACCCGCGAGCAGTCCCCGCTCGCGCAGCTCGGCGACGTCGCGACTGAGCGATCCCGGCAGCGCCCCTCCCCCGGTCTGCACATAGCCGACCTTCAGCCCTTGCCGCGCCTGCGCCGCCGCCCAGGCGGCCGGCGCCAGGTGCCCGTGCAGCGGAATCACCAGGACCGCCATCCCACCCTCCTCCCGTTCCGGTGCGCTTTTTGTACCCACGGGGTCCATAAGGCGCACCGGAAGCTCGACGGGAGCGACCGGGTGCTGGAGCGAGGTGTAGTTGAGCTTCATCACGTGCTCGTCGCCGGTCGGCCCGGCGTCGAGGCCGCGGGTCAGGTTGACGTGGACGACGTCGAAGCCGCCCGAGCCGAGACCGAGGTCGAGGGCGGCGACGTTGACGACGACCTCGTCGCCCTCCCGCATCTCGCCGAGCAGCGCCGTGTCGGCCCAAGCCGGCCGGCGCTCGCCGCCGACCTCGACGGTCAGCGGGTCCTCCTCGACGACGATCCCGCGGCGCAGCTGCAGGCGGCCGCTCACGCTGCCTCGGCGACGATCCCCTCGCAGACCTCGAGCATCAGGTCGAGGTTGCGAGCGCTGACCGCCTCGTCCGGCGTGTGGTTGGCCTCGGTGCCGTTGGCGAGCAGCACGCAGTCGAAGCCGGCGACGACCAGGGCGTTGGCGTCGCTGCCCCCGCCGGTCGCGGTCCGCACCGGCTCGACCCCGGCACGTCGCAGCCCCTCCTCGGCCAGCTCCAGAGCCGCCGAGGAGGGCGGGATCCGGTAGCCACGGAAGAGCTCCTCGATCCGCACGTCGGTGTCGCAGCCGTGCTCGCTCGCCCCCCAGGCGCAGGCGTCGCTCAGGGAGCCCGCGACCTCGGCCGCCCGGGCGGCGTCGAGGCTGCGCGCCTCGGCGACGATCGAGCAGTGGCCGGGGACGACGTTGCCCGAGGTCCCACCGGAGATCACGCCGACGTTGGCCGTCGTCTCCCCGTCGAGGCGGCCGAGCTCCATGCGCGCGATCGCCGCCGCCGCGGCGGCGATCGCGTTGCTGCCGTCCTCGGGCCGGATGCCGGCGTGGGCCTCGACCCCGTGGAAGTCCGCGTGCACACTCTGCTGCGTCGGCGAGGTGACGATCACCTCGCCGATCGGGCTCGCGTGGTCGAGGACGAAGCCGCGCTTCGAGCGCAGGCTCGAGACGTCGAACGCCTTCGCCCCCCGCAGGCCCTGCTCCTCGGCGACGGTCAGCACCAGCTCGATGCCCACCGGCGGCGGGTCCTCGGCATGACGGGCGACCAGCTCGATGAAGACCGCCACTGCGGCCTTGTTGTCGGCGCCGAGGATCGTCTCGCCGGCGCTGCGGAAGACGCCGTCGGACTCGACGACCTCGATCTGCCCCTCGTGCGGGACCGTGTCGACGTGGGCGCAGAACATCACCCACTCCTCGCCGCGTCCCGGCAGCCGGGCGACGATGTTGCCGGCGCCGGCTGCCGCCGGCCTGGCGGCGTCGTCCTCGCTCACCTCGAGCCCCAGCGCCCGCAGCTCGGCGAGCAGCGTGTCGGCGACCTCGCGCTCCTCCCCGGTAGGGCTGCGAATCTCACATAGCCGCACAAACGTCTCATGCAACCTCTCCACGACGGGACAGGCTAACCGGGAGCAGCCGGCTGTGATTGGGGCTGCCCCGGTAGGGGTGAAGCGTCTTGTACTTTTTCGCGGGCGCTCGCCAGAGGCGCCAGCAGACCCGGCCCCTCGAAAAAGTTAAGCGGAACCCCTACCGGTGCAGCCCCTCGCGCACCGCTTCGCCTTCTGGCAGTTCCGCGCCGTCCGCTGGCCGCTCGCCCGCCTGGCGCGCGGCGGCGCCGACGAAGTCGCGGAAGAGCGGCTCGGGCCGGTTGGGCCGCGAGTTGAACTCGGGGTGGAACTGCGAGGCGACGAAGAACGGGTGGTCGGGCAGCTCGACCATCTCGACCAGGCGCTCGTCCGGCGAGGTGCCGCCGCAGACCAGCCCCTCGTCTTCGAGCCGACGGCGCAGCTGGTTGTTGACCTCGTAGCGATGCCGGTGGCGCTTGTAGATGACGGCCTCGCCGAAGATCTCGCGCGCCCGCGTGCCCTCGTGCAGCTTCACCGGGTCGGCGCCGAGCCGCATCGTGCCGCCCATCTCGGAGACCTCCTTCTGCTCGGGCAGCAGGTCGACCACCGGGAACGGCGTCTCCGGGTCGAACTCGGCCGAGTTGGCCCCCTCCATGCCGGCCACCGTGCGGGCGAACTCGACGACGGCGATCTGCATCCCGAGGCAGATCCCCAGGTAGGGGATCGCCCGTTCGCGCGCGATCCGCGCCGCCGCCACCTTGCCCTCGATCCCGCGCTCGCCGAAGCCGCCGGGGATGAGGATCCCGTCGACGCCCTCGAGCCGCTCGGGATCGAAGTTCTCGGAGTCGACGAGCTCGACCTCGACCTCGACGCCGTGGTGGATGCCGCCGTGCTCGAGCGCCTCGATCACCGACTTGTAGGCGTCGGCCAGCTGCACGTACTTGCCGACGAGGGCGATCCGCACCTTGCCCTCGGCCGCTTCCGCGCGGCGCACCATCGCCTCCCATTCGGCGAGGTCGGGGGGCGGCCCCTCCATGCCGAAGTGGTCGAGGACCAGGTCGTCGACGCCCTCGGCCCGGAAGACGAGCGGCACCTTGTAGATGTTGTCGACGTCGTTGGCGGAGATCACGGCGTCGACCGGGAGGCTGGCGAAGAGCGCGATCTTCTCGCGGATCTCGCGGTCCAGCCGCCCCTCGGAGCGGCAGACGAGGGCGTGGGGCTGGATGCCGATCCGGCGCAGCTCGTTGACCGAGTGCTGGGTCGGCTTCGTCTTCAGCTCGCCCGCGTGCCCGACGTAGGGCACCAGCGTCAGGTGGACGAACATCGAGCGCTTCGGCCCGAGGTCGGTGTAGAGCTGGCGGATCGACTCGAGGAAGGGCAGCGACTCGATGTCGCCGACCGTGCCGCCGATCTCGGTGATCACGAAGTCGACCGACTGCGACTCGGCGACGATCCGGATCCGGTTCTTGATCTCGTCGGTGATGTGCGGGATCACCTGCACCGTGGCGCCGAGGTAGTCGCCGCGGCGCTCGCGGTTGATCACCGAGTTGTAGACGGCGCCCGCCGTCACGTTCGAGGCGCGCGAGGTGTTCTCGTCGGTGAAGCGCTCGTAGTGACCGAGGTCGAGGTCGGTCTCGGCCCCGTCCTCGGTGACGAAGACCTCGCCGTGCTGGAAGGGGCTCATCGTCCCCGGGTCGACGTTGATGTAGGGGTCGAACTTCTGCAGCTGGACCCGGAAGCCGCGGGAGACGAGGAGGCGGCCGATCGAGGCGGCGGCGATCCCCTTGCCGAGGGCCGAGACGACGCCACCGGTGACGAAGATGAAGCGGGTGTCTCCTTGGGAGGTTCTGCTCATGCCCTGGCTCTGCCGAGCGAGTCTAGCCAGCGCAGTGGCGGAACCGACTCGATCGTCGCCGAGATCGAACGCAACTCTCCGTAAATGGTCAGTCCGGCGACGACGGCGAGCGCGACCAGCCGCGCCTCGGCGCCGAGCGTCGTCAGCAACCAGACGCCGCCGACGGCGCCGAGCAGGTTCGCGCCCGTGTCGCCGAGCATCGCCCGCTCGCGCAGCGTGAACCAGGCGCCGACCAGGATCGGGCCGGCGAAGATGCCGAGCAGATCGAGCGGAGCGAACGTCCAGGCGCCGAGACAGAGCCCGGCGCAGAGCAGCCCGAGGCCCTTCTCTGCCCGGCCCGGCCGCAGGTCGAGCAGGTTGAAGAGGTTGGTGGCGAGGATCAGCAGCGCCACGTCGGCGAGATAGCGCCACGATTCCAGTCCCCGACCGGAGACCACGTAGGCGGCGAGCGCGAGCGCCCCGACCGCCTTCACCGCGCCGGTCGAGAGGCTGCCGGCGCGCAGCGCCCGGGCGTGTCCGCGCCAGCCGCGGGGCGCGCCGTTCTCGCCCTCCCCCAGCGAGTCGTCGAGGAAGCCGAGGAAGGCGATCCCCAGCAGGTAGGGCATCCAGCGGCGCAGGTCCGGCGCCAGCAGCTCGAGGTCGGCGCGGTCGTTGAGGAAGGCGAGCGGAGCGAGCGCCGCGAGCGCCGCCGTCGCCAGGACCGCGCCCAGCGGGAAGGCGGCCTCCACGCCGCGGTAGTTGGTCCTGACCAGGCCGGCGTCGGCAAGGCCGTGCACGCCGGCGGGCACGACGAGCAGCCCGATCGCGATCCCGACCGGAAGGCCGACCCAGGTCACGGGGCATCCATTTGTTCGCCCCCCGACCGCCCCGGACTCGAACGACCGGAGATCACCGGGACGGTCGGGGCGCTCACTGGCCCGACCCCGCCGGCGGCAGCAGGTCCGGCAGCAGCCGGTCGGCCGACCCCTTCACCCCGAAGCTGCCCTCGGCGCCGAGCAGGGCGAAGACCGTCGCCACCCTGCCCGCCGCGGTCTCGACGTCATCGACGCTGGTCAGGTCGTTGCCGTTGAAGAAGGAGATGGACGACGGTTCGGTCGTCGAGGTCTCGACCCCGACCGCCGCGGTGCGCGTGCCGGTGATGCCGCTCATCAGCGCCGCTTCCAGCCGGCTCGCATTGCCGCGCTGGACCGGCCCGAGGCCTTCGGGCACCTGGCGGACGACGATCACGCCGTCGAGGGCGCCGAAGTTGCCGCTCGCCCGCGAGAAGAGCTGCTTGCGCACCCGTTCGAGGAGCGTCCCGCCGCGGACCAGCTGGCGCCCCACCCCCACCCCGAACGCGGTCAGCGCGTCCGGATTGCGCCGCAGGCGGGCGAAGCGGGTCTTGGCGACGTCGCCGGCGAGGCCGTGCAGGTCCACGGGCTCGCGCACCACCCCGACGCCGACCAGCCTGGCGCCGGTCGGGCCCAGCGTGTCCTCGATCGCGCCGATCGTCCCTCCCGGCAGGTCGCCGAGCGCCAGCACGCCGATGCGGCGGCCCGCGAGCCGGTCGTGGACGAGGGCCGGGTACACGCGGTTGGCGAATTCGTCGGAGCGACCCAGCCGGCCGCTAAGTTCGTCGGCACGCGCGCGCGCGTCCTGCACTTCGCCGGTCAGGCTGTGCTCCAGGTTCCTGCGGGTGCTCCTCAGCGCGCCGCCGCCGAACTCGGCCCCGATCAGAATTCCGATCGCGAGGGCGAGGAAGACAGCGATCAGCGACGTCGCGTGGTACCGGGCGCTGTAGCCCATCAGAGCCCGAGCCAGATCCTGACCTTCAGCCAGACGAGCTGGAAGAGGTCGTTCAGGGCCGGCGAGGTGATGACGACGATCGCGAGCAGGACCGCGAACGCAGCGAGGAAGAGGAGCAGCGGCGCGACGGTCGCCGCCGGGTTGTAGAGACGGCTGACCCCCTTGGCGTCGACCAGCTTCTCGCCGATCCGCAGCCGGGTGAGGAAGGTCGAGGACATGCCGCCCCGCTTGCGGTCGAGGAACTCGATCAGGTTGAAGTGGGCGCCGACGCTGACGATCAGCGCCGCCCCCTTCTCGTAGGCCATCAGCATCGCGACGTCCTCGCTCGTGCCGGCGGCGGCCAGCACGGTGTGATGGAGTCCCATCGCGAGCAGGCGCTCGCGGCCGGGGGCGCGGCCGTCGGGATAGGCGTGGACGATCAGCTCGGCGCCGCAGCGCAGCGCCTCGTCGCCGGCGGAGTCCATGTCGCCGACGATCACGTCCGGCTTCAGGCCGGCCTCGAGCACGCCGTCGGCGCCGCCGTCGACGGCGACGATCAGCGGCCGCACGTCGCGGATGTAGGCGTGGAGGGCCTTGAGGTCGCGGCGGTGGCGGTCGCCGCGGACGACGATCAGCACGTGGCGATCGCGGAACGAGGCGCGCGTGGAGGGGAGCTCGACGGCGCCCGTCAGCAGGTCGGTCTCCCCCCTGACGTGGGCGACCGTGTTCTCGGCGAATTCGGCCAGCGCCCGGTTGACCCGCGCCAGCTGCTCCTCCTGGCGCTGTTCCACCTCCTCGACGCTGAGGGCCCTGCCGCGCAGGACCGCCTGCCCGTCGACGAGGATCGACCCGCCGGCGACGCTGACCCTCTGGCCGTCTTCGAGCAGCTCGAAGGGATCGCCCTCTTCGACGTCGATCAGCCTCACGTCGGCCCGCGCGAGGAGCAGCGGCCCGGCGTTCGGGTAGGCGCCGTCCGAGGAGGGCGAGGCGTTGACGATCGCGCGCACCCCGGTGGCGATCAGCTCCTCGGCCGCGATGCGATCGATGTTGACGTGGTCGATCACGGCGATCTCGCCCGGTAGCAGGCGCTTGACGAGGTGCTTGGTGCGCCTGCCGAGCCTGGCACGCCCCTCGATCGCCTCGACCGGCGCGACGCCGTTGCGGCGGGAGAGCAGCGCCGGCAGGCGACGGCGCGTGGCGGTTGCCATCGGCAGAGAGTACCCCGTTGCCAGCCACACTTCCCCAGCCGGACGTGCCGTCCCCAGGGGGTCAAAAAAGGCACCGGAGAACCGGCACGTCAGGCGGCGGCGAGCAGCTCGCGGGCGTGGCGGGTGGCGGCCTCGTCGGCGCGCTCGCCGCCGAGCATGCGGCGGATCTCCTCGACGACGGCCTCGCCGTCCAGCCGGCGCACCGTGGCCGTGGCCCGGTCGCCGCCGAGGTCCTTCTCGAGGGTGAAGTGCGCGTGCGCGAGCGAGGCGACCTGCGGCAGGTGCGTGATGCAGAGAACCTGGCGATCGTCGCCGAGCGCTTGCAGGCGTTCGCCGACCGTGCGAGCCGTCGTGCCCCCCACCCCGGCGTCGATCTCGTCGAAGACGAGCGTCGGCGCGCCGGCCGTGCCGCCGAGCCGGGAGAGGGCCAGCATCACGCGCGAGAGCTCGCCGCCCGAGGCAGCGTCGCGCAGTGGCGAGGGCGCAAGCCCCGGGTTCGGCGCCAGGCGCAGCTCGACGGTCTCGGCCCCGTTCGGGCCGAATCCCTGCGGGTGCTCCTCGAGGACGACTTCGAGCTTCGCCCCCGGCATCGCCAACTGCTCGAGCTCATCGGCGACCGCCCGTTCGAACGGGGCAGCAGCCTTGCGCCGCGCCTCGCTGAGCTTCCGGGCGAGCCCGGCACGCCGCTCCTCGGCCGCGGCGAGCGCCGCCTCGGCCGCGGCGCTCCGCTCCTCGGCCCCCTCCAGGCGGGCGCTCTCGGCCCGGCAGCGCTCGGCATGGGCGAGAACCGACTCGACGCTGCCGCCGTGCTTGCGCTCCAACCGGTCGATCGCGTCGAGTCGCTCCTCGACCGCCGCCAGCCGGCCCGGATCGGCCTCGAGTCCTTCGACGCAGGAGCGCAGCTCGGCCGAGACCTCGCCCAGCTCGATCGCCAGCGCATCCAGCCGCGCCGCCAGCGAGTCGACCTCGGCGTCGACTCCGCCGACTCCCTGCAGCAGGCCGCCGGCGCGCGCGAGCAGCTCTGCCGCGCCGCCACCGTCGTCCTCGGTCCCGGCCGCGGCCGCGTGGGCGCTGCCCACGGCCTCGCGCAGCGCCTCCACGTACCGCAGCCGCTCGCGCTCGGCGCAGAGGCCGGCCTTCTCCCCGGCGTCCGGCGCGACCTCCTCGATCTCGGCCAGCTCGTAGCGGCAGAGGTCGAGGTCGCGCTCGCGGGAGCCGTCGCGCTCGCGCAGCTCGGCCAGCTCGGTGGCGAGCGCCGCGCATTCCCGGTGGGCGGCCCGGTGCTCCTCGAGCAGGCCGAGGTGCTTCGCGCCCGCGAACCCGTCGAGCACCTTCATCTGCGTCGAGGCGATCGTCAGCTTGCGGTGCTCGTGCTGGCCGTAGAAGGCGAGCAGCCCGGCACCGAGGGCTTTCAGGTCGGCGGCCGAGGCGGACCGGCCCGCCACGAACGCGCTCGTCCGCCCACTCGCGGAGACCCGCCTGCCGAGCACGATCTCGTCTGCGTCCTGCGACAGCCGCTCGGCGAGCTCGACCAGCTCCGGCTCCGCCAGCAACCCTTTCGGCAGGTCGAACACCCCCTCGACCCAGGCCTCCTCGGCCCCCGGCCGGACGATCTGCGGCCGCGCCTTGCCCCCCGTCAGCAGGTCCAGGGAATGCGCCAGGACCGTCTTCCCCGCCCCGGTCTCGCCCGTAATCGCATTAAGCCCTTTGCCGAGGCGCAACTCCGCTCTCTCGATCAGCAGCAGGTTCTCGATCCGCAGCTCTCTCAGCACGACCCCTGTCTAGCAAGTGGCGCGGCGGGTCCTGTCGCCGTTTTGGTGCCACCACCCGCTGCGGGGGCGGCTTTGCCGCCTCCTCGGGGTGGTCCCCCAAAACCGCGCCACCCGCCGCGAGATGCGGTGTTGGTTGACGCTTATGCCGCTGCGGCCTCGGGCACCGCCTCCGTCGGCTGCACGAAGTCACGTGGGCGAACGAGGAGGAAGCCGAGGGCGCCGGCGACGAGGCAGACGACCCCGCCGATCAGGAGGATCTCGTTGAAGCCGCTGACGAAGGCGACCTTGGCGGCGTGGACGACTTCTTCCCGCCGGCCGGGGCCGGCGACGTGGGCGGCGGCGACGGAGCCGCCCGAGGAGACGATCTCGGCGAGGCCGCGGGGCGCGCTGGGGAGCACTTCGGCGAGCTTCGAGCTGACCTGCGCCTGGAAGACGGCGCCGAGCGAGGCGATCCCGGTCGCGATGCCGATCTGGCGGAAGCTGGTGTTGATCCCGGAGCCCATCCCCGCCTTTTCGGGCGGCACGACGCCGATCGCCGCCTGCCCGATGCCGGGGTTGGCGGTGCCGATGCCGATGCCGGCGACGAGGAATCCGGGCAGCAGGACGCTGACCGGCGAGTCGGCGCTCAGCCCGTGCATCAGCAGCAGGCCGATGCCGACGAGCGTCAACCCGACGCCGAGCAGGACGCGGATCGGGATGCGGTGCGAGAGCGAGCCGGCGATCGGCGAGGCGACGAAGGAGAGGAAGGTGAGCGGCAGGAAGCGCAGGCCCGTCTCCAGCGGCGAGAAACCCTGCACGCCCTGCAGGTAGATGGTCAGGTAGAGGAACATCGCGAACATGCCCGCGGAGAGCCCGAAGGCCACCGCGGAGACGCCGTTGAAGGCGGGCTTGCGGAAGAGCGTCAGGTCGAGCATCGGGTGGGTGCTGCGCGCCTCGATCGCGACGAAGGCGAGCAGCATGGCGACCGCGCCGGCGAGCGAGGCGACGATCGGCGCGCTGCCCCAGCCGTCCGGGTTGCCGCGGATCAGCCCGAGGATGAGCAGGAAGAGGCCGAGGGAGAAGGCGACCAGGCCGGGGAGGTCGATCCGCTGCGGGTCCTGGGCGGCGACGTTGGCCAGCCGCAGCTCGGTCAGCGCGATCGCCAGCGCGCCGATCGGCACGTTGACGAAGAAGATCCATTGCCAGCCGAGGTGCTCGGTGATCAGGCCGCCGACGAGCGGCCCGATCGCGACCGCGCCGCCGATCGTCGCGCCCCAGACGCCGAACGCGGTCGCCCGGTCCTTGCCGTGGAACTCCTGGCCGATCAGCGCCAGCGACGTCGCGAACATCGCCGCGCCGCCGACGCCCTGCAGCCCGCGGGCGAGGTTGAGCAGAGTCGGGTCGCCGGCGATGCCGCAGAGGAACGAGGCGAAGGTGAAGACGCCGAAGCCGAGCGAGAAGACGCGGCGGCGGCCGAGCCGGTCGCCGAGCGACCCGGCGGTGAGCAGGAAGGCCGCCAGGGTCAGCGAGTAGGCGTCGACGACCCACTGCAGGCTGGCGAGGCTGGCGCCCAGGTCGCGCTGGATGTCGGGCAGGGCGACGTTGACGACCGTGATGTCCAGCAGCAGCATGAACGTCGCGATCGAGATCAGGACCAGCGTCCACCACTTGCGCTCCATGGGCGGACAACCCTAGAGAACCGGGGTATTCGGTCCCCCTAAGGTCGTCTGACCAAGCAGATCGAGGACGCAGGGAGCGAAGCGTGCTCTGCACGTGAGCGACCGAGGACGCGGAGATGCGCCGGGCAGGCGGCCTTAGACGGCGAGGTGGCCGAACTTCTCGCGTATGCGGTGGTAGAAGCTCGTTCCCGGCAGCTGGGCGAGGCAGCCGACACCGTCGGCGAAGCGGACGTCGAGCGTCGCCCCCGGTGCCAGGGTGCCGAGCTGGGCGCCGTCGATCGCCACGTCGACCGGCTCCCTGCCCGCAGCGTTGCCGACGCTCAGCACGTCGCCCGGAGCGACGACGAGCGCTCGCGCGGTGAGCGAGTGCGGCGAGATGTAGCTGACCACGTAGCCCTTCACGCCCCAGGCGAGGATCGGCCCCTGGTTGGCGAGGTTGTAGCCGGTCGAGCCGACCGGCGTGGCGGCGACGAGCCCGTCGCAGCGCACGTTGCCGACCTCCTCGCCGGCGATCCGGTAGGTCAGCTCGGCCACCCGGTCGCGCGGCCGGCGGCTGAAGCTGACGTCGTTGAGCGCGAAGCGTCGAGCGCCGTCGACCTCGACCGAGAGCGCCGGCAGGGCGATCATCTCGGTCTCGCCGGCGAAGGCGCGGCGAATTCCCTGCTCGGCGGCGTCGCGCTCGACCGCCGCCAGGAAGCCGACGGTGCCGAAGTTGACGCCGAAGACCGGGACCTTCGTCCCCGCGAACTGGCGCAGGGCGTAGAGGATCGAGCCGTCGCCGCCGAGGACGAGGCAGAGGTCCGGCTCGGCGGGCAGCGTCTCCACCCGCTCGACGCCGGTCGCGCCGTGGTCGTGCTTGGCCAGCTCCTCGGGCGTGGCGACCAGGCGCCAGCCGCATTCCGCGGCGAGCGCGCCGGCGGCGCCGACGGCCTCCGTCGTCGCCGGCGGATGCGAGTGCGTGATGAGGACCGCCGTCTTGCTCATCCCGGCTCGACCTCGGCGATCGCCGTCTCCAGGTCGTCCGGCCCGGGACCGGAGCGGGCGCACCAGACGAAGGTCTCGAGGTTGCCCTTCGGCCCGGGCAGGTCCGAGCGCGCGAAACCCCGCACGACCAGGCCGATTCCCTGCGCGTGGCGGGCGACCGCGAGGATCGCCTCGCGCCGATCGACGGCGTCCCGCACGACGCCCTTGCCGACGCGCTCGCGGCCCAGCTCGAACTGGGGCTTGACCATCGCCAGGATCTGGCCGTCGTCGGCCAGGCAGGCGGCGACCGCCGGCAGGATCTTGGTCAGCGAGATGAAGGAGACGTCGACGACCGCGAGCCGGGGCGTGAAGGGCAGGTCGGCCGGCGCCAGCTCACGGGCGTTCAGCCGCTCGATCGCGGTCACGCGCGGGTCGTCGCGCAGCCTCGCGTCGAGCTGGCCGTAGGCGACGTCGACGGCGGCGACCCGCGCCGCGCCGCGCTGCAGCAGGCAGTCGGTGAAGCCGCCGGTCGAGGCGCCGACGTCGAGGCAGTCGAGCCCCGTCACGTCGATCGCCAGCGTCGCGAGCGCGTTCTCCAGCTTGATGCCGCCGCGCGAGACGTATCGCGGCCCCTCGGCCACGATCAGCTCGGCGCCGGGCTCGACCAGCTGACTCGGCCGCAGCGCGATCGGGCCGTCCAGGCCGATGCGAACCGCGCCCGCGCGCACGGCCGTGGCGGCCGACGTGCGCGACGGGAACATCCCGCGCTCGGCCAGCGCCGCGTCTATCCGCGTCCTCTTCACCGCCGCGAACGGTAGCGCCGAAGGTCGAACAAACGTGCAAAATGCGGCTCGATACCGATTTTTAACCAGCGTTTCAGTTGGCCTGATTGCATAAGACGTGATACGGGTAAAGGCCTAGAAGGTGCTTCAGGGCAGGAGCACGAGTAGGGCGTCTGTGAGCCCACTCACATAAAAAGCGCACATATGTTCGTATCATGATGTCTCAAGGAAGCAGAGAGGATGACCGATAAGGAGATCGAACAAGACTTCATGGCCGGGTCCCGCGCCGCCCATATGGCGCTCATCGCCTCCCACGATCGAGCGTTCGCGACGCATCAAAGGGCCCACCAACCTCCCATCGATCCACATATATAGAGATACATATCTCTCCTCCCTGTAGTAACCCCAGAAACGCCTCGGCTCCCCGGCCGAGGCGTTTTCTGTTGGAGCGGCCCTAGCAAGCCGAATGCGGGCGCAGGCCGGACCGCCCCAGCGTCCCCCTGGCCGCCGCGAGAACAGTCAATGCGCCAGTAAATGCGCCAGTCCCGCGCCGATTCCGCGACGCGGCCACGAGAGGTGTCCAAAACGGCGGACCGCCGGAAATCTCGGCGGTAGAGTCCGAGCATGACCACGACGCCACCGAATACCGTCGAACTGGACCCTGCGCTGATGGCGCGCATCCGCAAAGCTGCCACCGAGCGCGGCGTAGCCGTACCGCAGTTGGTCAGCACGGCAATCGAGCACGAGATCGGCGACGAAGCTCCACAGCCCCCGTTCTCGCTGATCGGCGCGTTCAGGGCCGGGCGCAGCGACCTGGGAGTTAAAGCCAAACAGCGTGGGCGAAGCTAGGACAAGAGCTACGCGGCTACGTGCTCGCCCGCGGGTACGTAGTGCTCCAACTCGGCATCCTGGCCCAGGGCAAAGGGGACGCCCTCCTCAACGAGCTTGACCAGCTCCGCGTAGGTGTCGCCAGCGGCAGACCAGCCCTCGACATCGGGTGACTCGGCCCACCAGCCGTCAGCCTCGTGGTGATAGATGACGCGCACGGTCTCCATTAGTCCTCCACGTCAGAGTAGCTTCCGGGCCTCATCCTCGGCAAGCCCAACGTCCTTGACGAGGATCTTGCGCACAAGCCCGGCCGGAACCGTCGCCTTGTCGTGAAACGCAAGCGTGAGGCGGCCTTCCCGACGCCTCCATCCGGCGATGCGAGCCAGCCTGCCGCACCACGCGATAGCCAAGCGGCTTGCGTTCCAGAACCGCCAGCAAACGCCTGGCCTTCATCGAGCGGAACTTGCTCAAGATGTAGTTCCCCTGCCGTTAGGATTCGATCAGCGTGTCGCAGACAAAACCATTCGAGCCGGACGCCAAGGCCACCAACGTAACGATCGGGGACATCATCTTCGATCGCATCGAGTACGACGTCGATGCCGACGTGCTCTATCTGCACGTCCGCGATCCCTCGCGCGCGGTCGACTACGACGAGATGCCGGAGGGCCACGCGGTCCGCTTCGACAACAGCGGCGAGTTGGTCGGGCTGACGCTGGTCCGACCCAAGCGGCTGCTGGAGCGGGAGGGCGAACTGCGAATCACCGTCACAGCACCAAGCGTCGTGCCTGCCGCCGAGCTAACGCCCGCACTGAGCGCGTAAAAAAGAGCGCAGCTTCAAGGGTTCGATGCGCCGTGAACCCGGATCATTGCGAATTGTCATCGACTCCAACGCCGGGGCCAACGATTCAGGTTCTCGAACTCCCGCACGAACGCGGAATGCAGACCACTCACGTCGGATTCGGCCTCTGCCTTGCGCAGCCCTTCGAGCAAATAGAGGCTGAAGCTAAAGCTTGAAAAGGGAAATACGCGCCGAAGGGCCGCGTCGATCTCGCTCTCCCCACGGCTCCCGAGCCGGTCTACAGTCGCCGCGATAAAACGCTCTTGGAGGGAGGTCGGCGACCTAGGGTTTTCGTCGTTCAGTGCAGCAGCCAGAAATTCGACAGCAGCAGCCGCACTGACCGCATCGCCCTCTTTCAAGGTCGCGAGTTGTTCTCGCGCAATACGCTCGCCATCAGCTTTCTTCACGGTGGCCGCTATCTCCCCTGCACGGGCCGCTGACATTGGCGAATCTCCCCCCTCGTTTTCGTCGGTGGCGTTGATCACGCCGAGGACCTTGGCGTATGCGAAGGGATCAAGCCTGTCGGTGACGCCGGGCCGCAAGAGATTCAAGCCCGAGTTCGTCGTCGGAGCTTTCATCAGCAAGCGGCTGGTGGCATGCGCTGCGATCCGAAACACCTCAGGATCAAACGAGCGCTCAAGGGCGAGCGTGTAGCCGGCGACCAACGCACTCGCAACGCGAGCGTCCTCCTGCTTTTCGCCAAGCCTGGCCGCAATCGCTTCCACGAGTGGGCCGAATTGACTGCGCCCCGCTCGGGCGATTGCGGCCGCAATGGCCTGATCATCGAGCGGTACATCCGGCTCACAAAGGAGGTCAACCGCTTCCTGAACGTTCGCCCGCGTACCGGCGGCTTCAACGTGGCCAGCAACAAGGCTCATGACCGTGAGGACATGGATTGCGTCATCGCGATCCCCCGAAAAGGGGTGCGCAGAGCCATGAGCAATGGGGTTGCGAGCATAGGCGACCAACCCGCGTAGAAGGTGTCGAATCCCTTCGTGCTGACTCTGCTGCGACAGGGTCTGGTTTGGGGTCAAATTGAGTCGCGCAGAACGAGCGGGACCAATTTCCTCAATGAGTCTCATGCCGTCCTCGTGGCTATCAAGCCGCACCCTCAGCAAGTCGCGAAGGGCATTCCATGCCGCGCTTACCGCGCCGTCCTCGTCCCCGGAGTCGAGCAACCGCCGACTAGCGCCATGCACAAGAGGATGGAGCTGTTCCAAAGGAAGGCACTCATCCTCGCTCCACACGGGTGGCACATCAGGGTATTCGTCCCACGGTTCGCTCACGGGCGGAGCATATGTCCGGCCCCAAACACCAACGCTGGAGAACGCTTCGGCGCTCCGGGCGTTTTACGGCAGACCAGGCATGAGCCGGGCAGACACTGAGATCTCGGTGCCACAGTGGTGCCACAGTCAGGCATCAATTCGGCCGGTTACAACCGGATTCAGCAGCCGGAGTCGATTTGGCTCTATAGACCGGATTCCGCCCTGCGATGCGGTGACTCGTCGGCCTCTCCTCCCTGTAGTAACCCCAGAAAACGCCCCGGCTCCCTCCCCGCCGGGGCGTTTTCTGTTGGGCGCATACGCGATAGTGCCCGCGTGACGCGCCGCAGGGGACTGATCGCGACTGCCGTCGCCGCGCTGGCGCTGCTGCTGGCGATGTCGCCGGCGGATAACCGGATGACGGATACGGGTGGGCCGGGGATCGTGCCCTTCGAGCTGACGGGCGGCCAGCACCGGGCCGACGAGATCATGGCCGAATGGGGCGAAGCGGGCCAGGATGCGGCGCGCGAATCGCTGTGGATCGACTTCGGCTTCCTGCTCGCCTACGGTGCCTTCCTCACGCTCGCGCTGCGGGCGGTCCGGGACATGGCCCTGCGGCGAGGCTGGCGACGACTGCAGGCGATCGGATTCGCTGCGGTCTGGTTCGGCGCCATCGCCGCCGGCTTCGACGCGCTCGAGAACGTCTGCCTGCTGCTCACCTTGGACGGCGCCGGGTCGGCGTTTCCGCTGCTGGCGACGATCTTCGCCTCGTGCAAGTTCGCCTTCCTGGCGATGGCGATCGCCTACCTGGCCGCCGGCCTGGGAATGCGGGTCGCGAGCCGTCAATCGATCCAGGAAACCTGATCGATTCCCTGCCGCGATCAGGTGCGCTTCGGCACCGACCGCGGCCGACGTTGCAGATCGAAAACGCTCCCTTGGTGCGCTGATCCACAAGCGATAGAGATGTCTCTCCTCCCTCTAGTAACCCCAGGAGAGACGCGGGAAGGCTAGCCGATTGCGCGTTTTGGTGCAAGCTCGCGGCCCGGAACCGCGGATCAGCTCAGCGCCGGCTCTCCGGAGCGCAGCGCAGCGAGGACGCGATCGGCGACCACCTCCCCCGTGAGGCCGACCTCCTCACGCAGCAGCGCCGGCTTGCCGTGGGTGACGTAGCGATCGGGAAGGCCGACGCGCAGCACCCGCGCCCGCTCGCCGGGGCGGTCGGCGAAGGCGTCCTCGACGTGCTCCAGAACCGCCGAGCCGAAGCCGCCCGGCAGCACGTTCTCCTCGATCGTCACCAGCAGGTCGTGGTCGTGCGCCAGCCGCTCGACCAGCTCGGCGTCGAGCGGCTTGGCGAAGCGCGCGTCGGCGACGGTCGCCTCGAGCGCGTGCGCGGCGAGCCGGTCCGCCGCGTCGAGCGCCACCGAGACCCCGTAGCCGAAGCCGAGCAGGGCGACGCGCTCGCCGCTGCGCAGCAGCTCGCCCACGCCGATCGGGATCTCGCGCGGCTCGCCGGGAAGCTCGACCCCCTCGGCCGCCCCGCGCGGATAGCGCAGCGCAGCGGGACCGTCGTGGGCGATCGCCGCGCGCAGCATGTGAACGAGCATCGCCTCGTCGCGCGGCGCCATCAGCACGACGTTGGGGATCGGGCGGAAGTAGGAGACGTCGAAGGCGCCGTGGTGCGTCGGGCCGTCGTCGCCGACCAGGCCCGCCCTGTCCATCGCGAAGGTGACGTCGAGGTTCTGCAGGCAGACGTCGTGGATGATCTGGTCGTAGGCGCGCTGTAGGAAGGTCGAGTAGATCGCGCATACCGGCTTCGCCCCCTGGATCGCCAGCCCCGAGGCGAGCAGCACGGCGTTCTGCTCGGCGATGCCGACGTCGTAGTACTGCTCGGGCGCCTCGTCGGCGAGCTTCTGCAGGCCGGTCCCCCCCGCCATCGCCGCGGTGATCCCGATCACGCGACTGTCGCGCCGCGCCTCGGCCACGATCGCATCGGCGAAGACCTGCGTGTACTGCGGCGGCGAGCCGGCCGCGGGCGGCTTCTCCAACCGCTCGGGCGCGATCGAGTCGGGCGAGTCCGACTCCCGCACCCCCACCACCGGCCGATGGGCCGATTCCCGTCGATATGCGTCGGTTTTAGGCCCGTCGGCGGGCTGGCCGTTGACGATCGAGTTCGGCTTGGCGGCGTGCCATCTCTCCATGCCCTCGAGGCCGCCCTCCTCGGCCGGGGCGAAGCCCTTGCCCTTGACCGTGTGGATGTGGACGACGACGGGCCGGTCGGCATCGAGCGCCTCGCGCAGCGCCGCGCGCAGCGCGTGCACGTCGTGGCCGTCGATCACGCCCATGTAGGCGATGTCGAGCTCCTCGAATAGGAGGCCGGGCGCCCAGTAGGCCTTGATCGCCGCCTTGATCTCCGGCCCGAGGCGCTCGATCCGCTTGCCGAGGCCGAGCGGCAGTCTCGTCAGCCGGTCCTCGACGCCCTCGCGGGCGTGGTAGAGGCGCCGATTGAGGCGCACGCGGTTGAAGTAGCGCGAGAGGGCGCCGACGTTCGGCGAGATCGACATGCCGTTGTCGTTGAGGACGATCACGATCGGGGTCTGCATGCCGCCGGCCGCGTGCAGCGCCTCGTAGGCGACGCCGCCGGTGAGCGCGCCGTCGCCGATCACCGCCGCGACCTTGCCCTCCTCGCCGATGCCCTTGCCCATCGCCTCCTTGAGCCCGACCGCGTAGCCGATCGAGGTCGAGGCGTGGCCGGCGCCCATGATGTCGTGCTCGGACTCGAAGATCGAGCAGAACGGCGCCAGGCCGCCGTACTGGCGGATCGTCGGCAGCGCCTCGCGGCGGCCGGTGAGGATCTTGTGCGGGTAAGCCTGGTGGCCGACGTCCCAGAGCACCTTGTCGCGCGGCGAGTCGAGCAGGCTGTGCAGGGCGACCGCAAGCTCGCAGGTGCCGAGGTTGGCGCCGAAGTGGCCGCCGATCTCGCCGATCGTGTCGATGATGTAGGTGCGCATCTCCTGCGCGACCTGCTGCAGCTGCTCGTCGTCGAGGCCGTGCAGGTCGGTGGGGCCCTCGATCGCGTCGAGGAGCCGCTCGTCCGCGGGCCGGTGCTCTGAGCCGTTGTCGCTAGCCGTCATGCGTCCCTGGTGAAGATGTAGTCGGCCACGCTGCGCAGGTCTCCGGTCTCGCCGCTCGCCCCGGCAAGCGCCTCGGTCGCCTTGGCATGCGACTCCGCGGCGAGCTCGCGGGCGCGCTCGAGGCCGAAGAGGCTGACGTAGGTGAGTTTGCCATGTCGTTCGTCCGTGCCGCGGGGCTTGCCGAGCTGCTCGGCGCTTCCGGTCACGTCCAGGATGTCGTCGACGATCTGGAAGAGGACGCCCAACTCGGCGGCGAAGCGGCGATAGGGAATTGTCTCAGGTTCCGACAGCCCCTCGAGGATCGGCACCACCGTGACGCTGGCGGCGATCAGGCG
The DNA here is from genome assembly GCA_050258095.1 of Chloroflexota bacterium. GTDB lineage: Bacteria > Actinomycetota > Thermoleophilia > Solirubrobacterales > 70-9 > VRUE01. The sequence continues at coordinate 67,305 of JBLMYD010000085.1, forward strand.
CCCGGTCTTCAGCGCGTGCAGCGTGCGCAGCAGCTCGGCGTCGCGCTCGGCGACCGTCATGTCGACGTACTGCCCGCCGACCATGCCGTCGACCCCGGTGGCGCCACTCAGCTCGGCGAGCGCGGCCAGCACGCGCGCCGGCTCCCCCGGCTGCCGGCAGAAGAGACGCACCGCCTCGGCGAAGAGGGCGTCGCCGGAGAGGATCGCCACGTCCTCGCCGTACTTGACGTGCGAGGTCGGCTGGCCCCGGCGCAGGTCGTCGTCGTCCATCGCCGGCAGGTCGTCGTGGATCAGCGAGTAGGTGTGGATCAGCTCGATCGCGCAGGCGACGGGCAGTAAGCGCTCGGGGTCGGCGCCGAGCGCGCGGGCGGTCGCCAGCGTCAGCACCGGCCGCACCCGCTTGCCGCCCGCCAGCAGCGAGTAGCGCATCGCCTCGGCCAGGCCACCGGCCGGGGCCGGGGCGGGGAAATCGAGGCGATCGAGCGTCTCGTCGACGAGCGCTCGCAGGTCTTCCGGGTAGCTCACCGGATCACGACGAGGCCTCGGCCTCGCGGATGCGGCGGTTGGCCTCCTCGACGGCCTCGGAGGAGAGATCGGCCGCCTCCTGGGTCAGCTCGGCCGCGCGCGCGTCGTCGGCCTCCTCGCCTTCCAGCTCGCGGGCGATCGCGGCAAGCCGGTCGGAGATCTCTCGCAGCCTCTCGCTCATCCGACCTCCTCGCGCTCGCGGACGATCGCGCCGAGGACGCCGTTGACGAAGCCCGGCGCATCGGCCCCGCAGTACTCCTTGGCCAGCTCGACCGCCTCGTCGATCGCGACCTCGACCGGCACCTCGCAGTGCTCGATCTCGTAGAGGGCGACGCGCATCGCGTTGCGCTCCAGCGGGGCGATCCGCTCCAGCTCCCAGCCCTCGGCGTGCTGGGCGATCGCTTCGTCGAGGGCGGCGCGGTGCGCCTCCACCCCCTCCGCGAGCTCCTTCGTGAACGGGCGGGAGCGAGCGACGAGCTCGGCGAGAGGGCGGCCGGTGACGTCGCGCTGGTAGCAGGCGAAGACGGCCTCGCGGCGCTGATCGGACCTACGCATCGCCTTCCATTCTCGCGCTTTCGCCGGTCGGGCCGGCCTACGCGCGCGAGACGTACTCGCCGCTGCGGGTGTCGACGCGCACCGTCTCGCCCTCCTCGATGAAGAGCGGCACCTGGATCGTCACGCCGGACTCGAGCGTCGCCCGCTTGTTGCCGCCGCCGGAGGCGGTGTCGCCTTTGACGCCGGGCTCGGTCTCGGTCACCTTCATCTCGATCGCGCTCGGCACCTGCACGTCGCTGGGCCGTTCGTCGACGAAGAGCACGTCGGCCTCGGCGTTGGGCACGAGCCAGCGCATCGTCTCGCCGGCCACCGCGCGCGGGATCTCGATCTGCTCGTAGTCGCGCGTGTCCATGAAGACCGCGGCGTCGCCCGAGTCGTAGAGGTACTGCATCTTGCGCGACTCGGTGTGCACCGGGCGGAACTTCTCCCCCGCTCGGAAGGTCTTGTCCTGGACGGTTCCGTCCTCGATCTTGCGCAGCTTGGTGCGGACGAAGGCCCCGCCCTTGCCCGGCTTCACGTGCTGGAACTCGAGGATCTTGAAGATCGTCCCGTCGATCTCGATGTGCGAGCCGTTCTTGAACTGGTTGGTGCTGATCACGGCGGCGAATCCTAGAGAAGCGAAACCCCGGGACGTGCCGTGCGTTAGGGGTCCATATGGGCACTCGACGGACGGCACGTCTAAGCTGGCGGGGTCAGGGGATGAAGGGGACGCTTCGCATCGGGATCGTGATCGCCACCGCGGCGCTGCTCGTCGCCGCGCCCGCGCATGCCGAAGAAGAAGCCCCGCCCACGCCGCGCGACGAATACCGGGAAGCGGTCGAGCCGATCTGCCAGCGCAACACCGAAGCCAACAAGCGGATCCTCAAGAACGTGCGGCAGAAAATCCGGCACAAAAGGCTGAAAGAAGCCGGCGGTCAGTTCATCCACGCCTCCGCCGCCTTCCGCCAGGCGGTCGACAAGATCGCCGCCGTGCCGCGCCCGCCCGAAGACAACGCGCGGCTGCTCAAGTGGTTCAAATTCCTGCGCATCGTCCAGAAGGACCTGCACAACGTCGGCAAGGCGCTGAAGCGGAGCGAAAGGATCAAGGCGTCGCACGAAGTGATCCGGGTCGAACGCGCCAGCAACGCCGCCAACAACGTCAGCTTCGTCTTCGAATTCCACTACTGCCGCCTGAGCCAGTCGCGCTTCACCTAGCGGATTCGCCGCCGGTGCGCGTCGTCAGGCCCTCGGCCGCGCCGCCGCCGAGCACGCGGCGAACGAGGCGCGGCGCGAGGATGCGGGCGACGCCGGCCAGCGCGTAGGGGCGCGGCACGTAGCGCTCGGCCTTGCCGCCCGGGCCCGCCTCGACGATCGCCTCGGCGACCAGCTCGGGCCTGGAGACGATCCAGCGGGTCAGCGCCCGCTCCCGCAGCTCGGTCGCCGGGAAGCCCTCGGTGGCGACGAAGCCCGGCAGGACCATGCCCACGTGCACGCCGTGCGGACGCTCCTCCGCGTGCAGGGAGTCCGTCCAGCCGATCAGGGCGAACTTGCTCGCCGAGTAGGCCCCGGAGCGCGCCCGCGAGACGCGGCCGGCCGTGCTGGCGACGTTGACGATCGCGCTTGGCGCGGCGGCGCGCAGCGAGGGCAGCAGCGCCTCGGTCAGCCGCACGACCGCGTCGAAGTTGAGCTCCATGTGGCGGCGGACGTTGGCGTAGCCGCTCCCCGCGAAGCTGCCGCGCCAGGCCGCACCCGCGTTGTTGACCAGCAGGTCCAGCCGACCGCCCCGCTCCTCGACGTGGGCGCGCACCCGCTCGGGCGCCTCGGCCTCGGTGAGGTCGGCCACGAGATGGGAAGACGGGCAGGACAGCGACTCGGCCAGCGCCCGCAGTCGATCCTCCCGTCGCGCGACGAGGATCAGCTCGACACCGGGCTCCCGCGCCAGCCGCCGCGCGGTCGCCTCGCCGATGCCGCTGGAGGCGCCGGTGATCACGACGGTCGTCTTCGCGGAGTCCATGACGGCAACGCTATTCGATGCCTGCGCGAGCAGGCCCCCGATTCGGCATACTGCCCGGACGCCGTGCCCGAGACTCCCCGACTACTCGACAGGCTCCTTCGCGTCCCTGCCCCCTCGGGCTACGAGACGCCCGCCGCCGCGCTCTGGCGCGAGGAGGCCGCTTTCGCCGCCGTCGAGACCGACGGCATCGGCTCCTCGATAGCGCGGGTCGGCGAGGCCTCCCCCCTGCTCGCCGTCGTCGGCCACATCGACGAGATCGGCCTCGTCATCCGCCACATCGACGAGAAGGGCTTCCTCTGGTTCGCCCCGATCGGCGGCTGGGACCCGCAGATCCTCGTCGGCCAGCGGATCGAGATCCAGGGCAGGGACGGGCCGGTGCGCGGCGTCGTCGGCCGCAAGCCGCTCCACCTGCTCGACGCCGACGCCCGCAAGAAGGTCGTCGAGATGAAAGGGCTGCACATCGACATCGGCGCCGCCGACCGCGACGAGGCCGCCGCGGCCGTCCGCATCGGCGACCCGGTCGTGATCGACGCCGAGCCGCTGCGCCTGGCCGGCGAGCGCGCGATCTCGCGCTCGATGGACAACCGGCTCGGCGCCTACGTCGCGCTCGAGGCCCTGCGCCGCTGCCACGAGCGCGGCTCGCTCGCCGGCAGCTTCGCCGCGATCGCCGCCGTGCAGGAGGAGATCGGCCTCTACGGCGCCCGCACGTCCTCCTTCGCCGTGCGGCCCGACCTCGCCGTCGTCGTCGACGTCACCCACGCGACCGACGCCCCCGGGATCGACGAAAAGGAGCTGGGCGCCCACGACCTCGGCTCCGGCCCGGTGATCTACCGGGGCGCGACCCTCTCGCCGCGCGTCTTCGAGCTGCTCGTCGCGGCGGCGGAGGAGGCCGGCATCGACCACACGCTCGGCGCCACCGGCAGCTCGACGGGCACCGACGCCGACGCGGTCCAGTTCGCCCGCTCCGGCATCCCGACCGGCCTCGTCGCGATCCCCCTGCGCTACATGCACTCGCCGGTCGAGATGGCCGACCTCGCCGACGTCGAGGCCACGGTCGAGCTGATCGCCGCCTTCGCGGCGCGACTGGACGCCGACGTCGACCTCTCTCGCTGACGCTCAGCCCACTATGACGGTGTCCCTCCCGCTGGCCTTGGCCAGGTATAGCGCCGAGTCGGCGCGGGCCACGAGCTCGTCGGTGTCGACCACGTCGGCTCCCGAGACGGCGACGCCGACGCTGACCGTCACCGCGACGCCGACCGGACGACGGCGGCGCACCGCTTTGCGCAGGCGCTCGGCGATTTCGACCGCTGCGCTCTTGTCGGCCCCCGGTAGGACGACCAGGATCTCCTCGCCGCCGACGCGGTAGATCGAGTCGCCGGCGCGCAGGGCGGCGCGCATCGTGTAGGCGATGTCCTGCAGCACGGCGTCGCCGGCGGCGTGGCCGAGCAGGTCGTTGATCCGCTTGAAGTGGTCGAGGTCGCAGAGCAGCAGGGCGTGCGAGAGGCCCTCCTCGGGGTTCGACGGCTGCCCGTCGAGCTCGGCCAGGCGCTGCTCGAGCGCGTTGCGGTTGAAGAGTCCCGTCAGCGGGTCGAGCGTCGACTGGCGACGGTGGGCGCGGTCGGACTCGACCAGGGCGCCGGAGAGGATCACCGAGCTGAGGACGAGGGCGACGGCGGCGATCACCTCCTGGTGGTGCGCCGCCGCCGAGGCCGAGTCCAGCCCGTAGGTGCCGGCGAGCAAGAGCACGAGGATGTAGGCGGTGCCGACGACAGTGCCACGCGGCGAGAAGCGGGCCCCGAGCGTGACCGCCGGCAGGGCGAACCACATCAGGACGGGGCTGGCGGCGCCTCCCGTCGTCAGCACGGCGTCGGCGAGGAGCAGCGGCAGGATGCCCCACGCCGTCGCCGCCCAAACCCCGGGGTGACTGCTCTTGCCCATGAAGCGGTCGGCGACCACGAACCCGGCGAAGCCGACCGTGAGCGGTGCGATCCACCACCACCCGACTTCGGAGGAGACCGACACCAGCGCCAGGGCGAGGATCGCGAAGCAGGCGATGCGGTAGGGGCGCAGGCGCAGCTGCATGTCGAGCAGGCGCTCGCGGCGCGCGTCGTCGCGCATTTCGGCCAGCGAGTCCGGCGGGCGGTGAACGGCGGGCGGCGCTTCCTCCGCCGCGCGGCTCGCCCGCGGCGGGCGCTGCGCAGCTGCTTCCATCTCGGTGGCCGTGGGCACGGGGAGGCATCGGCTGCGCAAGGGCTTTCCTTGAGGGTGCGGCGATACCGTCGCGGTACCTCAAACCGCGACGTCTTGTCTGCGCGACCTCAGTCGACGATCTGCAGCCGCTTCGGCAGGCCGCTGAGGTTGCGGTGCCCGTTCTCGGCGACGACGACGAGGTCCTCGATCCGCACCCCGAATTCCCCCGGCAGGTAGACGCCGGGCTCGATCGTCACGACCTCGCCGGCGGCGAGCACGTCCTCGGAGCGCTGCGAGACGCGGGGCTCCTCGTGCACCTCGAGGCCGACCCCGTGGCCGAGGCCGTGGCCGAAGCGATCGCCGTGGCCGGCGGCGGCGATGCGCTCGCGGGCGACCGCGTCGACGTCCTCGGCGCGCGCCCCGTCCCGCACCGCCGCCAGCGCCTCCTCCTGCGCCGCCAGCACCAGCTCGTAGACCGCGCGGCCGCTCTCGCCCGGCTCGCCGGTCGCGAAGGTGCGGGTGCCGTCGGAGCAGTAGCCGTCGAGCTTGGCGCCCATGTCGAAGACGACGAGCTCGCCGCGGCCGATCTCGCGCTCGCCGGGCTCGGCGTGGGGCAGCGCCCCGTTCGGCCCGGCGGCGACGATCGCCGGGAAGGACGGCTCGGCGCCCTGCTCGCGCATCCGCGCTTCCGCCGCCCGCGCGACGTCGAGCTCGCTGCGGCCGGCCAGCCCGCGCTCGAGCGACCAGCGCCAGACCTCGTCGGCCAGCTCCGCCGCGGCCGCGATCGCCTCCAGCTCGGTCTCGTCCTTGACCCGGCGCAGCTTCTCGACCGCGCCGCCGCAGCCGACCAGCTCGACTCCCTCGGGCAGCTTCTCCTCCAGCTTCGCCAGCGTCCGCACGGTCATCTTGTGGTCCTCATAGCCGCTGCGCCCGCTCAGCCGGCCGGCGATCTCCCCGAGCCAATCGTCCCTGGCCGTGACGACCTCCCAGCCCTCGCCCTCGACCTCGGCTTCGGCGCGCTCGGTGTAGCGGAAGTCGGTGAGGAGGACGCGCGCGTCGGAACCGCAGACGCAGACGCCGTTGGTGCCGCCGAAGCCGGTCAGGTAGCGGACGTTGACCAGGTCGGTGACGAGCAGGCAGTCGAGCTCGCGCTCGGCGACCAAGCCGGCGAGGCGATCGCCGCGCCCCCGCATCAGGAGGTCGTGCCCAGCTCGGCGCCGATCCGCTCCAGCGCCTCGCGGTAGCCGTCGGGTCCCTTGCCGCCGATCTTCGCCAGGACCAGGCCGTCGAAGACCGAGACCCGCCGCCACTCGTCGCGGCTCTCGACGTCGGAGAGGTGGACCTCGACCGTGGGCACCGCGGCGACGGCGAGGGCGTCGGCGATCGCGCGGCTGTAGTGGGTCCAGGCGCCGGCGTTGACGATCGCCGCGTCGGCCAGCTCGGGGACGCGGTGCAGGTATTCGCAGAACTCGCCCTCGGCGTTGGTCTGGAAGAAGATCGTCTCCAGGCCGAGCTCGCGCGCCCAGCGCTCGATCTTCGCCTCGAGCTCGTAGAGCGAGAGGCCGCCGTACATCTCGGGGTCGCGGCGCTCGAGGATGTCGAAGTTGACGCCGTGCAGGACGGCGACCCGGTTGTGCGAGGCGGTCATGCGTAGAGCTCCTCCACTGCGGCGCGGACCTTAGCCGGAGCGACGAGCTCGCCCGTGCGGGGCGCGCCGGGCTCGGCGAGGAGGACGAAGCCGACCCCGGCCGCGGTCCGCTTCTTGTCGCGCTGCAGGGCGGCGAGCGTCTGCTCCAGGTCGATCGCGGGATCGAGCGAGACGGGAAGCCCGTGACGAGCGAGGATCGCTTCGACCTCGTCGCGAAGGGCATCGGCATCGGAGAGCCGCAGCGCCGCGAGCAGGCCGAGGCCGATCGCCTCGCCGTGCCGGTAGCGCTCGTAGCCGCTCGCGGCCTCGATCGCGTGCCCGACCGTGTGGCCGAGGTTGAGCACCTGGCGCAGGCCGGCGTCGCGTTCGTCGGCGGCGACGACGCCGCACTTGTAACGGGCGCAGGCGAAGACGACGTCATCGAGCGCGGCCGGGTCGAGCGGCTCGATCGCGCGCACTCGCTCCCAGAGCTCGCCGCCGGCCAGCAGGCCGGTCTTCAGCGCCTCGACGAACCCGGCCGCCAGGTCCTCGCGCGGCAGCGTCGCCAGGGTCGAGGTGTCGGCGAGCACCGCAGCCGGCAGGTGGTAGGCGCCGGCGTAGTTCTTGCCCTCGGGGAGGTCGACGCCGGTCTTGCCGCCGTAGGCCGAGTCGACCTGGGCGACGAGCGTGGTCGGCACCTGGACGACCGGGACGCCGCGTTGGTAGACGTGCGCGCAGAACCCGGCCAGGTCGCCGACGACGCCGCCGCCGAGGGCGATCACGTGGTCCTCGCGGGTCACCCCGAGGCGGGCCATCTCGCGCAGCACCCGCTCGGCCTCGGCCATGCTCTTCGCCGCCTCGCCCGGCGCCACCTCGATCGTCGCCGCCAGCGGCGCGAGGCGGTCGGCGTAGAGCGGGCCGACGGCGCCGTCGGTGACGCAGCAGCGCTCGCCAGGCAGCGGCCAGGGACCGGCGCCAAGGATCCCCGGGCCGACGAAGACCGGGTACTCGCCCTCGGCGCTCGCCGCCCAGAGCAGCTTCGTCCCGGTCGGGTAGTCGGCGAGGGACTGGATCGAGGACAGGGCGCGGCGGACCATGTCGGGGTCCCCAACCGGAAGAACGACGTCGGCCGCCGCTTCGTACAGCTGCCGGCGCTCGGCGAAGAGGGCGTCGAACCGGCCGCGGTCCTGCGCCAGGGGGCGATCGGACCCGGCGACCCGCGCCCAGGCCAGGTCGGCATCCACGTGGAGCCAGACGACGGTGTGCGGGGCCAGCGCCTGGCGCACCCGCTCGGAGAGGACGCTGCCGCCACCGAGCGCGATCGCCCCGCCCTCGGCGTCCTCGAGCAGCGAACCGACCACCTCCGCCTCGCGCGCCCGGAACTGCTCCTCGCCGTCCTCCGCGAAGGCCGCCTCGATCGGCTTGCCGAGCGCCTCCTCCATCGCGGCGTCGGCCTCGGTCGTCTCGATGCCCGCCTCCCCGACCGCCTCCAGGGCCGTCGACTTCCCCGCTCCCATGAAGCCGATGAAGACGATCGCGGGCTGCAACCGCTCTAGCCCCTGAAGTCGATGCGCTGCTTGTAGGCCTCGACCGCGGCGAGCACGTCATCGATGTGGTCGCCGCCGAACTTCTCGCGGTAGCAGCGGGCGAGGACGAGGCAGACCATCGCCTCGGCGACGACCGCGGCGGCCGGCACGACGGTCGAGTCGGTGCGCTCGCGCAGCGCCTGCGCCGGCTCCTTGGTCTCGGTGTCGACCGAGCGCAGCGGCTTGGTCAAGGTCGAGATCGGCTTGATCGCGGCCCGCACCGAGAGCGGCAGGCCGTTCGTCATCCCACCCTCGAGGCCGCCGGCGTGGTTCGTCTCGCGGAAGTAGCCGCGCTCCTGCGACCAGAAGATCTCGTCGTGCGCCTCCGAGCCCGGCCGCCCGGCAACCTCCCAGGCTTCGCCGATCGCGACGCCCTTCACCGACTGGATCGAGGCGACGGCGCCGGCCAGTCGCCCGTCGAGGCGGTCTTCCCAGGAGATGTGCGACCCGAGGCCGGGCACGAGGCCGAAGGCGCGCACCTCGAAGCTGCCGCCAAGGCTCTCGTTGGCCTTGCGCAGGCGGTCGATCTCGGCGACCATCGCGGCGCTCGCCTCGGCGTCGAGGCAGCGCACCGGGTTCTCGTCGACGCCCGCGAAGTCGGCCGGCGCCAGGTCCGGGCGCTCGGGCGCCTTGACCGAGGCGATCTGGGTGACGTGGCTGTGGACGCTGACGCCGAGCGCGGTGAGCAGGCCGCGGGCGATCGACCCCGCCGCCACCCGGGCGGCGGTCTCACGGGCGCTGGCGCGCTCGAGCACGTTGCGGATGTCGGTGTGGCCGTACTTCTGGGCGCCGACCAGATCGGCGTGCCCTGGGCGCGGCAGGTGCACCTCGTCGACCTCCGCTTCGACCGGCCAGGGGTTCATCCGCTCCTCCCAGTTGGCGTAGTCGCGGTTGGCGACGAGGACGGCGATCGGGCTGCCCAGCGTGCGGCCGTGGCGCAGGCCGGAGCGGACCTCGACCGCGTCGCTCTCGATTTTCATCCGTCCGCCGCGGCCGTGACCGAGCTGGCGCCGCGCCATGTCACGGTCGAGCGCCGCCCGGTCGAGCTCGAGGCCGGCCGGCATCCCCTCGACGATCGCGACGAGCCCCGGCCCGTGCGACTCCCCCGCCGTTGTGAACCTGAATCCGCTCATCCGCCCGCAAGGCTATCGCGAGCTTGGCGGGGGAAATGTCGCTATTTGCGGGCGGCGGCGCGCATCGTGCCGAGGGGGGGTTGGTGCCCGGTCCAGATCTCGAGCGAGAGGGCGCCCTGCTGGACGAGGATCTCGATGCCGTCGACGGTCGCCGCTCCCGCCGCCTCCGCGGCGCGCAACAGCTCGCTCGGCTCGGCGCCGTAGACCATGTCGACCACGATCTGGCCGGGAACGAAGGCGGCGTGGTCGAGCGGCAGCGCGGCGAAGGGGTCCTCGCCGGCGAGGCCGACCGCGGTCGAGTTGATCACGAGCTCGTAGTCCCGCGCGTCGGGGGCGTCGACCGGCTCGCCGCCGAGCTCGAGGCAGAGGTCGCGGGCGCGCTGCGGGGTGCGGTTCCATACCGCGACCTCGGCGCCGACCTGATCGAGCGCCCAGACGGCGGCGCGCGCCGCGCCGCCCGCACCGAGGACGAGCGCCCGCAGGCCGGCGGGAGAGACCGGCACGGCCCGGAGCAGCCCTTCCGCGTCGGTGTTGTCGGCCAGCACCGCGCCGTCTTCGTAGCTCAGCGTGTTGGCGGCGCCGATCTCCTGCGCCGTCCGCGAGGCCTTGTCCGCCAGGGCGAGCGCCGCGCCCTTGTGCGGCACGGTGACGTTGGCGCCGACGAAACCCTCGCCGGGCATCGCCCGCACCCGCTCCTCGAAGCCCTCCGGGGCGACGTCGATCGCCTCGTAGTGCCACTCCTCGCCCATCCCCAGCGCGGCCAGCGCCGCGTTCTGCATCGCCGGCGAGCGCGAGTGCGCGACCGGGTGCCCGAGGACCGCGAGCCGCTTCACGCTCATTCCCCGCAGGTGTCGGGCGAGTTGCCGCCCGCCGCTTCCCGCGCCGCGTTGTAGGCGGCGACGTCCTTTTCGAATTCGGCTTCGGTCTTGGCGAAAACAAGCTCGTTGCAAGCTCCGGGCTTGGCCACGTAGTAGAGGTAGCCGACGTGCGCCGGGTGGGCGGCGGCTTCGATCGAGGCGAGGCCGGGGCTGTCGATCGGCCCCGGCGGCAGGCCGGCGTGGGTGCGCGTGTTGTAGGGCGATTCGACCGCCAGTTCGGATTCGGTCAGCGGCCGCGTGTAGTTGCCGGTCGCGAAGCGGGTCGTGGCGTCGATGCCGAGCACCATCCCTTCGCGCAGGCGGTTGTAGATCACCGCGGCGACGAGCTTGCGCTGCCTGGCCAGGCCGGCCTCGCGCTCGATCATCGAGGCGATCGTCACCACGTCGTACACCGTGAGGTTCTTCGAGCGCGCATAGGACATGTTGACGCCCGCGATCCGCCGCTTGAAGTCTTCGAGCTGGCGCTGGACGAGGTCGGCGACCTTCGCGTGCCTGTCCAGTTCGAAGGTGTCGGGGAAGAGGAAGCCCTCGAGGTTCTTGGCGCCGGCGCCGCCGTACTTCGCCGGGTTCAGGTAGGGCGATCGCACGCTTGCCTTCTCGTAGCTGCCGCGCAGTCCCGCTTCCCTGGCCAGCGCGGCCGTCTGGGACCGATCGTAGCCCTCGGGGATCGTGATCGTGAAGGTCTTCGAGAGAACCGGCGCAGGCGCCGAGCTGCGATGGAAGTGCCGGTAGGCGAGCGCCGCCAGGGCGGCGACGCCGGCCACGAGCGCGATCAGGGCGCCGCCGGCGACCAGCCTGCGGCGCATGTACCTATCCATCCTCGTCCTCCGCGCCGGCCTCGTGAGCGGCAAGGTAGGCCTCGAGCAGGTGCGCTGCGGCCAGGGAGTCGCGCGCCGCCGCGGCCCCGGCCCGCCGGCTGGCGTCGGCCATCCGGGTCGTCAGCCGCTCGTCGTAGGTCTCGACCGGGATCTCGAGGATCGCCTCCAGTTCGGCGCAGAAGGTCCGCGCCAGCGCCGCCTGGCTGCCCTCCTCGCCGCTCAGGTGCAGCGGCAACCCGACGACGACTCGCTCCACCCCGTGCTCGGCGACGAGCTCGGCCACGGCGCGCGCCTCGGGCGGTTCGATCACCGGCAGCGGCGTCGCCAGCGTGCCGCTGGGGTCGGAGATCGCGCAGCCGATGCGGACCGTGCCGTGGTCGAGGGCGAGGACGCGCATCTCTCTAGCCGAGCGCTTGCTCGATGGCGCCGCGAGCCGTCGCCAGCGCCTCGTCGAGCTTCTCCGGGTCGCGGCCGCCGGCCTGAGCCATGTCGTCGCGACCGCCGCCGCCCCCGCCGACGACGGGAGCCGCCGCGCGGACGACCTCGGCGGCGGAGACCCCGTGGGCGACCGCGCCCTTCGAGACGAGGACGACGAGTGCGACCTTCTCCCCGTCCGCTCCGCCCAGCGCCAGGGCGGAATCGCCGCCGAGCTTCGACTGGACGCGGTTGCCGAGCTCGAGCAGCTGCTTCTGGTCGGCGACCGCCGCCGTCGCGCAAACGACGCTGACCCCGCCGCGGTCCTCGGCTGCGCCGGCAAGGCGATCGGCCTCCTCCCCGAGCAGCTGCTTCTGGGCCTGCTCCGCCCCCGCCCCGGCCTCGCGCAAACGCTCGGCCGCGCGCCGCGCGCCGCCGACCGGGTCCTGTGGCGAGCCGAGCAGCTCGCCGGCATCGCGCAGCTCGTCCTCGCGCTCCCGGTACCAGTCGATCGCCGCCGGCCCGGTCAGCGCCTCGATGCGGCGCACGTTGGCGGCGCTTGAGCCCTCGGAGACGAGCTTGAAGATCCCGATCTCGGCCGTGTTGGCGACGTGCGTGCCGCCGCAGAGCTCGCGCGAGACGGCGTCGACCTCGACGACCCGCACCCACTCGCCGTACTTCTCGCCGAAGAGGGCCATCGCGCCGAGCCGCTCCCCCTCCGCTCGCTCCATCTCGAGCCAGCGCACCGGCCGGCTCGCCTTGATCCAGCCGTTGACCAGGTCCTCGACCCGGCGCAGCTCGGCTGGGCTCAGCGCCTGGCCGTGGGTGAAGTCGAAGCGCAGCTTGTCGGGGCGCACGGCCGACCCCGCCTGGCGCACGTGCGTCCCGAGCGCCTCGCGCAGCGCCGCGTGCAGCAGGTGGGTCGCGGTGTGGTTGCGCATCGTCGCGTGGCGGGTCTCGCGATCGACCTCGGCCTCCACCGCGACGCCGGGGTCGAGGTCACCGCTCGGCTCGACCTCCAGCGCCTGGTCCTCGCCGACCCGGTAGACGTCGACCACCTTCGCCTCGCCGCCCCCCCAGCGCAACACGCCCGAGTCGGCGACCTGGCCGCCGCCCTCGGCGTAGAAGGGGCTCTGCTCGAGCTTGACCAGGGCGCGGCCGTCGTCGCTCTCGACCGCGGCCAGGCCGGTCGTCGCCCGCAGCGTCTCGTAGCCGACGAAGCGGGTCGGCGCCGCGGTCGCGGCGAAGGCCATCACCCGCTCGTGGCGGTCCTCGGAGCCGTGCGCGGTGGCGGCGCCGACGCGGGCGCGCTGGCGTTGCTCCTCCATCAGCTCCTCGAAGCCGCCGTCGTCGACGGAGAGGCCGCGCTCGGCGAGCAGCTCCTTGGTCAGGTCGTAGGGGAAGCCGTAGGTGTCGTGCAGCTTGAAGGCGTCGGCCGCCTCGATCCAGGACGTCTCGCCCGCCTCGGCCTCGGCGACGAGCCGCTCGAGCAGCTCGCTGCCGCGCTCGAGCGTGCGGCCGAAGCTCTCCTCCTCGTCGCCGACCCAGCGCGCGATCGTCTCGCGCTCGGCCGCCAGCTCCGGGTAGGCCTCGCCCATGATCTCGATCGTGCGCTCGGCGAAGCGGCCGAGCCAGGGGGACTCCAGGCCCAGGGTGCGGCCCTGCTGGATCGCTCGCCGCATGATCCGCCGCAGGATGTAGCCGCGGTCTTCGTTGGAGGGCACGACGCCGTCGGCGATCAGGAAGGTCGCCCCGCGCGCGTGGTCGGCGACGATCCGCATCGCCCGCGTGACCGCGCCGCCCTCCCCGTAGGAGCGGCCCGACATCTCCTCGGCGAGGTCGAGGAGCGGGCGGATCAGGTCGGTCTCGAAGACCGAGGGGACGTCCTGCAGGATCGCCGCCATCCGGTCCAGCCCCATGCCGGTGTCGATGTTGCGCATCGGCAGCTCGGTCAGCGAGCCGTCGGCGCCGAGGTCATAGGTCATGAAGACGTGGTTCCAGAACTCGAGGAAGCGGTCGGTGTCGTCGCCGGGGCGCTCGCCCGGGGCGCCGAAGTCCTCGCCGCGGTCCAGGTAGAGCTCCGAGCACGGCCCGCACGGTCCCGCCGGGCCGGCCTGCCAGAAGTTGTCCTCGCGCCCGAGGCGGACGATCCGCTCGTCGGGCAGCCCGACCTCGCGCCAGACCGCGATCGCCTCCTCGTCGGGACCGAGGCCCAGCTCCTCGTCGCCGCCGAAGACGGTCACCCAGATGCGCTCGGGGTCCATGCCGAACCCCCGCGTGGAGAGCTCCCAGCCCCAGGGGATCGACTCCTCCTTGAAGTAGTCGCCGAAGCTCCAGTTGCCGAGCATCTCGAAGAAGGTCAGGTGCCGCGCCGTGTTGCCGACCTCGCCGATGTCGGTGGTGCGGAAGCATTTCTGCACGTCGGCCAGCCGCCGCGAGGGCGGCTCCTCGCGGCCGAGGAAGTAGGGCTTGAACGGCTGCATCCCGGCCGTCGTCAGCAGCACGGAGGGATCGTGGACGGAGGGCACCAGCGAGGCCGAGGGCATGATCGCGTGCCCGCGCTCCGCGAAGAAGGAGAGGTAGGTGCTGCGGATCTCCGCCGCGTTCATGGGGCAAGCCTAAGCGAGCCTTCAAACAAGGGCCTGACAGAGGGCCCCGTTATCCGTTGAATCAGTGAAGGAGCTGCGCCCAACCTTGACTGGATGGCCAAAAATGCCGAGACGATTGGGAAATGAGCGGAACGGACGTATCGAAGCCGCCGGCGCGGCATGCCCCGGCCTCGACTCTCGCCTCGGACGCGAGGCTGGCGCGCCGCGCGGCGCAACGGGACGAGAAGGCCTTCGCGGCGATCTTCCGCCGCTATCACCAGGAGATCTACCGATTCTGCCTGGCGATCCTCGGCAACGCCGAGGACGCCCGCGACGCGCTCCAGAACACGATGGTCAAAGCGCTGCAATCGCTGCCGGGCGAGGACCGGCAAATCCAGCTGCGGCCCTGGCTCTACCGCGTCGCCCACAACGAGGCGGTCGAAATCGTGCGCACGCGCACGGCGCCGGCGCCGATCGACCCGGAGCTGGAAGACCCCGCCGGCAACCTCGCCGATGCGGTGGGCGCTCGCGAACGCCTGCGACGGCTCCTCTGCGACCTGGCCGACCTGCCCGACCGCCAGCGAACGGCGCTGGTGATGCGCGAGCTCAGCGGTCTCGGGTTCGCGCAGATCGGCGAATTCTTCGGCACTTCGGAGGCGGTCGCCCGGCAGGCGGTCTACGAGGCGCGGCTCAGCCTGCGCAGCCTGGAAGCGGGGCGTGAGATGAGCTGCGAGGAAGTCATGCACCGCCTCTCCAACGCCGACGGGCGGGTCACGCGGCGGCGCGACCTCAAGGCGCACCTACGGGACTGCCCGGACTGCCGCGCCTTCCAGGTGGCGATCGAGACCCGGCGGCGCGATTTCGCCGCCATTGCCCCGCTGCCGACGCTCGCCTCCGCCGGCGTCCTCCACGCCGTCCTCGGCAGCGCCCAGGGCGCGGTCGGGGGCGCCGCCACAGCCACCGGCGGGGCGACCGCGGCAGCCGGCGCCGGCAAGGCGCTGACGGCGGGGCTGGTGGCGAAGTCAGTCGCCACCGTCGCAGTCGTCGCCGCGGTGGGCGTCTCGGCCGCCGACCGCAGCGGCCTGATCCACACCGGCCTGACCGGCGGCTCGAGCTCCACGCCGGCCGGGCAGGAAAGCGGCTCCGGCGCCGCAGGAGGAGAGACGGAAGGCGGATCGCCGCGCGGCGCCAAGGCCAAGCGGCAGGCGGCGAGGGCGAGGAAGCGGGCCAAGGCGCACGGCAAGAAGGGCAAGGGGCACCACGGCCAGGGCGCCCCGGGAGCCCTGCCGCCGGCCGCGCAGCACGGCCGGGAAACCGCCGCCGAACACCGGCAAAACAGTGGGGTCGGCGGCGGGCGCTCGCAGGGCGCCAGCCACCGGCAGTCCCACCACGCGTCCCACGGCCGGGGACACGCGAGGGCCCCGGCGCACAGCTCGCCGCCGCCCGCCACGTCCTCCCCGCCCAAGTCCTCCAAGGAAGAAGGAGGGAAGGGCTCGACGGGCGAAACGTCGCCTACACCCGAACAATCGTCCGGTTTTGACGCCGGAGGGGCGAAATCAGGCACGAAATCCGAGGGTATGCCCTGACAAACGGGTCCCGCGCCCGTTTCAACTGCAACTCTCACAAACCCGTTCGACAAAGGTCGAAGGAGGCACGATGTTGAAAGCAAAGGTCACACTCGTCGTCGCGGCAGTCGCGCTGATGGTGCCCGCCGTGGCGCTTGCCGGCCAGCCGGAAGGCACGCCCAAGCACGAAGGCTCGAACTCGAAGGCGAAGGCGTACGGCAAGTACTGCAAGGGGGAAAGCAAGAAGCACGTCAAGGGCGAAAAGGGCACCCCGTTCTCGCGCTGCGTGAACACGATGGCTCGCGCCGCAAACCACGAACACCAGACACCCGGTCAGGTCTGCAAGGGCAAGAGCAAGAAGCACGAAGCGGGCGAAAAGGGCACTGAATTCTCGCGCTGCGTGAACTCCGTCGCCCACCTGCGTCGCGACGAACGTCGCCAGGAACGCGAAGAACGCAAGCAGGAAAGGGAAGAACAGGAACAGTCACCGCCGCCTGCAGAACCGACGACCTAGTCGCGGCCTAGCAGATCGTGCCGTGACCGACGATCGTCTCCCCGGCCAGCAGCACCGCTGTCTGGCCGGGTGAGACGCCGGCGAATCCCTCCTTCAGCCGGACGTCGAGCGCGGAATGCGCCCCGATTCCCGTCGCCTCCAAGGCGGCGGGGACGGGGCGCGAGCGGTAGCGGAGGCGCACCGCGTCGACCGTCGCGCCGTCGCGGTGCAGGACGGCGTCGCGGACCCTGACCCGGGCCGACTGCAGCTCCGCCCGCGTGCCGACGGTGACCGTGTTCGCCGCCGCGTCCGTCGCCAGGACGTAGAGCGGCTCGTCGGCCGAGACGCGAATCCCGCGCCGCTGCCCGACCGTGAAGTGGTGGTGGCCGCGGTGGCGCCCGATCGCGCGACCGGAGCGATCGAGCAGGTCGCCCTCGCGCTCGCGCAGGCCGCCGTGGCGGCGCAGGAAGTCCGCCTTGCCCTGGCCGGAGAGGAAGCAGAGGTCCTGGCTCTCCGGCTTGCGGGCGACGGCAAGGTCGTGACGGGCGGCGATCTCCCGCACCTCGGGCTTGGTCAGCTCGGTGAGCGGGAAGCGAACCCGCTCGAGCAGGGCGGGCGGCAGCGCCGCCAGCATGTAGCTCTGGTCCTTCTTCGCGTCGGCGGCCGCGGCGAGCAGGGGCCCGGCGCCGTCGTCGACGACGCGGGCGTAGTGACCGGTGACGAGGTGGCTGGCGCCGACGCGCCCGGCGAGATCGACCATCGCCGCGATCCTCACCTCCCCGTTGCAGGCGATGCAGGGGTTCGGCGTCGTCCCGGCGGCGTGGCCGGCGACGAACTCGGCGACGACGCGGCGCCGGAACTCCTCCTCGAGGTCGAGGGTCAGGTGGGGGATGCCGAGCGAGTGCGCCAGCGCCCGCGCGCCGAGCACCGCCTCGGGCGAGCAGCAGGCCTTGGCGCCGTCGGTCTCCGGGTCGGCCCAGAGCTTGAGGGTGACGCCGACGACCTCCGCCCCGCGCTCGCGTTCGAGCAGCGCCGCGACGGCGCTGTCGACACCGCCCGACATCGCGACGAGGACGCGATCGCCGCCATTGCCGGCGAGAACCTTGTCGGAGGCCGCCGCCTGGGCCAGGGCCCGGTGCAGGGCGTCGGCCGCCAACTGGGCGGCGTGGCGCTTGGCGGGAGCCAGGCCGCCAACCGCGGCCGCGACCTCGTCGGCGCCGATCCGCGCCGCCTCGAGCACGTCGGCGCCGTCGGCCAGCTCGGCCACGGCGGCCGTCGCCGCCCTGGTCGAGCCGCAGCCCTCGGCGTCGAAGCTGACGCCGCCGATCGCGTCGCCCTCGAGCAGCAGCGAGATCCGCGCCAGGTCGCCGCAGGCGGCGCCGCCCGCGGCGCCGGTGAAGGCGCCGTCTGCGGCAGGCCCCCGCCGGGTCTCGTCGCGCAGATATGCCTCGAAAAGCTCAGCGTCCATTTCCTCGTGGACATGGTGCCAGGCGGTGATACGGTTGGCGCAGAGGCTCGAGCCCGTGCGTGAGCCGTCTCACCGTTTGACCCAACACAAACGGCGAGGGAGCCGTTCTCTCTCGGTCCCTTGGGACTGCGAGGAGGCGCCCACCCTTTACTTCAAGGGATCAAAGCCAGAGGCGGTACCGGCGGGCTGGAGCCTCGATTGACCCGCCTCGGCGGGCTCAGTCGTCGAGGTCGACGTCGAGGTCCAGGTTGGAGAGCAGGAGCTCGGCCTCGCTCCAGTCCTCCCCCTGCACGCAGAGGTAGATCTCGCCGTGGCCGAAGCGGTCGAGCGGCCAGTCCGCGGTGAGGACCGCCTCGATCCCGGTCTCTTCCAGGGCCTGGTGCCAGGCCCGCGCCGTCCTCACGTCGGCGAACTCGCGCACCGACTCCCAGTCGTCGAAGCGCGGGTCGGCGACGTGAACCGGCGTCTGCCCCGGGCCGGGCATCCGCGGTTTGAAGACGGCTCTGATGCGGCGGAACATGCTCACCTCAGTGTCCCGCCAGGCCGCGCCGGTGCAGCGCGATCCCCAGCTCCTTGAGCTGCATCTCGTCGACCGCCGCCGGGGCGCCGGTCAGCAGGTCGAACCCCGACGCCGTCTTCGGGAAGGCGATCACGTCGCGGATCGTCTCGGCGCCGCTGAGGCGCTGGACGATGCGGTCGACGCCGTAGGCGATCCCCCCGTGCGGCGGCGCCCCGTAGCGCAGCGCCTCGAGCAGGAAGCCGAAGCGCGCCTCGGCTTCCTCGGCGTCGATCCCGAGCGCGGCGAAGACCGCCTGCTGGACCTCGGCGTCGTGGATGCGGATCGAGCCGCCGCCCAGCTCCTGGCCGTTCCAGACCACGTCGTAGGCCTGCGCCCGGGCGGCGCCCGGGTCGTCGGGGTCGAGCTCGCCCGCCGGCGCCGTGAACGGGTGGTGCAATGCGTTCCAGCGCCCCTCCTCGGCGTTCCACTCCATCAGCGGCCAATCGACGATCCAGACCAGCCGGTGCTCGTCGGGGTCGATCAGGCCGAAGCGCTCGGCGAGGTCGAGGCGCAGCTGGCCGAGAACGGCGTCGGTCACCGGGCGCTCGTCGGCGACCAGCAGCAGCAGGTCGCCCTCCTCGGCGCCGAGGCGCCGGTTGAGGTCGCGCAGCTCCTCGACCGAGAGGAACTTGGCGGTCGGCGAGCGCCAGCCCGCGCCCTCGCGGAAGGCCCAGACGAGGCCCTTGGCGCCGAGCTCCTGCGCGCGCGAGATCAGGCCGTCGAGCTCGGAGCGGGGCAGCTCGCGACGGCCGGCGTTGATCCCGCGCACGGCGCCGCCGCCGTCGAGGACGGAGCGGAAGACCTTGAACTCGGTTTCGCGCAGCGCCTCGCCGAGGTCGACGAGCTCGAGGCCGAAGCGCAGGTCCGGCCGGTCCGTCCCGAACCGGCCCATCGCCTCGGCATGGCACATGCGCTGCATCGGCAGCTCGATCTGCGGCCCGCCGGCGCGCTCGAAGACGTGCGCGAGCAGCCGTTCGTTGACGTCGATCACGTCCTCGCCGTCGACGAAGGACATCTCGACGTCGAGCTGGGTGAACTCGGCCTGGCGGTCGGCGCGGGTCGCCTCGTCGCGGAAGCAGCGCGCCACCTGGTAGTAGCGCTCGAAGCCGGCGACCATCAGCAGCTGCTTGAAGAGCTGCGGCGACTGCGGCAGGGCGTAGAAGGAGCCCTGCTGCAGGCGGCTGGGGACGAGGAAGTCGCGGGCGCCCTCGGGCGTCGAGCGGGTCAGCACCGGCGTCTCGATGTCGAGGAAGCCCTCGCCGTCGAGGAACTCGCGCATCGCGGCGACGACGCGGTGGCGCAGCTCGAGCGCGGCGCGCATCGGCTCGCGGCGCAGGTCGAGGTAGCGGTGGCGCAGGCGCGCGTCCTCCCCCGCCTCGCCGGCGAAGCCCTCGATCTGGAAGGGCGGCGTCTGGGCGTCGGCGAGCAGCTCGGCGGCACCCACCTTGAGCTCGAACTCGCCCGTCGGCAGGTCCGGGTTGACCGTGTCGGGCGAGCGGCGCACGACCGTGCCCGTCGCGCTGAGCACGTCCTCGGCGCGCAGCTTGTGGCCGAGCTCGAAGGCGCCCCCGGCTTCGTCGGGGTTGAAGACGAGCTGGACGATGCCGGTGCGGTCGCGCAGGTCGATGAAGACGAGGCCGCCGTGGTCGCGGCGGCGGTGCACCCAGCCGGCGACGCGGGCCTCGCCGTCGACGCGGTCGGCGAGGACCTGGCCGCACCAGGTGTCGCGGAAGTCGTTGGGCCGCAGCGCGGGGAAGTCGCTCACGCCAGCCCTCCGGTGATCTCCTCGATCAGGTTGCCGGTGTCGGCGGGGCGCTGCTCGCCGCTCGCCATGTCGCGCAGCTGGGCGTCGGACCCGTCGAGGATCAGCACCTGGCGGGCGCCGATCCGGTCGGCGTGCTTGAGCTGGCCCTTGAGCCCGCGACCGGCGAGGTCGAGCTCGGCCGAGAGACCGGCGTTGCGCAGCTCGCGGACGAGGACCGCCGCCCGGGTGCGGGCCTCCCCCCCTTCCGCATCGGCGACGGCGATGAAGACGTCGCGCTCCGCCGCGCCCTCCTCCTCGCCGAGGGCGAGGACGATGCGCTCGATGCCCGCGGCCCAGCCGACCGCCGGCGTCGGCTTGCCGCCGAGCTGCTCGACCAGGCCGTCGTAGCGGCCGCCGCCGCCGATCTCCGACTGGGCGCCGAGCCGGTCGCAGACGAAGGAGAAGATCGTCCGCGTGTAGTAGTCGAGGCCGCGGACCAGCGTCGGGTCGATCTCGTAGGCGATGCCGGCGGCGTCGAGCAGCGCCCGCACCTCGGCGAAGTGGGCCGCGTCCTCGCCCGCGAGCCGCTCGACGAGCTTCGGCGCCGCGGCCATCACGGCCTGCGTTCCCTCGTCGTCGGAGTCGAAGGCGCGCAGCGGGTTGGCGTCGATGCGCTCGCGCACCTCCTTGGCGAGCTCGCCCTCGTGCGCACGCAGGTGCGCCTTCAGCTCCTCCAGGTAGGCCTGGCGCGCGTCGAGCGAGCCGAGGCTGCCGAGCCGCAGCTCGACCCCCGGCACGCCCAGCTCGGCGAGCAGGCCGGCGAGCAGGCCGATCAGCTCGGCGTCGGCCAGCGGCGAGTCGGTGCCGATCGCCTCGGCGCCGAGCTGATGGAACTGGCGGTAGCGGCCGGCCTGGGGGCGCTCGTGGCGGAAGAAGGGGCCGGCGTAGGAGAGCTTCACAGGCTGCGCCAGCGCCTGCATTCCGTGCTCGACGTAGGCGCGGCAGATCGGCGCCGTGCCCTCCGGGCGCAGGGTGAGGCTGCGGCCGCCCTTGTCCTCGAAGGTGAACATCTCCTTGCGGACGATGTCGGTCGAGTGGCCGACGCCGCGCTCGAACAGCTCGGTGTCCTCGAAGATCGGCGTCGCGATCGGCTCGTAGCCGGCGCGGGCGAAGATCGCGGCGGCGGTGCGCTCGACCCGGCCGCGGACGCGCGCGGCGTCGGGCAGGACGTCGAACGTCCCTCTCGGGGCCTGGTACCTGTTTGCCGCCATCTGCGCGACCTTACCTGCGGAGAAGGCCGTTGGGCGCCTAGCTCGGGAGCCCGGCGAGGAAGGGGTTGGTCGCCCGCTCGGCGCCGAGGGTGGTGGCGCCCATGTGGCCCGGGTAGACGGCGGTCTCCGGCGGATGGGACTCGATCAGGCCCTGGATCGAGCGCAGCAGGGTCGGGCCGTCGCCGCCGGGCAGGTCGACCCGCCCAACCGAGCCCTGGAAGAGGACGTCGCCGGAGAAGATCGCGTCCTCGCCGCGGACGGAGTAGGTGACGTGGCCGGGGCTGTGGCCGGGGGTGGAGATCACGTCCAGGGTCATCCCCGCCAGCTCCAGCGCCTCCCCGCCGGCCACGGTCTCGTCGGCCTCGTAGCCCTCGAAGGGCCCGAAGCCGGACATCGTGAAGGACATGATGTCGGCGAGCGCCGGGACCTCGAGCTCGGGACAGTAGACCGGCGCGCCGGTGGCCTTGGCGACGGGCGTGACGGCGCCGATGTGGTCGAAGTGGCAGTGGGTGATCAGGATCGCCTCGACCTCGGCCCCGGCCTCCTCGACCGCGGCCAGGATCCGCTCCGCCTCTTCGCCCGGATCGACGACGACCGCCTTCTCGCCCCCCTCGGGGCGGACGACGAAGCAGTTCTCCCCGATCGGGCCGACCGTGAGCTGGCGGACCTCGATGCTCACTTCTTCTGGCCGGACCGCATCCGTGCCCGCTCGCGGCGGCGCCACATGAACGAGTCGATGTAGTAGCCGGCCGGGATGTAGAAGACGAGCATGAAGGCGCCGAGGGCGAGGGCGGCACCGACGGGGCGCTTGAAGAGCACGAGCAGGAGCAGGGCGAAGATCGCGGCGGCGGCGATGCCCCGGATCGCCGAGTTGCGCCAGGTCGGCGGCCGGTCGAGCTTGGGGCCCTTCGTGTTGGTGCGGGCGCGGGCGCGGGCCTGCGCCTCGGCGCGGCTGCGCGGGCGAGCTGCGCTGCCCCTGGTGTCGACCTTGCCGCTCTGGGTGCCGCGGTGCTTGCGGCGACGCTTCTTCTTCGTCTGGGCCACGAGTTGAACGCTACTGAGTTCGCCTTTAGGGGTGCATATGCACCCCTAACGACAAAGTCAGCGCCGGCGATCGAGCGCCGCCTCGATCGTTCCCCGGGCCGGGTCGAAGTCGCGGATCGGCACGTCCTCCGGGTAGCCGGCGAGCGCTGCGGCGGGGACGAGGCCGACGACCTCCGCCGCCACCGGGCGCGCGCCGAGCGGCGCCGCCAGCTCGCGGACCCTCTCGACCACTTCGCGCAGGGGGACCGCGAAGGGGTCGTGGACGTTGGTCGAGACCTGGGACCGCCCGCCGGCGAGCGACAGGCCGATCGCCCGCACGCCGCGCAGGCCGCCGCCCGACTCGCGCAGGCCGGCGGCGACGGCGCGGGCGGTCTCCGCGTCGCCGCTGTCGAGCTCGACGTTGAAGGCGGCGAGCGGGGGCCGGGCCGTCACCAGGGTGACGCCCGCGGTGCGGTGCGGCTCGGGCGGGCCGAAGTCGGGACGCAGCTCACCCCCCTCCATCCGCAGCCAGAGCTCGGCGAGGCCGCCGTTGCGGAAGTAGGCCCGCTCGGCGTGCTCGGGGCGGCCGGCGAGCGAGCCGTAGAGGAAGACGGGCAGGCCGAGCCCGCCGATCTGCTCGGCGACCTCGAGCGCCGCGGTGCGCGCCGGCTCGCGAGCTGCGGGGTCGAGCCAGACCAGCGGGCAGACGTCGAGGGCGCCGACCGCCGGGTGGAGGCCCGTGTACTTCGTCATGTCGATCGTCTCGATCGCCTGCTCGGCGCCGGCGACGAGCGCGTCCCGCAGCGGAGCCGGCTCCCCGGCGAGGGTGAAGACGGAGCGGTCGTGATCGGCGTCGGAGTGCGCGTCGAGCAGGGTGGCGTCGCGCGCGAACGCCTCCCGCAGGAGGGCGATGCGCGAGGCCTGGCGGCCCTCGCTGACGTTGGGCACTGCGAGGAGCTGCCCGGCCACCGGCTCAGATCAGGAGCTCGCCGGCGTGGACGATCTCCTTGCCGTCGATCTCCACCGTGGGCTCGACGATCACGCAGTCGAGGTGGACGGGCACCTGGACGGCGCCGCCGATCGCCGCCGAGGCGCCGAAGGCGACGTGGGCGGTGCCGAGGATCTTCTCGTCCTCGAGGATGTTGCCGGTCAGCGTCGCCTCTTCGTTGGTGCCGATGCCGAGCTCGGCGATGTTGGTGCCGTCCTCGCCGTGCTTGGTCAGCAGCTCGAGCAGCGCCTCGCCCTCCGGGCCGGTGGCGTCGGCGAGGTGGCCGTCGCGAACGGTCAGCTCAACCGGGGTCTCGACCTTGCCGACGCCGGCGATCGAGCCGTCGACGATGAGCGTTCCCTCGGCCGTCGTCGGCGCGACGAAGGCCTCGCCGCAGGGCAGGTTGCCGAAGGCGCCGGGCGAGTGGAGCTCGCCCGCGTCGGCGATCGGTGTGCGGTCGCCGAGCTCGATTCGCAGGTCGCTGCCGTGCGCGCAGGTGATCCGCACCTCCTCGCCCCTGCGCATGTGAGCGGCGAGGACGGAGCCGCGGCGGCGCAGCTTGCGCATGTCGGCGTTCATCAGGCGGGCGAGCATCTCCTCGGTGACGCCCGGCAGCGTCGCGATCCGCACCCCCGCCTGTGTGGCCGCATGGCGGGCGGAGGTGTGCGAGAGCGACTGGATCGTCGGCGCGAGCACGACCTGGGCCGCAACCATCGCCGCGGCGACGGGCGTCGGCGGCTCGGCCCCGTTCGAGTCGAGCTCGGAGATGATCGCCAGCGTCGCGAAGGCGCCGTCCCCCTCCGCCTCGATCCGCATCAGCGAGCCGATCTCCTCGGTCACCGGATTGCAGATCACCAGCACCTCTTCCCCCGGTTCGACCCGCAAACAGTCGCGCAGCACCGTCCGCACGGCCATGTCCAACTCCTGCGTCATCGCCCCAAGGCTATGCCCTCGCGCCCCCGGGCGACAACCGCCCCGGCACCGCTACGATCCGTCCCCCCGCCGGAGTAGCTCAGCTGGTCAGAGCAGCGGAATCATAATCCGCGTGTCGGGGGTTCGAGTCCCTCCTCCGGCATCGCAGTGCAGTGCGGAATGCGCCGCTTCCCGAGGTCCAGAGAGTCCGATTTGGCATGGGGGTGGCAACCGAAGTGGCAACCGTCTAGCCGCGAACAGCCGCAAGTCACTCGGGATAGCGGCCGTGCAGACGCTTGTGGGCGCGCTCGTACACGGTGCGGGTGGCCGGGTTGTCGGGATGGCGCTCCCCGAAGGCAATGAAGTTCCAGACGAGGCTGCCGTCCGGGTTTTGCGCCAACTGGAACACGAAGCCGAACGGCGCCTCAGAGGCTCCCTGCTTCCCGAGCGGCACGTACGCCTTCACGCAGCCGACAAGTCTCGTCCCGCTCGCCTCGTCGTCTGCCTCGCACTTCTGTAGATCGAGAGCGGCTTTTCCGCCCTCGATTTCTCGGCGGGCGCGCTCCGCCTGGATACGCGCCTCTGAGCGCTCATCCAAGCGCTCAACCTCTTCTTGCCACTCCTCGCGGTCGAACCGGATCGAGACTGGCGGCAGATTTCTACGTTCTGGCGAAGCCACGTGCAGCGGGACGATAAGCGCTACCGAAAAGCCAAACCGCCGAACGGGACGAGGCTAGCCCTCGCCGTCAGTCGGGAGATCGCCAGCGATTCGCTCGAAATCCTCCGCCGAAGCGGGTTTCATGCCCCGCTTCTCGTAAAGCTCTGAGATCGGGGTTATCGGCGGCTCAATCGTCAGCCCACCGGTCTTGTCCGGGACGACCTCGTAGCGCCGCCCCTCGATTTCGACCAACTCGCCGACGTGAAGATCGAGCTTCTTGACCGCAGTTGCCATATGTCCATGGTAGCCGGACGCGACAGATGGGTTTTCCGCCGACCGAGCCACAGCGTTCGCCCGATCCCGATCCCGACGCAGAGCCGAAATAGGCCGCTAAGCAGATTCCCCGAATCTGCCCTACGCCTTCCTTCATTCAGCTATCAAGACCATATGGAGAGCCGCCCGTCGCGGCCCGCCGTCCTCGGGCGCGGGTAGAAGGGCCGGCACCCCGCGCAAAGCACTGCGGGGACTGAGCCGCAGGATGGGCCTGCGGCCGACACCCCA